>CAZIGT010000082.1:0-11230 GCA_964538465.1 uncultured Thermoleophilia bacterium | reverse complement strand
GGGCCACCCCGCGGGGCGCCGCCCCCCCCCCCCGCCCCCCCCGGCGCGACTGAACAAGGTCGATGCCGTACGATGATGCGGAGCGCGCAGACGAGACGGCGCTGCGTGCGTCGCGTACGGCAGCCTGGGGTCGCGCGGCGCGGAGCAAGCGTGCGCCTGTCCGCGCCCTCAAGGGTCATCCGCTCGAAGAGGAGTCATCCGGTGAGCATGGACGATATCCACAGGGAGGTGCTGCGGGTGTTCGCCGACGCGTGCACGCCACGCACGCAAGGTCTGATAGGCCGCCGCGGCTACTGCCCTCCCGCAGACGTGTTCTTCGAGGGCAGCACCGAGGAGGTGGTCGTGCGCCTCGAGCTGCCCGGCGTTGAGCGCGACGACATCAACCTGCTCGTCGACCGGCGCCAGCTCGCCGTCATGGGCGAGCGGCTCTTCCCCGTGGCCGAGGGCCGTACCTATCAGCAGGTGGAACTCGACTACGGTCACTTCGAGCGCCGCATCCGTCTCAACGTAGACATAGACCCGGACAAGACCACGGCGTCGTATGAGCACGGCATCCTCGAGGTGCGCCTGGCTCTGGCACACACGGAGACCGGCGTCTGTCGCGTGCCCATCCGCAGCGAGCGCGAGGTCGTGGACAGCGCGACCGGCGGCGCCGACGGCGAGGGTGAAGCATGAGTGCCGACGAGAAGACGAGGGCTTCGGCAGAAGTGGCCGCGGCGCAGTCGCGCTCAGGTGAGATGGCGAATGAGCTCGGTGCCGAGGCGGCCCCGGTCGAGGCGCCGGCCGGCGAAGCTCCGCCGGCCGACCAGGCTGACGGCTCCCCGGCCAACGGCGTCCCGGATCCTGCGGGCGGCGAGAAGCAGATCGACATCCCCAGCACCCTGCCGGTGCTGCCTCTGCGGGACACCGTGGTGTTCCCGGACACGATGATCCCGCTGAACATAGGGCAGGGGCGCTCCATCAAGCTCATCGACGACGTTCTGGGCGGCAACCGCCTGTTCGTGATGATCGCCAGCAAGGACCCGGACGTGGAGGAGCCGGGGCCGGACCTGCTCTACCAGGTCGGCACCGTAGGCCTGGCGCACAAGATGGTGAAGCTGCCCGACGAGACCATGCGCGTGCTGGTGCAGGGCCTCAACCGCGTGCACGTCACCCGGATCGTTCGCGAGACGCCGTACATAGTGGCTGAGACCGAGGCACTGCACGACATCGAGGTGGTCAGCAAGGAGGTCGACGCTCTGCGCTCCAACCTGCTCAACGTCTTCTCGAAGATCGTCGAGCTGGTGCCGTACCTGCCGGAAGAGCTGGAGATGGCGGCGGCCAACGTCGAGGACCCCGGCCCGTTGGCCTTCCTCATCGCCAGTACCATGCGCATCAAGACGGAGGACAAGCAGCGGCTGCTGGAAGAGAGCAACATCGAGAAGCGACTGCGCATGCTCACGAAGATCCTGGCGCAGGAGCTCGAGGTGCTGGAGCTGGGCTCCAAGATCCAGAGCGACGTGAAGTCGGAGATCGACAAGACGCAGCGCGAGTACTTCCTGCGCCAGCAGCTCAAGGCCATCCAGCAGGAACTCGGCGAGACGGACGAGCAGCAGGCCGAGGCCAATGAGCTGCGCGCCAAGCTCGACGAGCTCAAGCTTCCCGATGAGATAGACAAGGCGGCCCGCCACGAGCTCGATAGGCTCGCCAACCTCAACCCGGCCAGCGCGGAGTACCCGGTCATCCGCACGTACCTCGACTGGATCATCACGCTGCCCTGGGAGACGAGCAGCGAGGACAACCTGGACATAGCGCACGCGCGCAGCATCCTCGACCGGGACCACTACGACCTGGAGAAGGTGAAGGACCGCATCCTGGAGTACCTGGCGGTGCGCAAGCTGAAGGCCGACCTGCACGGGCCGATCCTGTGCTTCGTCGGCCCGCCCGGTGTCGGCAAGACCAGCCTGGGGCGCTCGATCGCCGAGGCCATGGGCCGCAAGTTCGAGCGCATCAGCGTGGGCGGCGTGCGCGACGAGGCGGAGATTCGCGGGCATCGCCGTACGTACGTGGGAGCGATGCCCGGCATCATCATCCGCGCCATGCGCGACGCCGGAACGAACAACCCGCTGTTCATGATCGACGAGATCGACAAGACCGGCGCCGACTGGCGCGGCGACCCCGCCAGCGCCCTACTCGAGGTCCTCGATCCGGAGCAGAACTTCACCTTCCGCGACCATTACATGGACCTGCCGTTCGACCTCAGCAAGGTGATGTTCATCACCACGGCCAACCAGCTGGAGCCCATCCCGCCGCCGCTGCGCGACCGCATGGAGATCATCGACCTGGCCGGCTACACCATCGACGAGAAGCTGCACATCGCCCGGAGATATCTGGTGCCCAAGCAGATCGAGGCCAATGGCCTCAAGAAGGGTGATGTGACGTTCACCGACGCCGCGCTGCGTGACATCGTGGGCAACTACACGCAGGAGGCCGGCGTGCGGAACCTGGAGCGGTCGATAGGCACGGTGTGCCGCAAGATCGCCCGTCAGGTGGCCGAGCACGGCGAGAAGAAGACGCGCGTGGGCGTCAAGGTGGTCGAGGAACTGCTCGGCCGGCCCAAGGTGTACGCCGAGGTGAAGCGTCGCACCAGCGTGGCCGGTGTGGCCACCGGGCTCGCCTGGACGCCGGTGGGCGGCGACATCCTGTTCATAGAGGCGAGCGCCATGCCGGGCAACGGGCAGCTCATCGTCACCGGGCAGCTCGGCGACGTGATGAAGGAGAGCGCACAGGCGGCCATGACGTATGTGCGCTCGCACTCGGATGTGCTCGGCGTGCCCGCGGACTACTTCCAGACGCACGACGTCCACGTGCACCTACCGGCCGGGTCGATACCCAAGGACGGCCCCAGCGCCGGGGTGACGATCTCGACGGCCATCTGCTCGCTGGTCACCGGCACCCCGGTGAGTGCGGACGTGGCCATGACCGGCGAGATCACGCTGAGCGGCCAGGTGCTGCCCATCGGAGGCATCAAGGAGAAGACGCTGGCCGCGCAGCGCGCCGGCATCAACACCGTGATCCTGCCGACGCGCAACGAGCTCGACCTCGAGGACGTGCCGGAGAACCTGCGCAAGGACATGCGCTTCATCCCGGTCGACAAGGTCGAAGAGGTCTGGCAGGCGGCCATGGGGCTGCGGCTCAACGGGCGCGGCAAGCGGCCGGGCGGGGCACGCCGCGCGCAGGGCGCGGAAGAGGCGCTCGACGAGGCGGCGAAGCCCGCGCCCGGGCGAGGCGCCAAGCCGACGGCCGGCCGCGGCGCGAAGCCTGCGGGCGGAGTCCGGGGCAAGCTGCCGAAGGGCTCGCCGGGTGCGCGGCAAACGCCCAAGAGCCCGCCGGACCCGGGGCGGGCGCCGCGCGGCACGGGTCGCGGCGCCAAGGAGCACACCGCGGCACGCGGCCGCAGCGGGCGCAAGCGGTAGCGGCCGGGTCCGCACTCCATAGCGGCCATAGTCGGGCCTTCCCGCGCCCAGCTGGGAGCGCCGACGGTCGCGGCCATAGCCAGGCTCACCCTCGCCCGGCCCGCTGCGCTCCCGCCGCGTTTCGCGTTCCGCCGGCTGCCGTTGGGCTTGCGGGATTCGTACGCATACCAGCTTGCCAGCGCGCGGCTCGAAGCGGTATGAGTGGGGTGGAACAGTAGCGGACCGGCGACCCGCCGCGTCTCATCGACGGCGCGGCGATGGGCGAGATGGGCGCGCGCGGGACCGATGATCGCCCTGCAGCTCAGGCCTCCGTTCCGCGCAGACGGTAGAGCCGCGGAAACGGGGGGATGACATGAGCACGGCAGGGGTCTACTGGTTCGCCGGCGATCCGCGCTGGCAGGCGCCCGATATCACACCGCTCACCACGACGGTGAAGGCGGATGTCTGTGTGGTGGGTGGAGGCTTCACGGGCCTCTGGGCGGCGCTGCACACGAAATGGCTGCGGCCCGAGGCCGAGGTCGTTCTCGTGGAGCGCGAGTTCTGCGGCGCCGGCGCGGCCGGCCGCAACGGCGGCTGGGTGAACGCCTTCGAAGGCCACCTGGCGGAGTTCATCAGCCTGTTCGGAGAAGAGGCCGCGGTCTGGCTGCTCGATGCCTCCATGCGCGGCGTCGAGGGGATCGGCGAGACGGTGCGCGAGCACGGCATCGACTGCGACCTGGGCTTCGGCGGCGGCCTCAGCGTGGCGACCTGTACGGCGCATGTGGGGCATTGGGACGCCATGCTCGCGGCGGCCGAACAGGTGGGCCGCGGCGACATCGTGCGCAAGCTTGACGCGGCAGAAGCCCGGGAGTTGTCCGGCTGCCCCGGCGCGCTGGAGGGCGTCATCCGGACCAAGGTGGGCAGCGTGCAGCCGGCGCTCCTGGCGCTGGGGCTGCGGCGCGTCGCCATCGAGGCCGGCGTGCGCGTCTACGAGGCGAGCCCCATGACCATGTTCTCCCGTGGGCGGCCGTCGGTGGTCGAGACCACAGCCGGCACCGTGGTCGCTGACCAGGTGATCCTGGGACTTGCCTCGTGGCTGGGGACGGTCACGGAGCTGCGTCGCACGCTGTTCCTCATCCCTTCGCACATGGTGGCGACCGAGCCCTCGCCCGAGCGGCTCGACGCGGTCGGCTGGGCGGAGGGCCGTCCGTTCAGCGACGCGCGCACCACTGTGCACTACGGCCAGCGGACCAAGGACGGCCGCATGGCCTTCGGGCGCGGCGGCGGCCGTCTCGGCTTCGCCGGCCGCGTCATCCCCGCTCATTTCCACGACGAACGCGAGGCGCGCGAGATCACCGAGGACCTGTGCGCGCTCATGCCGGCAATGAAGGGCGCGCGGATCGACTGGCGCTGGGGCGGCCCCGTCGATCGCGCCCAGCACGGCTATCCCTGGGCCGGCACGATCGGCTCCGGCCGCAACATCCACTACGTCGCAGGCTACTCGGGCAACGGGGTCGGGCCGTCGCACTTCATGGGGCGCACGCTCGCTTCGCTGGCGCTGGGCCTGCAGGACGAGTACGCGACCAGTCCGCTCGTCTCCGATCCACCGAGCTACCTGCCTGTGGAGCCGGTGCGTTTCATCGGCGCTCGGGTGGTGCGGACCGCTGTCAAGCGCTGCGAAGACGCCGAGACCAGCGACAGGCAGCCGGATCCGGTCTCGCGTCAGCTCCGCAAGGCGCTCACCATCTCGATGCCCAAGGGCGTGGAGGTCTGGCGACTGAAGCGGTAGGCGGCCGGCAGCCGATCGGTTCCGGCAACGAGCCGATCACTCGCCAGATCTGCGTTATTCGTGCGGGAGCGCGCTTGCCAGCACGCGCCCGAAACCGGTATGAGTGAGGCGGAACGACAGCGGGCCGGTGGCCTACGGCGCCAGATGGACGGAGGTAGTCACGTGAGCGGGCAGCAGGGTCTTCAGACGGGCGTACACGCGGGCGAGAACGGCGGTCCCGGAGTCTGGTTCGCCATCCTGCCGGAGACGGTCGTGTCGCGCGGGCCGCTCACCGAGAACATCGAGTGCGACGTGGCCATCATCGGCGCCGGCTACACCGGCCTTTGGACCGCCTACTACCTCAAGAAGGCCGATCCCGCGCTGCGCATAGCGATCCTGGAGAGAGAAGTGGCTGGTTTCGGCGCCTCCGGCCGCAACGGCGGCTGGTGTCACCCCTACCTGCCGGTCTCGCTCGAGAAGCTCGCCAAGGAGAGCGACCGCGAGCGGGCGGTGGCCACCCAGAAGGCCATGTTCGGCGCGGTCGACGAGGTCGGTCGCGTGGTCGCCGAAGAAGGCATCGAGCAGGCCCACTTCCACAAGGGCGGCCTGCTCACCCTGGCTACGGGACCCGAGCAGGTCGACCGGGTGCGAGCGGACGTCGAGTACTACCGGTCTTGGGGCTTCGGCGAGTACGTGAGCTGGCTGGAGCCGGCTGAGGTCGACCCGTATCTGCGCGTCAGCGGATGCTGCGGTGCCACGCGGACGAGCCTCAGCGCCGTGGTGCAGCCGGCCGGCCTGGCCCGCGGGCTGGCGGACGTGGTGGAGCGGCTCGGCGTGTCCATCTACGAGAAGAGCCTCGTCACCGGCTTCGGCCCGGGCCTTGTCCAGACCGCCCAGGGCAGCGTGCGCGCCCGCTTCGTGGTGCGCGCCACCGAGGGCTACTCGACGGGCTTCTCCGGCTATGCCCGCCGCTACATCCCCGTCTACTCGCTGATGATCGCCACGGAGCCGCTGCCGGACTCGTTCTGGGACGAGGTGGGCTGGGCCGGCCGTGAGACGCTCAGCGACGGCCGCCACGTCCTGATCTACATCGCGCGCACGCCAGACGGACGCATCGCCATCGGCGGTCGCGGCGCCCCCTACCACTACGCCTCACGTATCCGCCGCGGTTTCGAGGACGTGCCCAAGGTCTTCGAGAGGCTGCAGATCGTGCTCAAGGAGCTGTTCCCGGCCGTCGGCGACGTGGGGATCACGCATCGTTGGGGCGGCCCGCTGGCCATCCCGCGCGACTGGCATCCGTCCTTCGGCTTCGATCCCACCACGGGCGTCGCCTACGCCGGCGGCTACGTGGGCGACGGCGTGGCCACAAGCAACCTCGCCGGCCGTACGCTCACCGACCTGATGCTGGCCCGCAAGAGCGAGCTCACCACTCTGCCGCTGGTGAACCATCAGAGCCGTCGGTGGGAGCCCGAGCCGCTGCGCTGGATCGGTGTGCACACGTCCACGGCGCTCATGATCAAAGCCGAGCAGAACGAGACTGCTACAGGCAAGCCGTCGCGCGTTGCCGCGCGACTCAGCAAGCTGCTGGGCATGTAGCAGGCCGTCGGGCCTGTCGGCCAGCCCGCGGGCGACCGTCATCCGTGCCTTGGGCGGCGCCTCGCGGCCAGCCGCGCCTCGCCGCCCGGCCGTGGCCCGCGCCGCCCGGTCGTGGCTCGTGACTCATTGCCCGGCTAGGCGCCCGCTCGCTCGGCGACGGCCTTGAAGAACGTGTAGCAGAAGACGCCGTCTTCTTGGGCTGTGCGGTAGAGGTCGCGGATGCCGGCATCGAACGCCTGTGGTGTGGTCATGCCGGCGGCGAGCGCGGCGTCGCGCACGCCCTCGATCATGGCGGTGAACGTCTTGCGCGTGAAGCCGTCGACCAGCTCCGGGCGGCTGGAGTCGACGTACACCATGCGCGGCGACACGCGCGCAGCGTCGAAGCCCGCCTTTGTGAGCAGCGGATACAGGCGCCGGCCGATGAGCGCGTCGCCGCCGCCCGCCCGCTGCAGTTCGATCTGGCAGCGAACGGCATCGCGCGCGGCGGCGCTGTCGGGATGGAAGAACGCCGACCCATGATCGCCTTCGATCACGGTGATCGTGCCGCCGGGCTTCAGGAGGGCCTTGAGGCCGAGAAGGGCTTCCAGCGGGTGGGCCAGGTGCTCCAGCACGAAGCACACGAAGACGTGATCGAACGTGCAAGGCTCGAAACGCAGGGCATAGATATCACCCTGGCGGAACTCCACGTTGTCGACGCCGGCCGCGCGTGCACGCGTCTCGGCCTCCGCCAGTGATTCCGGCGAGATGTCCACGCAGACGAAGTGTGCCTGCGGACTACCTTGCGCGAGCGTGACCGTCTGCGCGCCGACGCCGCAGCCAGCCTCCAGGACCAGGCTACCCGCCGGGTAGGCGGTGTCGGAATGCAGAAGCTCGACCAGCGTGCCGGCCTGGTCGCGCAGCCGCTCGCTCTCGCGGCCGTCGTAGCCGTGCACATACGAGGCGGTCATCTACCGCCCCCTTGCTCGGCGAGCATCGTCTCGACGACCTCTGGCGGCAGGGAGGTGCGGGCGCTGATGTCCTGCGTCGAGAGTCCCTGCTTGTGGAAGCGCAGCACCACGGCCTCGAGCGGCTCGCCGATCTCGACGATGTGTCCGTCGGGATCGTAGACGCGCATCACCCGCTGGCCCCACGGCTGCTCGCGCGGCTCGTGGACGAACTCGACCTCGCGCCGCTTCAGCCGCTCGTGAACGGCCTCGATGTCGTCCGCCTCGAAGTACAGCTCGCCGTTGTTGGCTCTGGCTGCGACGGGGAAGCTGTCCGGCTCCCCCAACAACCCCTGGAAGTGCGTTTTCAGATGGATCGCGAAATCCCCCTCGAACCCGACGTTCTCGCCGAAGTCCATGTTGACCTTCTGCCCGAGGACCTCTTCGTAGAACTGCCGCGAGCGGGGCATGTCCTCGACGACGATGAGCGGGCCGATGAACCTGAGCACCGTGTTCCCTCCCGGGTGTGTGCTGTCCATGGCGCGGACCCGCATGCGTCCTCCGCGCCGTGCGAGGTCCGGACTCGTAAAAGGTGGCATGGATAGGCTACCCGGCCGGGCGGCGTGCGGGAAGCGGGTACGGCCGGGCGGCGTGCGGGAAGCGGGTACGGCCGGGCGGCGTGCGGGAAGCGGGTACGGCCGGCAGGCGGCGGGCCGAGGTCGCGCGGGCCGTCGGTGCGCGGCCCAGATCTGCGGGCCGTCAGTGCCCGCCGGTCATGTACTCGTAGACCCAGTAGTACTCGAAGAGCGTGTAGCTGGGATGCTCACCGAAGTCGGCGGTGAGGGCGCGCAGCTCCGCTTCGCTGGGGAAGTTCTTGAGCACCCGGTGGCAGGAGGCGTTCCCGAGACGGCGGAGCTGGTAGGTGTTGCCTTCTTCGTCCTTCTCCGAGATGGGGGTGCTGCTGCCCTCGACGTAGCGGTTGTCGACCAGAACGACCCTGGCTCCGGGGCTGAGCACGGCCGCCAGGCTCACCAGGAACTCGCGCCGCCGCGATATCGGCACGTGCGAGAACCAGAACGCCGCCAGCGCGGCGTCGAAGGGGCCCTGGTCCAGGGGCGGCCGGAATGCGTCGCCTACCATGAATGTGACGTTGGGGGCCGGCACGCGGCCGCGCGCCACCTGCAGCGTCTCCTCGACTGCATCGATGGCCACGATCTCCCTCGCCGACGTGGCCACGAACTGCGTCCAGTAGCCGGTGCCGCAGGCGATCTCCAGCACTCGCCTGTTCTCAAGGCGCGTGGGCAGCCAGCGCTGCAGTTCCTGGAGGTCGACCTGCCGTTCGGGCTTGTCGTAGAGACGGTCGTACTCAGCCACACGGGCGGCGTAGTAGTCCTGCAGTGAGGTATCCATTCGCGCCATATTCCCATACCCCGCGAGCGTCTACACTCAGCGACATCGTTGGGGCGCGCGGCTGCTGCCGCACGGCGCGCCCCGCGCCAACGAAGTTCACCGTTCCTGTGGCGCTTCCTGCCTGGTTCCAGGGAACGCTGGGCGCGTCACGACGTCATGCTCGCTGCAGACAGCGACCCAGATGCTCTCGCATCGGTTCCCGGCGCCTCAGGCACTCCCGCATCGGTTCCCGGCGCCTTCAGGCACTCTCTCATCGGTTCCCGGCGCCTTCAGGCACTCCCGCATCGGCTCCCGGCGCCTCAGAGCTCGTCGCAGACCTCCTGAACGGAACGCACGTCCGCGAAGATGCCGTTGAGCGCGGCAAGATAGGCAGCCTGCACGCTTGCCGCCGGCACGTTGACATCCCCGAACGACAGATCCAGCGTGGCGCACGCATCGTGCGCCAGGACGCAGGTGAGCCCGAGGTCGGCGGCGGCACGCACCGTCGTATCCACGCACATGTGGGTCATCATGCCGACGATCACCAGACGGGAGACCTCGTTCGCGCGTAGATGCTCCAGCAGAGGGGTCTCGCGAAAGGCGTTCGGGTAGTGCTTCTGGAAGACCGGCTCGCCGTCACGCGGCCGCACGGCTTCGTGGATCTCCGCGCCCTTCGTGCCGGGCAGGAAGAACGTGGCTCCCGGGTACGCTGCGATGTGCTGGATGTGCACGACCGGCAGGCCCTTGTCCCGGAACGCGGCCAGCAGCCGGCCGGCTTGCGCGGCGGCCTCGGTCGAGCTCACCAGTTCCATGGTGCCGCCCGGGAAGTAGTCGTTCTGTATGTCGACGATGAGCAGGGCCGTGGTCATCTGAGCCTCCAGCGGGTCTGTGTCTCTTCTGCGATCCGCGCACGGCCGACACATACCGGCCGACCCACCCGCGATCAGACAGAACGGCCGGCGGGATCGATCTGCATGAGCTCGATCGGCGCGCCGTTGTCTTCGATGAACGCTACCAGAACACCCGGGCTGGGGCTGTTCGGCTCGATGATGACCCGCTTACCCTCCAGCGCCTCAGCGAGATCGTCGACCTCGAACGCCACGTGCGCGACCGTCTTGATCAGGTCGGGGTAGGGCGCATCGTCGTCGAATCGGACCCATTCGACCCCGTACGGGTTCCTGCCGTACCCGCTCTCGCCGACCAGGCCGACCAGCTCGCCGCGTTCGACGGCGAAGCTCACGTGGTCGACGGCGTGAACGGTGCCCTCCTGTGACGAGAAGTCGACGGTGAGGTCGACCGTCCTGAGAAGCGGTTGTGCCATTGCCCCCCGGTAGCAGGACGCATATCATTCGTCCATGGAATGTTTACGCACACAACTTGTCGCTGTCAAGTGGGATTGGCCGTCGATACGTTTATGAATCGGCGGTTTGGCTGGACATCGGCTGGCGCACCATCGGCTGGTGCACTGATGGACGCGCCGGCGTATCTGCGGCCGCCGGCATTCCGTGGCCATCAACGCCCTGTTGCCGACGATCGCTGCTGATAGCATCCGAGTGGGCGAACAATGGGCGGTGATGAGGCATGGACGACGTCGATATCGCAATACTGAATATGTTGCAGGTGGACGGCAGACGGCCGAACGCCGAGGTAGCCCGTGAGCTGGGTCTGGCCGCCTCGACCGTGCTCGAGCGCATCCGCAAACTCGAGTCGCGGGGGGTCATCACGGGCTACCGGGCGCTGCTGTCGCCGGAGGCGGTCGGCCTCAACGTGCAGGCTCTCGTCACCGCCACCATGGCCTACGACGAGATCGATGCCATACATGGGTTCCAGGATGCCGTGGCCGGTATCCCGTACGTGCGCTCGTGCACCGGCATCACCGGTCGCTACGACTACATGCTGCATGTGCTGGCGCGCGACATGGGCCATCTGCGCGAGGTGCTGCACACGAGCATCAATCCCATCAAGGGGTTGGGGAAGACGGAGACGTTCGTCGTCCTCGGGGATGTGAAGCCGGACTCCGGCGTGCCTGTCGAGAACGTGCCAGACATGGACTGAGCGCCGGCCGACCGGGGCGCCGGCGGTCCTCCAGACCAGCCGCCCAGGTCGAGGGCCCGGCCCGA
>CAZIGT010000081.1:0-11295 GCA_964538465.1 uncultured Thermoleophilia bacterium | reverse complement strand
GGGAGCGGGGCCCGCCGGGGGCGCGGGGCGCCCCCCCGGCCGCCCCGGACCGCCTCCTCGTCGACCGCCCGCTGCACGGCGCCGTCCGCCAGCACCCGCTCGTCGATCTCGATGATCTCCTCTGGCAGCGGCTCGGGAAGGACCACTTGCAGCGCGAAGATGTGCGGCCGGTCCTGGTAGCCGATGCGCAGCGCGTCGGCGAAGCCGCGGGTGATCGCCAGCAGCGTGGGCTGTCCGCGGCGCTCGAGCAGCGCGTTCGTGCCCACGGTGGTGCCCATGCGCACCTCGGCGATCTTCCCGGCGGGGATGCCGGCCCCGGCCGGCAGTCCCAGCAACTCGCGGATGCCGCGGATGGCCGCATCCTCTGTGCTAAGCGGGTCGTCCGAGAGCACCTTGTGGGCGACCCGCGTGCCGTCGGGGCGCAGCGCGACGAGGTCGGTGAACGTGCCGCCCCGATCCACCCAGAAGCGCCAGCCGCATGCCGGGGACGCCGGCTCGCCTGCCGGGGCGTCCGTTCCGCCCTTCACCTCACCGCGCATCACGTGTACGCTCGGTCATCGCGCTCCTCGGCCCGACTGCTGCTCACGGGTGTGCACTTCGACGGCCTCTGTGCGTTGCGCACGCTTCTGCCGCGAGCGATCCTTTTGTGGCTTGTCTCCGCCGTCGGCTTCGCGCCCTCCGCCCGTGGCATGTCTCCGCCATTATGCATTGACACACGGCGGGGATGACGGCTCCTCGCGCGACGTGGCAGACTGTCGCCGTGACCGCTCGCACCGACATCCGGCAGGTGATCCGTCTTCTCGACGACGCCTACGGCCGGCCGGTCTGGGAGCCGCGGTACCCGCCGCTCGACGAGCTCATCTACACCGTCCTCTCGCAGAACACCACGGATGCCAACACCGTGCAGAGCTTCACCGCGCTGCGCCAACGGTTCGGCTCGTGGTCGGCGGTGCGCGATGCGCCGGTCGAAGAGATCGAGGCTGCCATCGAGCATGGTGGGTTGGCGCACACCAAGGCGCCGCGCATCAAGGCCATATTGGAGAGTGTGGGGGAGGCGGGAGAGCCGGACCTCGCCTGCATAGAGACGATGGACGACGAGGCGGCTGTGGCGTACCTCACCGGGTTGCCCGGTGTGGGGCCCAAGACGGCCGCCTGCGTGCTGATGTTCAGTCTGGGGCGGCCGGTCATGCCGGTAGACACGCACGTGCACCGCGTGGCACGGCGCCTCGGCCTCATCGGCGCCAAGGTGAGCGCCGAGGCGGCGCATCCGCTGCTCACGGAGATGGCCGGCCCGGAGAACGTCTACGCGGCACACATCAACATGGTGCTGCACGGCCGGCGTGTGTGTCATGCGCGCCGACCGGCGTGCGAGCGCTGCCCGCTGGCCGGCATCTGCCCGTCGGCCGGCCTGGCGTGAGCGCGCTCGCGGAAGAAGTGAGACAGACGGGCGCTCGCGGAAGAAGTGAGACAGACGGGCGCGCCGCCCCGGCGGTCGCCTCTGTCGGCCGGGCGCAGGGAGGTGGAGATGCCGCAGGGTGAGATGCCGAGGACGGACGCGCCGAATGGGGAGACACCGCCGCACGGGGAGATGCGGCGGGGCAAGCTGGAAGGGCGCACGGCCATCGTGACCGGCGCGGCGTCAGGTATCGGCGCGGCCGCCGCCCGGCTGTTCGCAGAGGAAGGCGCGGCCGTGGTGCTGGCCGATCGCGACGGGCCCGGCTGTGAGGCCGGGGCCCAGACGATCGCGGCGGCCGGCGGCCGCGCGCACCCCGTCGCCACAGACATGACAGACCCGAAGCAGGTGGCGGCGCTCGTCGCCGCCGCCGTGACTGCCTTCGGCGGCCTGCACGTGGTCTACTCCAATGCCGGCGTCCAGTATGAGGGCACCGCCCTCGACACCGACCACGACGAGTTCATGCGCTGCCTGCAGGTCAATCTGGCCGCCCACTTCGACCTCGCCCGGCAGGCCATCCCGGTGCTGCGCGACGGGGGCGGGGGGTCGATCGTCTTCACGGCCTCCGAGCTCGGGTTGGTGGGCACGGCGCACACCGTCGCCTATTGCGCCGCCAAGGCCGGCATCGTGAACATGACGCGCGCCCTGGCCATCGACAGCGCGCCGTTCGGCATCCGGGTCAACTGCATCTGCCCGGGGCCCATCGACACGCCCATGCTGGGCGACCTCATGACCGGCGACCCGGACCGCCTGGCGGCGCAGTTGAAGCCGGTGCTGTTGGGGCGGCTGGGTACTGCGGACGAAGTGGCTCGCGGTGCCCTGTTCCTGGCCTGCGACGATTCGTCGTACATGACCGGAGCGTCGTTGGTCATGGACGGCGGGGCAACCTGCTGGTACGGGATGTGAGGCGCTCGCGCGCAGGCGCCAGGTGGGTCGGCGCGCGGAGAGGGGGCTCTGGATGAACGTCATGGTCACCGGCGGCCGCGGCTATCTCGGCCGCTACGTGGTCGACGAGCTGGCGCGGCTGGGCCACACGGCCGTGGACTACAGCCGCGACCTGGGTCCCGGCGCGCGCCACGAGCGGCACGTACCAGTGCTGGGGGAGCTCGGCGACCTGCCGCGTCTGCTGACGGTGCTGCGCGAGCAAGGGGTGGAGCGCATCATCCACACCGCCGGTCAGTCGCACCCGGATGTGTCGCTGGAGATGCCGCTGGCCACCGTCGAGGCGAACGTCATGGGTACCTGCTGCGTGCTCGAGGCGGCGCGGCTCAGCGGCATCGAACGGGTCGTGGTCTTCAGCTCCGAGTGCGCGTACGGGCACACGCCGCCGGGCACTGTGCCCGAGTCCACGCCACTGCAGCCGCGTACGCCGTACGGGGTGACGAAGGCGGCTACGGAGATGCTGGGCCGCTCCTACAACGAGTGCTTCGGCATGGACGTCATCGCGCTGCGGGTCTCTGAGGTCTAGGGGCCGGCACACACCAGGCCGCAAGTGGTCCGGGCGCCCACCCGCGCGGCCGGGCGCGGCGAGGCGCGCCCCCTGCCGCACGGCCGCGACCAGAAGCTTCAGCTTGTGTATGTGACAGACGCCATGCGCGCCACGCTCGCAGCCTGCTTCGCCGGCGAGCACACGGCGTCCGTCTACAACGTGACCGGCGGCATACAGCCCACGCTCGGCCAGGTGCTGGACCTGCTCGCCGAGCTGGTGCCCGGTGCCCGGTTCGACGTGGGCCCCGGCGAGCTCGGCGGCGACCGCCAGGGCCTGTTCGAGCTCGAGGCGGCGCGGCGCGAGCTCGGCTGGGAGCCGCAGGTCGCACTCATAGACGGCTTGCGCGAGTACGTGGAGTGGCTGCGGCAGGCCGAGTTCTGAGGGACGGCGCCTCGGGCGAGCGGGCACATCTCTCGCCCGGACGCGCACACTGGACGAGATCGCGCGCCGCGCGGCGCGCTGAACACCACGACGAGGCGGGTGGATGATGACCGTACTGCTGCAGGAGATGACCTGGCCGGAAGTGAAGGCCGCCGTAGACCGCAACGCCGCGCTGGTGCTGCCGGCTGGAGCCACCGAGCAGCACGGGCCGCACCTGCCGATCGGCACGGATACGTTCCTGCCGGTGGAGCTGCTCAAGAGGGCCGCCGAGCGGATCGACCTGCTCATAGCGCCGCCGCTGCACTACGGCTACAAGAGCCGGCCGCTCAGCGGCGGCGGCCAGGGCTTCGTGGGCACCACGTCGCTGCGCGGCAAGACGCTCATCGACGTGACCCGAGACGTGGTCTCCGAGTACCTGCGCCACGGCTTCCGCCGCATCCTCATCGTCAACTGGCACATGGAGAGCTCGAGCTTCCTGTAGGAGGGCGCCGACCTGGCCGTGCGCGAGGCCGGGCTGGGCGGCGCGGCGACTGCGGGCGACGGCTCGGCGACCGCGTCCACCGGCGGAGGCTCGGCGACCGGGGCGGGCAGCTCTGCGGCGCCTGAAAGCCGCCCGGCCTCGCCCGTCTACCCTGGCCGCGCCGCCGCGGACGCCCAGGTCTTCGTCGTCGAAGACGCCTGGCCGGTCTTCACCCCGGACGAGCTCGACCTGCTGTTCCCCGACGGCTTCCCCGGCTGGGACTCGGAGCACGCCGCGGTCGTCGAGACCTCGCTCATGATGGTCCTCATGCCGGGACTGGTGCGCCGCGATCGGATCGCTGACGACCGCTCGCCCGAGCACCCCCGCTACGACATCGTGCCGCCACCGGCGCGCATCCTCTCGCAGAGCGGCGTGCTCGCCAAGGCCACCGACGCGTCGGACGAGAAGGGCCACTTCCTGGCGAAGCGCATGACCGACTACCTGGTCGAGGTGTTCTCGGCCGAGTTCCCCGACCTGGTCCGCGGCTGAGGAGGGCCGTGCGGGCTACGGCGTGAACACCGTGCGCAACGCGCGGCCCGCGGTCTGGTCGTCGAAGGCCTGCTGAGCTTCTTCCAGCGGCCGCTGGCCGTCATGGCCCACGGGGCGGCCGGTAGCTGCCGCTCGTGCCCGAGCTCGGTGTGCCCGGGCTGAGGTCGGGTGGCGGCTGCCGGGTCGGGGCCTGTGTGGGTGGCCGCGCAGGCCCCGATTTCTGGGCGGCGGGCGGCCGGCTCCGCGGAGCCTGCCCGGGAGCCGGGCCTTGTCCAGGCGCTCCTTGCGTGGACGCGCCTGGCGCGGGTCCCGGCCCGCCGCTGCGCCCTGCCGGCCGGCGTGGGGCTTGTGTGCCCGGTGCTGCGCTGCGCCGTCTAGCCGCCGGCGCCATCTCCACGCCCGGAGCGCCGCCCGGCCCGCCGCCCGGCAGCCCCAGGAAGCGCTCGAAGATCTCGTGGCGCCAGCACCAGAGGGTGGCCAGGCACCAGACGACAGCGGCAGCGCCGGCGACCACGAAGTCGAGCGTGGAGAGCGGGGCCAGGTCGAATCCCCGCTGGCCGGTCACGCTGATGGCCGTGAAGATGAAGCCCACGAACAGCAGCACGGCCAGGACGGTCATCTTCCAGTCCTTGCGCAGGGTGGAGCCGCCGACCCAGAACCTCGTCGGCGGCACCGTCATCGGCAACAGCAGCAGCGAGCAGAACACGAGGAACGTGACCATCACGGTCTGCGCCGTGTCGAGCACGGTGACGGCTCCCGCGGCAACGGTCCCCGGTCGGATGTCGCTCGGCACTTCCGCTCCCCAGAGGACGTAGCCGGCGAAGAGGCCGATGGCGAGCAGGGACATGATGGTTGCCGCCGGCAGCACGAACCGCAGGAGGTCGTACATCACGTTCTCGCGGTTCGACTTGCCCGGCTTGGCGAACGCGGCCAGCGCGATGGCCGGGACGCCGGCGGCGAAGAAGGAGAGCAGCGCCGCCTGGCGTGGCTGGAAAGCGAAGCCGCCCAGGAAGCCTATGGCGCCGATCAGCACGGCTTTGGACGAGATGCGGACCATGAAGATGCGCAGGATGTCCTGCATGCCGTTGAAGATGCGCTGTCCTTCGCGGAATGCCCAGGGTACCGCCGCGAACGAATCCTTGAGCAGGATCATGTCGGCGACGGCGCGCGCTGCCTGGCTGCCGCCCTGCATGGCGATGCCCACGTTGGCGCGCTTGAGCGAGATTACATCGTTGACGCCGTCGCCGATCATGGCCACGTAGTGCCCGTTGTCGCGTAGCGCGCCGACCAGCCGTTCCTTCTGCTGCGGCGTGACGCGGCCGAAGACCGTGGTGCCCTCGGCCGCGAGCTGCAGCTCGTCGTCGTCCATGGCCTCCAACTCCGGGCCGGAGAGGACCTCGATCTCGCCCTCCAGCCCGGCCTGACGCGCCAGGGCGGCCACGGTCTGCGGGTTGTCGCCCGAGATGATCTTGAGCTCGACACTGGCCTCGCGCAGCTCCCGCAGCGTCTCCTGGACCTTCGGCCGCAGCTCGTCGCTCAGGCTCACCAGCCCGAGCGGCGTGAGGTTGGGCGGCAGCTCCGGCTCGCCGTCCAGCCGCTCGCCGCTCGCGTCGCGTTCGTAGAGCATGTGGGGCCGGTCTGTGCCTGCGAACAGCAGCACGCGCAGGCCGGCCCTGGTCCACTCGTCGAGCCGGGGGCCAAGCTCGCTGCCCGGCTCCAGCGAATCGGCGATCATCTCCGGCGCGCCGAGCACGTAGGTGCCGCGCAGGCCGTCGCCGTCGAACGTGAGCGCGCTCCACTTGCGCGCCGAGGAGAAGACCGCCTCGTCGACCACGGTGTGCGGGTGGCCGCTGAACACCGCGCCCACGGCGTCGGTGGTGCGATTGCCCTCGCTCGTGTTGGCCGCGTAGTCGCCGAGCAGGCGCTCCAGCTCGGCGCGATCGGCCATGAACGACTCAACATCGTGATAGCGGATGGTGTTGGTCGTCAGCGTGCCCGTCTTGTCGGTGCAGAGGACGTCAACGTTGCTGATCGACTCGATGGCGTTGCCTTGCTGCACGAGGGCGCCCTTGCCGGCCATGCGCACGGCGCCCAGAGCGTACGCGAGCGCTATCGACAGGATGAGCCCGTTCGGGATGAGCGCCACGACGACCGTGGAGTTGCGGACGGTCTCGACGAAGGGAGTGTCGTCGATGAGAGACCGGATCAGCACCAGGGTCTCGAAGCCGAGAGCGATGAGCAGGAGTGACCGGATGATGACGTTCACTTTCTGTTGCAGCGGAGTGAGCATCCTGCGGAACGCCTGTGCACCCGAGGTGAGCTGGTAGACGTGGCAGTCCGAGCCGACCTTCTCGGCGACGTACATGCCGCCACCGGTGACGCAGAAGCTGCCGGAGAGCAGCGGGTCGCCCGGCTTCTTGGGGACCAGGTCGCTCTCGCCGGTGAGCAGGCTCTCGTCCATCTCCATGTGGCCGCTGCCGACCATCGGCCCGTCGACCACCACCTGGTCGCCGGCGTGCAGCACGAGCAGGTCGCCGAGCACGATCTCGCCGGGGTCCAGGTCGCGTTGGCGGCCCTCACGGATGACGGTGGCCTTGGGCCTGGTGAGGATGGCTATGCGGTCCAGCGTGATCTTGGCGCGGATCTCCTGGATCAGGCTCACGAGCGTGTTCAGGGTGACCACGCCCACGCATATGACGGCGTCCCAGAAACGCCCCAGGGCGATCAGCAGTGCGCCGAGCACGAAGAGGACGTTGTTGATGAAGTTGAAGACGTTCTCGCGGACGATCTGCCCGTAGGAACGGCTCGTCTTGAGCGGCATGTAGTTCGACTGGCCGGCCGTGCGGCGGCGCTGCGCCTCGGCCTCGGTGAGGCCCACGAGGTCGGCGGCCGTCAGGGGCGTGCCGGCGGGCATGGGCGGCCGGTCGGCGGGACCGCCGGCGCCCGGCGGTGCGGCCGCTCCCGGGCGGACAGGCGGCGGCACGTCGGGAGGGGCCACGCCCGGGCCGACAGGCGGCGGCACGGCGGGAGGGCCTGTGCCCGCAGGGGGCGCGTCCCCCGCAGGGGGGGTCGTCCCCGCGGCCGGGTCCTGGTCGAAAGGCGCTTTGCCGGTGTGCCGGTGTTCCATCTGAGCATGCTCTACGTGTGCGGTCGGCGCATTCCTGCGCGCGACGCGCCTCACGCGGGACTCGTGTGCGCCTGGCGGGCTCCCGCGCAGCGTCGCGCACACTGGTCGTGCCCGGCGCGCGCGGCGCCGAGCCTGCCGTTCGACACACAGTCTATCCGGCCGCGGTAGGACGCGCCGCAGCGGCCGCGGCTCCGAGTTGACTTTGTCGAGCGCTGCCGATTGACTGACAGTGAGCCGGCCGGGTCGGCTCACGCCCATTCATCTCGAACGCAGACGAAGAGGAGGAACCCCTCGGTGCGTTTGACCAGTACAGCCGCGCGCGGGCCGCGCAGCGTCACATGACGCCGCCGCCCGCGTCGCCAGCCAGCTCTCCACAGCGACTCGCCACCGACTGGGCGGCCGGGTCCGGACCCGAATCCCGTCATCCCTCTGTGGACGAGGTGGGCGTCGAGCTGCTCGACCACCTCGACGGCACGGATTCCCTTGCTGCCAGGGAGGCGCCGGCGCGCGTAGCCGAGCTGGCGCGTTCCCTGCACGACGCCTTGAAGGGCGCTGCGGGGGCGTCCCCGGACGCGGCGCGATCGCTCGAGCAGAGGATCGTCACCGGTCATCTCCTGCGCGCGGAGGCCGACAAGGACCAGAACGTCTACCTCGGCGGCTTGTACACGCGCGTACTGACGAAGGCGGTGCCGGATGTCGTCTTCGTGCCGCTGTCGGTCGCCGAGGTCCAGGCTGCCCTGCGCTGGGCGCGCAAGGAGCGTGTGCCTGTCACCATACGCGGTGCAGCCTCCGCGGCGATGGGCGGCGCCGTGCCCAACGACGGCGGCCTCTGCCTGGATCTCTCGCGTCTCGAGCAGATCGACGTCGACGCGGAGGACGGCGTCTGCGTCATCGGCGGCGGCGTGCGGCTGCGCGACCTCCATCGCGAGCTTGCCGCGCACGACCTGGCGCTGCCGGTCTACCCGTCGAACCTGGGCGCCACGTTCGCGGGCTGGTTCGTCACCGGCGGCGTGGGCTACAACGCATTCAGCCCAGGGCGGGCGCTGGACATCGTCCGTGTTGCCGAGCTGGTGTTGCCCGACGGCGACGTCATCCGCTTGCACGCCGACGGCCGCCTCGACGTGCCGGCGGACGGTCGCGGGCATCGGGAGTTGCCCCGCGACCTCACAGAAGCGTGGTTCCGCGAGCGCGGCCTGCCCGTGTTCACCCTGAAGGACCTGGCCGGCAGCGAGGGACGCCTCGGCGTGGTGGTGCGTCTGGTGCTCGCGGTCGGCCGGCGCCCGTCCGTAGGGGCGCTGCTGCTGCGGTTCGACCGCGGGCAAGACGCGTTCGCGGCGGTCGACGCCATCCGCACCGGCGCTCGGCGCGGGCGCCCCACGCCGGCGAATCTCAAGCTCTTCTACCAGCCGCATCTGGACCACATGCGCAAGGTGTGGGCCGACGACGACCGCGCCTGGCGGCGCCTGCCCTCCGAGCTCTCGGGGCAGGCGCACATGCCCTGGCGCCGTCTGGTCGGTCCGGTCGAGCTCGGCGTGCCTGTCGAGCTGTGTTCGCCGGTCGAGCAGGTCCCGACCATCGGCATTGTGGCCCAGCCGGACACACAGGCCGTGGCCGACGGCGAGCCGGCCGAGCCGGCCGAGCCGGCTTCGAGCACCAGTGAGCCGGCCAAGCCGGCCGCGCCCACCGACGCGCCGAGCACTGCCACCGAGGAGCCGGCGGAGCCGACCGACGCGCCGGCCGGAGAGCCGGCCGTCTACGTGGCGGTCGACTTCCGCGACGTGGCCGCCGCCAGGGCGTTCGCGGCGACTATCCGGTTGCTGCCCGGCGGCCCGCGCGTGCTGCCTGAGGAGAGCCTGCGGCTGTCCGCCGACCGCTTCCGGCCACAGGCGAGCAAGCGGTTCGGCCCGGGCCTGCTGGCCGCCGAGGTCGACCTGCCGGCCGGCGAAGTCCCCGGCTACCTGGCCGCCGCGTTCGCGCAGGCGCGGCGCGGCGGCCTGGACCTCGATCCCGAGGTCTACTACACGGCAGACGGACGCGCGCTCGTCATCGCCGGATACCTCACCGACCATCGACGTCGGAGCTTCAACATCGACCTGCTCATGGCGCCGGCCCTGCTGGACCTGGCCATCCGAGGCTACGGCGGACGACCCTATGTGATCGGACGCTGGCAGGCACCGTTCGCGCGGCACCGTCTCGGCAAGCCTGGCCTCGAGCGCCTGCGCACGCTCTGCGCGGCGCTGGACCCCGACGAGCTGGTCAACCGCGGCGTGCTGCTGGGCTTCCGTCTGCGCAAGCCGCTCGGCCCTGTGGTATCCGCCGTCTACGCGCCGGGCGTGCGGCTCATGCGGGGCATGTGGAGCAGCAACGCGCTGGCGCCGCTGGCGCGCCTCGCCCGCCGCATGCTGGCGCCCCTGCCGGGTCCCGGCTCGGGGCGCGGCGAGCCGGCAGGCTCAGCCGCGCTGACGCCGGCGGCGCGCGCACTTCACTGCGTGAACTGCGGTGAGTGCAACGACGTCTGTCCCGTCTACGATGCCGCGGCCGTGCGGCTGCCGCAGGCCCTCACGCACGGCGCCGAGCTCGTCCACGCCGGCCGCCCGGCGCCCCCCGGGCTCGGCTCCCTGCTCGAGCTCTGCATGCGCTGCGGGAGCTGCGAGCAGGTCTGCCAGGCGGGCATCCCGCATCTGGCCGTGTACGAGCAGATGGATGCCGCGGTGCGCGGCGACGGGCCGCGGGAGTCGGACCGTCACGCCGGGCTGCTGGGTGCCGTGCGCGGCTCGTCGCGCTATCGCAGCCGCTTCCTGGAGGTGCGTCCGGGCATGTACCTGCGCCGCTCGCCGGCGGCGCAGCCGGGAGTGGTGCGCTTCTTCGTCGCCCGGGCGGAGGCCGCCGACGGTCCGGCCGCCACGTGCCTGCACTGCGGCGCCTGCGTACCGGTGTGCCCCACGGGCGCCAACCGCGAGTTCGCGCAGGAGGACGCACGGCTCATCACCACGGACGAGCACGCCTGCATAGGGTGCGGGGTCTGCGTGGAGGTGTGCCCGGCCAACCGGCGCAACGGCGGGCAGACTCTTCGGGTCATGGCCGCGCCGGCTGCAGTCCTCTCCGAGAGCGCGGCCGCAGGCGACGGCCGCGCGCTCTGGGAGGACGTGCTCACGCTGGTCACGGACCCCGAGAGCCCGCGCGTGCGCGAGCCGGAACGGGCGCGCACGCTCCTCGCCTGGCTGCTCTCGCAGGCCGGCCTCGACGAGCAGGAGTTCTGGTCGCTCGATCGGGGTCGTCGCGGTCACCTGTTCCTGTCTCACTGGGCCCGTACCGCTCGCGATGTGCCACAGCTCGAGCTCAGCGCCTTCGACATCGAGAAGTTGCTGAAAGAGCGGTTCCGCCGCGAACCGCTCACCATCGGCGCCGCCTGGCACCACGGGTACTGGCGCGCCTACTTCTCGCACGCGGCCATCACCCATCCGGCCAACGACGGCCTCAGGGAGGAGTTCTCCACAGCCTGGGACATCGTGCGCAAGAAGCCGGCCGTCGTGCAGCGCGGCCGCGGCGGCCGGGAGATCGCCGAGCTGCGCTCGCTGCGCGGGGACATGCCGCTGGGGGGGGGGCCGCTGCCGTACTCGGACGACGCGGTCATGGAGTTGGCTTATCTGCGCGCCATCGCGGCCGCCGACGAGGAGCACGACCGCAAGACGTGCACGCTCGTGATCGTCGAAGCGGACCGTTTCCTGGCGAACGCAGCGGTCCTCATGCCCTATGCCGAGCACCTCATGGTGAGGCTGGCGCCGAAGCACCTGGATTCGGTTTCGGCTGCGGGCGGCCCGCTGGGTGCGCTGCTG
>CAZIGT010000080.1:0-11361 GCA_964538465.1 uncultured Thermoleophilia bacterium | reverse complement strand
TTCTTAAGTATAAAGCACTAAAGGGATATAGTGTTCCATTTACTCCCGGTTGGGACAACCATGGCCTGCCAATAGAAAACAAAGTATCCGGGGAGTTTCGCAAGAAACACTTGACGCCGACAAAGCTCGAAATGCGCAAGGCATGCCGCGAATATGCTGAGAAATGGGTCAATGTGCAGCGCGATCAAATCAGACGTTTGGGATGTATCGGTGACTGGGATAACCCATATCTGACGATGAGCCACGAATACGAGGCAACAATTATCAAGGTTTTCGGCGAGCTGGTGGAGCTGGGCTATATATATCGTGGTCTCAAACCTATCCATTGGTGCATACACGATGAAACAGCCCTCGCCGAGGCCGAGATCAACCCACTGCTCGTGCTGCCGCATGGGGTGCTCGCCCTCGACGCCCGCATCGTCCTCGGGGAGACCGGGCGCACGGGCGATGACGTCTGGTCAGAGGGGGCCGGCCAGAGCTCGAGCTGAGCTCCGGCACCGCGAACGGCCGCGGCCCCGCCGGGCGGCCTCAACCGGCGAACAGCTCCCGCAGCTGTGTCGCGATCTGCTCCGGCGAGGCGAACATCAGCTCGCCGCCGAGCTGCTTCTGCACGAAGTAGTCGTCGGTGCGGTAATCGGGCTTGAAGGCCGAGCGGGCGATCACGCGCAGCACCACCGGGAAGCCCGGCTCGCGGCTGCGCAACGGCCCCCCGAACAGGGTGAAGTTGAACGCCGACAGGCCCTCGTCCTCGTACCAGCGAAGCACCTTGGACATGCCACTGGAGAAGGCGCGTACATGCTGGTCACCCAGCTCAGAGAGACGGTCGACGTCCGGCACAACGGCGATCACCTCGCGTCCGCCCGTGGGCGCGAACGGCACCAGCCAGTGAGCACCCCCGCTGCCGTGGACGTAGCGCTCGCCGAGCTCGATCTCCCGTTCCACGAGTGCCCGCCAGTAACTCACGCCGTTCGTCTTCTTCCACTCCGCGGAGCGCTGCCAGTAGAGCTCGACCTGCCACGGCACGCTCTCACCGCCGAAGACCTGGAAGTGCGGGTGCACCATGCTGGCGCCGCCCGGCAGCATGTGGTTGCAGCAGACCTGGATGTGCACCATGCGGGAGTAGTGATGCTCGGCGCGGCGCACGAAGTCCAGGGCCGCGCCGAGTCCCTCTTCGAGGAGGTCGGGCGTGAACTCGCTGGGCCGCAGGAAGTGCTTCTCGGGGTAGGTCACCACGGCGTGCACGGCCGCCAGGGGGAACAGATTGGGGAAGACAAGTGCCCGATCACGCCGGATGCGACCGCCGGGCACGACTTCCTCGGGGTACTTCGGGGTCACGTCGAAGACCTTCTCCGGGCAGAAGAAGCAGCCTTCCCGGGACGAGGCGGCAAGCGAGTCGGCATGCGCCCAGTCCGTCTTGCCGAAGAACATCTCCTCCTTGGTCGCCAACTCCGAAGAGGCCACGGCGGTCATGCCGGTGAGGGGGTCCTTACGCACCTCTATCGTCTGTTCGGCGTACTCCATGCCCGCCAGTGGGCTGAAGAAACCGGACTTCTCGACATGGCTCTCGAAACGGATGCGGCTCGTCATGGCTGTTCTCCTCGTACTAGGTCCGGCCGGACCCGATGATATGGCGGGGCGAGTGGCGCAACAAGCGGTGCCCGTCACGGGTATCATGCCGAGCATGCGACGCGGGGAGAGCGTGGACAGGATCCTGGATCGTGGCTGGTCGGCCATAGAGCGCGGCGACGCGCGGGCCGCGGCGAAGATCCTACGCGACGCTATCTCACGTGGGCACCTCGATCCCGGCGACGAGGCCGACCTGCGTCACGCGCTCGGGGCGGCCTGCTATGACCTCGGCGACGAGGCTGGGATGATCCAGGAGTGGCTGGCCGTGCTGCGGCTGGACACCGAGCTCGACGATCCCGAGCCGCTGATGTCGCCGGAAGAGTTCGAGCGGCTGGCCACGGCGGCGCTCGAGGAGCTGCCGCAAGAGATCCTCGAGCGCCTGCGGCCGGTGGCCATCCTGGTGGATGACCGGCCCACGGAGGCGATGGTGCGCGGCGGTATCGATCCTCGCCTCCTCGGCCTGTACACCGGCGTGCCCTATCCGAACCAGTCGAGCATGGGCGGCGGTGGGTACCCGGAGGTCATCCATCTGTTCCAGCGCAACCTCGAGGCGGAGACCTGCGATGAAGACGAGCTGGCCGACCAGATCCGTGTCACGGTCATCCACGAGACCGCGCACTATTTCGGCATGAGAGAAGAGGATCTGCGGCGGCTGGGTCTCGGCTGAGAAGACCGGCCGACCGAGCCGGTAGCCGCGCGAGACAACGGCGGGCGGGGCCGGCGACCGACGGAGCCGACGACCGGCCG
This sequence comes from uncultured Thermoleophilia bacterium, assembly GCA_964538465.1. GTDB lineage: Bacteria > Actinomycetota > Thermoleophilia > UBA2241 > UBA2241 > UBA6103. The sequence goes on along the minus strand of CAZIGT010000080.1, from coordinate 8,988 downwards.
GAGGCCGAGTGAGGCGATCCCGGCGCCGCGGTCCGCGCCGCACGGGGCGGGCCGCGGTCCAGGTTCGGCGGAGACGGCGTGAGCGGCGCCGGGTGGGGCCCCGGCACCGCTCATTCGCGATACGGTCGGAACGGCATCCGCGCGGAGGACCGGCACATGGCCGTCGCGGCGCGCCGCCCCCAGCGGGTATCGCTCAGCCGCCCCTGTGGCCTACTTGGCCACCCACACCTTCCACATGTCCACGAAGTACATGGGGTTGAGCACCTGCCCCTGCACGCGGTTGTTCATCACACGGAAGTCGCGGTAGTAGTAGATGGGGATGATCGGCGCCTCCTCGAGGATGATGCGCTCGATCTCCGCGTAGAGCTCCTGGCGTGCGGTGTCATCCGTCGTGGCGCGCGCCTCGACCAGCATCTGGTCCACCTTCTTGTTCGAGTAGAACGTGTTACCCAGCGGCCCCGAGTTGTCGCTCTGGAAGAGCGAGTACAGGAAGTTGTCCATGGACGGGTAGTCGGCCACCCAGCCGGAGCGGAAGAGCTGATCGCCCTGATCGCCCTGGGCCAGCTTGTCGAGGAGTGTGCCGAAGTCCATGTTGGTGAGCTCGATGTCCACCCCGATCGCCTTCCAGCCGGCCTGGAGGGCTTCGGAGTTGCGCTGGTGCACGAGGTCCGTGTTGTACCAGTACTGCAGCGTGGGCACAGTGCCGTACTGGGTGACCAGGTCCTTCGCCTTCTCGGGATCGTACGTGTAGGGGCTCTGATCCTCGGTGTATCCCGGCACCCCCACGGGCACGATGCCGGTGCTCTCGAGCGGCACGCCCTCGTTGACGATGTTGATGAGCGCGTCGCGATCAGCGGAGTAGCTGAGCGCCTGGCGCAGGAGCAGGCCCTTGTCGCCGGCCGGGTAGCCCACGACCTTGTCGGTCAGGTTGAAGCCGACGAAGTATGTGGAGAGTGACGGCCACTTCTTGGCGGTCCACTCGCCCGACTTGACCTTTGGGTTGTTCTCTGCCGCCTTCACCTGACCGGGAGGCACCATGGTGAAGTCGATGGTCCCCTTCTGGAACTCGAGCCACTGCGTGTTGAGGTCGTTGATGATCGGCATATGGATCGAGTCCACGTAGCCGGCGTTCTCCTTGTCCCAGTAGTCGGGGTTCTTGACGAGGTCGACATACTGGTTGCCCTTCCACACGTCCAGCATGTACGGGCCCGTGCCGACCGGCTTCTTGTTGAAGGTCTTGGCGCCGACTTTCTCGATGTAGTCGACGGGCTGGATGGCCGCCACCGCATGACCCAGCGTCTGCGGGAACTCGGCGAACGCGTAGCGCAGTGTGACCTCGAGCGTGTAGTCGTCGAGGACCTTCACGCCCGTGAGCCCGGCTTTGGGATCGGTCTGGTACCCGTCGTCGCCGCAGCCCTTCACGGGAGCCAGGATGTACGAGGTGAGGGACTTGTTCTTCGGGTCGGTGACCCGGTTCCAGGAATCGGCCACGTCCTGGGCGGTCACCTCGCGGCTCACCGGCGGCTGGAACATGACGCCCTTGCGGATCTTGAACGTGTACACCGTGGCGTCGTCGTTCACGGTGAAGCTCTCGGCGATCTTGGGCTCCGCCTTCATGCCGCCGTCGTCCTGGAGCACGTACTGCATCAGGCATTCGAAGATCTGGTGCTGTATCTGCGTGCCTTCCGACTCGTAGTTGCCGTTGAGCGGATCGAGGTAGACGGGGTTGGATCCGAGCGGGAAGTTGTACGTGCCGCCGGGCTGGGGCTCGTTCCCAGTCTGGGCCGTGCCGGCTGGCTCGTTGTCGCCGCAGGCGCTCAGCGCGGCGGCGACGAGCACGAGTACCAGGACGGCAGCCAGCAGCATCGCGCGCGCGGCCCGCCGGCCCGGCTGCCGGGTCGTGGCGCGCCGGCTGCGGCGCTCCGCTTTCCTGCGGCGCCCGCTGTGTAGCTTCGACATGTGCCCTCCTTGCCGTGGTGTCAGGCAGAACTGACTGACTGTCGGTCAGTAGTATTCTCCCGAACTGTAAGCGGTCCTTGGCGGTGATGCAAGGAAGCGCCGTAGTCGCTGCAGGCGAGGGCGTGGCGAAGGCGTGAAGGGCATGTGACCGCCGGCGCCGAAAGGTCAGCGAGTGTGCCGACCACCCTTATCGGTGCTCGGTCTGCCACGAGAGGACAGGTACGGCGCCGCGCAAGCGCCGCAGACCCGAGGAGGCGCAATGGCGCTGCACAGACAGGTCGCGTCCGACCAGAGGAGCGAGTGCTTGAGCAGCGCTCCGGCTGAGCTGCTGCTGGCCGAGAACCACGTGGTCCCCAAGCACCGCATCGGTGAGTGCGGCCTGCCGCCGGACATCGCCTACACGCTCATCCGCGACGAGCTGATGCTCGACGGCAACGCGAAGCTCAACCTGGCCACCTTCGTGACCACCTGGATGGAAGACGATGCCCGCCGTCTCATGGCGGACACGTTCGACAAGAACATGATCGACAAGGATGAGTACCCGCAGACGGCCGAGCTGGAGCGACGCTGCGTCAACATCATAGCGGCGCTGTGGAACGCGCCCGAGGGCGGCGACGCCACGGGCTGCTCCACGACCGGGTCGAGCGAGGCGGCCATGCTGGGCGGGCTTGCCCTGAAATGGCGCTGGCGCGAGAGGCGCCACGCCGCCGGCAAGCCCGCCGACCGCCCGAATCTGGTCATGGGCATCAACGTGCAGGTCTGCTGGGAGAAGTTTTGCCGATACTGGGACGTGGAGCCGCGGTACGTGCCGGTGGTCCCCGGACGGCTGCATCTCACCCCGGAAGAAGCGGTCGCGCGGTGCGACGAGAACACGATAGGTGTGGTAGCGATCCTCGGCTCCACGTTCGACGGCAGCTACGAGCCGGTCGCCGGCATCTGCGCCGCCCTCGACGAGCTCGCGTCGCGGACGGGCCTGGACGTGCCAGTCCATGTGGACGGCGCCAGTGGCGGCTTCGTGGCGCCGTTCATCCAGCCGGGCCTGGTCTGGGACTTCCGCCTCCCGCGCGTGCAGTCGATCAACGCATCCGGGCACAAGTACGGTCTGGTCTATCCGGGCGTGGGCTGGATCGTCTGGCGCGACGCGGAGGCGCTGCCGGACGACCTGGTGTTCAAGGTCGACTACCTGGGCGGCGAGATGCCCACGTTCGCCCTCAACTTCTCACGCCCCGGCTCCCAGGTCTGCGCCCAGTACTTCAACTTCGTCCGTCTGGGGCACGACGGCTACCGTCGTGTGCAGCAGGGCTGCCAGGACGTGGCGACGTACCTCTCGTCGAGCGTCGCCGCCATGGACCCGTTCGAGTTGCTGAGCGAGGGCCGTGACCTGCCGGTGTTCGCGTTCAAGCTCAAGGACGGCGTGCGCAACTACACGGTCTTCGACGTGTCGCGGGAGTTGCGCACTCGCGGCTGGTTGGTTCCCGCCTACACGTTCCCCGACGACCTTGCCCACATGGCGGCGCTGCGCATCGTGGTGCGCAACGGGTTCGGCCACGACCTCGCCGACATGCTGCTCGCCGATCTGGAGCGCGCGGTGGCGTACCTGTCGCGGCTCAGGGAGCCGCTGCCCGGCGAGGAGCACGGCTCGTTCATGCACTGAACCGCGGACGAGGCGCGGCGTCAGATATGCCCCGCAGCCGTGAGGGCCAACGCATGGTCCGCTTGGGCCGTGGCGCTCAGAGCTGTTGTCTGGTCCGCGCGGGCCGTAGCGTTCAGGGCTTCTCCGTGGGCTTCGCGGGCCGCGGCGACCGGGGCCGCAGGCAAGCCGACCTGTATGCCGTGTAGATGCGCGTCGCCAGGCGGCTGTCGAGGCCGGGCGTCTTTCCTCGCTCCTGTGCCATCTCGCCCTTGATGACCTCCCAGGAGAGGCACTTCACGAGCGGCCAGCGCCACGGTTCGGGCGGCACGCGGGAGACGGGGGGGCCTACGACGGGCACGTGAGCCCACTCGTCGTCGGCCCCCAGCACGAGCGACGCGAGGGTCTTGCCGCCCAGCTTCGTGGCGGCGAGGCCGTGGCCGGAGAAGCCGAGGCCGGCATGTATGGTGCCGCACGGCGATGTCTCGAAGAAGGGCAGGTGGGTCGCGGCGGCATCGATGGGCCCGCTCCACGCCCGATCGATGCCGACGTCGCGAAGCTGCGGGAACAGCCAGCTCAGGCCCGCGGCCGGAACGGCCGCCTTGCGGCGTGAACGCCCGGCGCGCCCCGCGATGTGGTCACCGAAGGCCACGCCAAGGCTTCCTCCGCCGATGACGATGCGGCCGTCGTCCGTGCGGCGCAGGTAGTAGATGGCACGCCGGCGGTCGAGGATGGCCGTGTCGCTCGTCCAGCCGATCTGCTCGAGCAGCTCGGGTACGGGCTCGGTGGCCACGACATAATCGACGGTGGCCGCGAACGCCCTTCGGAATGGCGGATGGCCGGCCGCCCAGGCGCCGGTGGCGACGACCAGCCTGCCGGCGTTCACGCAACCCTGTGGCGTGCGCACGGTCACCGGGCGTCCGCCCTTGGCGGTGACGAGCGGCGTGCGCTCGTGAATGCGCACGCCGCGCTCGAGCAGCACGCGACGCAGCTCGCGAGCCAGCCGCGCCGGCTGCACCGTGGCCGCATCCGGCGTGTACATGCCGCCGAGGAAGCGGGGCGAGTCGGCGACGGCGCGGGCCCGAGCCGCGTCGATCGCCTGCAGACGGTCGCCGAGGCCGTGAGCAGCGAGCAGATCCAGCGTGTCGCGGTCTGGTCCCGGTTGCCACTCGGCGGCCTGTGCGTAGACCATGCCGGCGTGGCGGAAGGCGATGTCGGCCTGGTGCCGCTCGCACCAGGCGCCCACCTCGCCGACCTCATCGGCTAGGAGCGCGGCATAGTGCAGGCCGCGCTCCTCACCGTACAGCCTGCAGAGGGCCGCGGCGTCGTGCCAGGACGAGCAGAGGAAGCCCCCGTTGGCGCTGCTGGCGCCGGAGCCGCATATGTCCGCTTCCAGGAGCACGATATCCAGGCCGCGCTGGCGTTCGGTGAGCTCGTAGGCGGTCCACAGGCCGGTGTATCCGCCACCCGCTATGCATACGTCTGATGTCGTGGATCCTGTCAGCGGCGGGCAGGCGGCGCCGGGGTCGCGCGCCAGAGCCTCCTCGAGCCAGTAGCTGACGGGATCCACGTCACGCGTAGGTGCGTGCCTGGTCGACATCCTCGCCATGCGTGCTCCCATCCGCACTCCCACGGTCCCGGATTCCGCTACTGTACCAGCGTCGGCGCTCATGTGTGCGGCGCCGGACGCGCCGTCTTTGCCCGGAGCTCTCTGTCGCGTTCGATCAGTGTGTGTGCCATGGCGACCTCGAGGACGCCGAGCGCGGATGTCACGAGCACGGTCGCAACTTGGCGGCGTGCGGCTGCTCGCGCAGCATAGCGTCCACGAGCCGTCCGTTGGCGGGCCACGGATCGACGCCTAGCGGGGGGCTCACTGCCCGGGGTTTCCCGGGGTGTGCCGTGAAGGTAGAGTCAGGCGCCGATGGACGGCTTGGCGCAGCATCTCGACCCGGCGACTTGGCCCTTGGCCCAGATGAAGGCCGCAAGCGGGCGATCGGGCGATCTCACGGTCTTCACCGACCCGCGGATTATCCACCAGAGCAAGTGGCCGCTGCTCTTCCTGCTGTTCGGGCTCCTGCTCGCCTTCATACTGGTGCGCATCAACACGCGGCTCATCCGCGCGGGGGTCAAGTGGTGGCCGGGGAACATAGAGCGTGGCGATCTGCACATCCACCACGTGGTATTCGGGTTCTCCGTCATGGTCATCGCCGGCATCGTTGAGTTCGCCGTGCAGCCCACCGGCTGGGGACAGCGCATACTCGCTTTCATCTTCGGCGGTGCCATGGGCATCGCGCTGGACGAGTTCGCGCTCATCCTGCACGTCAAGGACGTCTACTGGCAGGAGGCCGGCCGGCAGTCCATAGACGCCGTGGTCATCGTCGTCGTGTTCATCTGCATGTTCCTGGTCGGACTCGCGCCCCTGAGCATCGGCGACGACACCATAACGACGTCGCGCTGGTCCCTCACGTTCTACATAGCCGCCCAGGCGGTGTTCGTGGTGATCACCTTGCTCAAGGGCAAGCTGTGGTGGGGCATAGTGGGCATCTTCATCCCGGTGTTCGCCTGGGTGGGCGCCGTGCGGCTGGCGCTGCCCGGCTCCCCATGGGCGCACTCGCACTACTCGGACAAGCCGGCGAAGATGCAGCGGGCGCGCCTGCGGGCGGAACGCCACGATCGCGGGATCGGCAAGCTGCGCCGCCGGCTGTTCGACTTCATCGGCGGCAAGCCGGACGCACCCGATCCAGGTGCCGCGGCGGCAGGTGGCCCGTCGGGCGGCGCCGTGTCCGGCGGGAGCGACGCGGCGGCCGGGAAGGTACGACCCGGCGGGTCGGGCTCGCGTGATGCGGCAGTCGGGGTGTCGGGCCTGCGCGATGATGGCCTGAACGTCTGGGACTGGCGCGACTACGACTGACGAAGGCTCGCCCTGACGATCTCACGGCGTGAGACGGCGGCGCAACGGCCGAGAGAGGGAGCGGCCTGCCGTCCTACTCCGGAAACAGGCCGAGCTCTGCCCGCAGCGCCGACTCGACGTCGGGGTAGAGGAAGCAGAAGCCGCCGTCGAGCAGCCGGGTGGGGAGCACCCGGGCGCCGTCGAGCAGAAGTCGCTCGCCCATCTCGCCGAACCCTATGCGGACGGCAGCGGCCGGCAGCGGGAGCTTCGCCGGCCGCCGCAGCACCCGCCCCAGCGCGACCGCCAGTTCACGATTGGTGACCGGCATCGGTGATGTCATGTTCACTGGCCCATCGAGCGTCTCATCGTGAAGGAGCCACAGCGCGGCGCCGAGCCAATCCTCCAGGGCGATCCAGCTCACCCACTGAGCACCGCCCCCGATGGGTCCTCCGAGAGCCGCCTTGTAGGCCGGCATCATGGCGCCGAGCGCGCCCCCGCGCCCGGAGATGACGAGCCCGCTGCGCAGATTCACGGTACGGATGCCTGCCCGGCGCGCCGGCTCGGCAGCCGCTTCCCAGGCCGTGGCGACCTCCGGCAGGAAGCCGTTCGCCACGCTGCTTGATTCGCTGAGTTCCTCATCGCCGCGCGAGCCGTAGATGCCGCTCGCAGAGGCTGAGAGGAAGACTCGCGGTGGCAGTTCGAGCTTCGCCAAAGCTTCGGCCAACACGGACGTGCCGTCCACCCGGCTCTCACGGATCGCCTTGCGGTGGGCCGGCGTCCAGCGCGCCGCCGCGATGCTGGTGCCAGCCAGGTGGATAACGGCGTCCAACCCCTCGATGGCGGAGGCATCGGGGGGCGTGCGCGCGGCGGGATCCCAGGCCACCTCGTCGCCTGTCTGAGGAGGGCGGCGGACAAGGCGAACGACGTGGTGGCCGCCGCTCCGGAGGAAGGCGGTCAACTCCGTACCGATCATGCCGCCGGAGCCGCTCACGGCGATCCGCAGCGGTGCCTCGCCGCGATACCGGGAGTGGCGGACCAGATCGTCGGCGGTGCGTCGCTGGCGGAAACCGAACAGACGTGACAGCTCTCGTCGTGCCCGCGGGCCCGCCGCCGCCTTGCCGGCGGCGCCGAGTGGCAGGACGTACTCCACGCGGTCCTCGAGCGAACATGAGCGCTCCCCAATCGGCGTGAACGTGTGGGTGTGCTGCCAGCGTGCCAGCGGCCCTTCGACCTGCTCGTCGACGAAGCGCACGCCCGTCTGGACGTCGCGGAGCTCGGTGACCCACCGCCTGGATGTGAAGCCCATGCGCACGTGCAGGACCGTCCGTGCCCCGTCCTCGAGTGTCTCGGCGCGCTGGATGACGCGGACGTTGCGCCAGGGTGGGCGCAGGCGGTCGAACGCGCCCGCCCGGGCGTGCCAGTCATAGGCATGCTCCGCGGACACCGGCAGGGTGCACTTCCGCTCGTAGACCGGAATGCGGGTCCTCTCCCCGTGCAAGAGGTCGACGGTGGCTTCCTCCATGCCTACTCTAGCGCTAGACAGGCAGGCAGGCACGTCCGCGACGCTTGGTGAGTGCCGCACGGTGGACTGCGGGCGGCCGCTTGGGGCACGTGGCGATCAGACAGCGAGCCGGCGTGCGGCGGCCTCAGTGGACCGGCAGGCCGCCGTCCTCGGTCATCTGGACGCAGGCGGCGACCACGTCGGGGTCGTATCGTCGACCGCTGCCCGAGCGCAGCTCCTGCAGGGCCTCGTTGAGCGAGTAGGCGCCGCGATAGGGGCGGCTCGAGGACATGGCCTCGAACACGTCGGCGACGGCGAGGATTCGCGCCTCCGGCAGGATCTCGCCGCCGTGCAGGCCGCGCGGGTAGCCGGAGCCGTCGAGGCGCTCGTGATGCTGCAGGATGATCTCCGCGAGCGGCCACGGTGAGTCGGCCTCGCGCACCATCTCACAGCCGGCGGCGGGGTGCGCGCGAACGAGAGCCAGCTCCGGGGCGCTGAGCCGTCCCGGCCGCAGCAGGACGTCCGCCGGGATGGCCGTCTTGCCGACGTCGTGCAGGCCGGCTGCGAGCTTCAGCCCGGCGACCCGTTCAGGCGGCAGGCCGAGCATGCCGGCAAGCGACGCGGCCAGCTTTGTGACGCGGCGCGCGTGCTCGGCCGTGACGGGGTCGTGCATGTACGCGATGCCCGTGAGCATCTCGAGCGTCGATTCGAGCAGCGGATCGTTGCCCGCCGACGGCGTAGCCGGTGCCTCGCGATTCATGATGTAGAGAACGCGGCGCCCGTCCCAGGTGCCCCAGCGCACGCGCGTCTCGACCCCGACGTGCGTACCGTCGTGGGCGAGGAGCGGCAGCCGTGACACCCCCCCGTCCCGCTCCAGTAGCTCCGCCAGGGCGGCGGCAGCCTCGATGCGATGCCCCGGCGGATAGAGATCCAGCATGGTCATGTGCGATAGAGACATGCCGGCAAGGCCGAGCCTGTGCTCAAGGGCCGCGTTGATCCAGAGCATGC
>CAZIGT010000079.1:7930-11396 GCA_964538465.1 uncultured Thermoleophilia bacterium | reverse complement strand
CACGCCGCCTTCCCCATACCACGGAGGAGGGATCCGGTATGGCCTACAACCTGCGCAACCGCCATTTCCTCAAGGAGTTGGACTTCACGCCGGACGAGCTGCGTTTCCTGCTCCGGCTGGCGGCCGACCTGAAGGCCGCCAAGTACGGGGGCTACGAGCAGCAGCGTCTGAAGGGCAAGAACATCGCCCTCATCTTCGAGAAGGACTCCACCCGCACCCGTTGCGCGTTCGAGGTGGCCGCCTACGATCAGGGGGCGCATGTCACCTATCTGGGTCCCACGGGATCGCAGATGGGCAACAAGGAGTCGGTACGTGACACAGCTCGGGTGCTGGGCCGCATGTACGACGCCATCGAGTATCGCGGCTTTGGGCAGGACGTGGTCGAGGAGCTGGCCGCGTACGCTGGGGTGCCGGTGTACAACGGGCTCACCAACGAGTTCCATCCTACGCAGGTCCTCTGCGACCTCCTCACCATGAGCGAGCACAGCGACAAGCCGCTGCGCGAGATCGCGTACTGCTTCCTGGGCGACGCGCGCAACAACATGGGCAACTCGCTGATGGTCGCCGGCTGCAAGCTGGGCATGGACGTGCGCATGTGCGCCCCCAAGCATCAGTGGCCGACGGCCGAGCTGATCGCTGCCTGCCGTCAGGTGGCCTCCGAGACCGGCGCTCGCCTCACGCTCACGGAAGACATCGACGAGGGCGTCGCCGGTGCCGACTTCCTGCACACGGACGTCTGGGTCTCGATGGGCGAGCCGGCCGAAGTCTGGAAGGAGCGCATAGAGCTGCTCACCCCATACCGCATCACGGCCGACGTGATGGCCAGGACCGGCAACCCCGACACCAGGTTCATGCACTGCTTGCCGGCCTTCCACGACCGTCTCACCAAGATCGGCGCGCAGATCTACGACCAGTTCGGGATCGAGTGCATGGAGGTGAGCGACGAGGTCTTCGAGTCGGCGCGCTCCATCGTCTTCGACCAGGCCGAGAACCGTATGCACACCATCAAGGCGGTGATGGTCGCCACGCTGGGCGCCTGAACCAGACAAAGGCCGTCGTTCGTGCCGTCTCCCGCGAGGGGCTGAAGCTCGAGGGCCCACCGGCCGATAGAGCACTCGTGCGCCACCGTCGTGGCGAGCGTGCCGCTCGGACGCCTCGCGGAGGGAGAAGCATGGACAGTGCCACCAGCGCCGCGGGCCGGCTGACGCCTCTGCAACGGAAGGCATGGTTGCTCTCGGCCGGCGGTGTGGCCCTCGACGGTTTCGACCTGTTCATCATGGCGGTCGCCCTTCCGCTGCTGGACAGGGCGTTCGACACGTCGGCATGGCTGCTGGGCCTCACCAGCTCGGCCGCCATCATCGGCGCCATCCTGGGCGCCGCTCTGGGCGGCTACCTCACCGACCACTTCGGTCGCAAGAGCCTGTTCACGTGGGATCTGATCCTGTTCGTGGTGTTCGCGCTGGCCACGGCGTTCGCATGGGACGTGTGGTGGTTGATCGCGTTCCGCTTCCTGCTGGGCGTGGCCGTGGGCGCCGACTACCCTATCGCCGCCTCGTTCTCGGTGGAGTACCTGCCGGCCGAGGTCCGCGGTCGCTTCCTGGTCGGCGGCTTCTCGTTCCAGGCCATCGGCATGATCGCCGGCGCCCTTGTCGGGATGCTCTTCCTGGAGATCGACCCGAGCGTCGCGGCATGGCGCTGGATGTTCGCCATGGGTGCCGTGCCGGCGCTGATCATCATGTGGGCACGGCGCACCGTCCCGGAGACGCCCGCCTGGCAGGCGCGCACGGCAGCCGGCAAGCCGCCCGACAGGGCCAGGTACTCGGAGTTGTTCCGCGGCGCCAACCGGCGGCTGACGGTCCTCACAGCCGGAGGCTGGTTCCTCATGGACGTGATGATGTACGGCGTGGGGCTCTTCACGCCGGTCCTGCTCGCGTCCATGGGGTTCGCTCGCACAGAGGTGGACTTCATCACGAAGGACATCGCCGTCACCGAGGGCACCGCGGCCCTCGACCTCATGCTGGTCGTGGGATTCATCGTCGCCATCGTATTCGTCGACCGCGTGGGGCGGTTGCCCCTGCAGAAGGTGGGGTTCCTCGGCTGCGCCGTAGGGCTGGCGATCCTGGGGACGGCGAACGCGATCGGCGACCCGATCTGGCTGGTGGCGTTGGGCTTCGGCCTGTTCAACCTGCTCATCAACGCCGGTCCCAACTCCACGACGTTCCTGCTGCCGGCGGAGGTCTACCCGACCCGGCTGCGGGCCACCGGGCACGGCTTCGCAGCGGCGGCCGGCAAGACGGGCGCCGCCGTGGGCGTGTTCGTGATGCCGCTGCTCAAGGACGGCCTGGGCGTGAGCGTGACGGTGTTCCTGATGGCCGGCGTGGCCGTGCTCGGCCTGCTGGTGACGCAGTTCTTCGGCGTGGAGACGCGCGGCACCGAGATCGTGGAGACGGTCGAGACCGACGCCCGCCTGTTCGACGAGGTCGAGAGGGTGACGGCGCTGGGCACCAGCGACGCCGGGTAGACACCGGCGGACCGGCGGGGCACCGGCCCAGGCTGTGGCCGGCAGGATCGCGGCCGCCGCGCCGGTGGGTGGGCCGGGCACCTACGGCCGCGTCCCGCTGCTAGAACTCCAGGGCCGCGAGACGTTCGAAGATGACGTCGCGGCCGGCGGCGTGCCGACCGGGGTCGAGGACGGCGTCCACTTCGCCGGCCGTCATCACGGCCTGCACGCCCGGATTGGCCGCGATGAGTTCGCCGAAGTCGCGGCCCTCTTGCCAGGCGGTCATGGCGCTCTCCTGCACCACGCGGTAGGCGTCTTCGCGCAGCATGCCCCTGTCGATGAGCGCCAGCAGCATCGCCTCGCTGAAGACCAGCCGGTGGGAGAGGTCGAGGTTGGCGCGCATGCGCCCGGTGTCGACCACCAGCCCGTCCATCAACTTCGTCCACTTCTGCAGCATGTAGTCGAGAAGGATGCAGCTGTCCGGCAGCACGATGCGTTCGGCGCTGCTGTGACTGATGTCGCGCTCGTGCCACAGGGCCACGTTCTCCATGCCGACCATGGCGTTGCCGCGCAGCACGCGGGCGCAGCCGGCCATGCGCTCGCTGAGGATCGGGTTGCGCTTGTGCGGCATGGCCGAAGAGCCCTTCTGGCCCTTGCCGAAGGCCTCTTCCGCCTCGCGGACCTCGGTGCGCTGCAGGTGGCGGACCTCCACGGCCATCTTCTCGACGCTGGCGCCCACGATGGCTATGGCGCTCAGCAGGCAGGCGATGCGGTCGCGCTGTACGACCTGGCTGGAGATGGGCTCGAAGCCTATGCCCAGCTCCTGACAGACGAGCTGTTCCACACGCGGGTCGATGTGGTTGTACGCGCCTACGGCGCCGCTGATCTTGCCGACGGCGGCGTTGGCGGTGACGCGCCGCAGGCGGTCGAGATGACGGCTGGGCTCGAAGGCCCAGATGCCGAGCT
>CAZIGT010000079.1:0-7920 GCA_964538465.1 uncultured Thermoleophilia bacterium | reverse complement strand
GTCGTCGAGCCAGACGCAGAGCTTGAAGGCCAGGGTGATGGGCTCGGCGTGGACGCCGTGCGTGCGACCCACCTGCACGGCGTCCCGGAACTCGAGCGCGCGGCGCTTGAGCACTGCGCCCAGCGCCGCGAGGTCGTCCTGCAGCAGTCCACCGGCCTGCTTGATCTGCAGCGCCAGCCCGGTGTCGAGCATGTCGCTGCTGGTCATTCCGTAGTGGATGTATTTGCTGGCATCGCCGACGTGCTCGGCCACGTTGGTGAGGAAGGCGATCACGTCGTGGTTGGTCGTCTGCTCAATCTCGTTGACGCGGGCCACCTCGAAGGCGGCCTTGGCCTCGATCTCCTTCACCGCCTCCGGCGGCACCTTGCCGAGCTGCGCCCACGCCTTGACGGCGGCGATCTCGACCTGCAGCCAGGCGGCCATCTTGGCTTCGTCGGTCCAGACGGCGCCCATCTCGGGCAGTGTGTAGCGCTCGATCATGGCTGTGCCTCCGTTTGCGGTCGAGTAGCGGCGGTCCTGAGCGGCGGCGGCCGTGACCGGAGCATACCGCACAGGAACGGCCACTCGGTCGGCGCGGCGGTCCTTGCGCGGTCGCTGCCGCACGACGGGTGGAGCCGCGACCGCGTCCTGCCGATACTGCTGCCACGGCCACTACGACGGAGGACCCCGATGTCAGACAGACCCGATCTCCTCGACGTTCCCGCAGATCGCCGGAACGACCCCCGCCGGGCGGGCTGGCTTCTGGTGGCTCAGGCGTTCTTCACGGTCATCGCCGTCGTCTGCCTGGTCGTGGAGTGGGTGCAGCACGACGAGACGCCGTGGCTGGTGGTCACGGCCGTTGTGCTGCTCTGCGTGTCGCTGGGGCTGAGCGCCCGCAGCTACTGGGCGCGCCGCGGCTGACGGGGCGGTCGGCAGCGGCGTGCCGCACGCTCGGGCCCATCACGCGGTGAGCGCGGCGGGCCGCCACAGCGAGCGCGCCGCGGGCGCTTCGGGCCGCGGCGGTCATCACATCAGGGCGCCGCGATAGCCTCTATTTCGACCTTGACACCCTTGGGCAGCGCCGCGACGGCAACCGTGGAGCGGGCCGGGAACGGCGCGCTGAAGTACTCCGCATAGACGTCGTTGACGGCGGTGAAGTCCGCCATGTCCGTGAGGAAGATGGTGGTCTTGACCACCGTGTCGAACGTGGCGCCGGCGGCAGCGAGCAGCGAGCGCATGTTCTCGAGCACCTGGTGCGCCTGGTCGGCGGCGTTCTCGCCCACGACGTTGCCCTGGGCGTCGAGGGGGATCTGCCCCGAGAGGAAGAGCAGGCCCTTCGGCATCTCGGCGGCGTCGACGGCCGGCGAGTAGGGGCCGACTGGCGGAGCGGCGTCGGCCGCGGCGTAGGAGCGCTTGTTCATGCTGGGCCTCCGGATGAGTCTGTCTGCACGCGTGCGGGGCTGAGCGCGGCCTCAGACGTCGAGGATCTTCGCCGCCAGTATGGCCGCGTTGCGGGCGCCGTTGATGGCCACGCACGCGACCGGCACACCGGGTGGCATCTGCACGATGCTCAGCAGCGAGTCGAGGCCGCCGAGGTCGCTCGTCTTGATCGGCACGCCGATCACGGGAAGATTCGTGTAGGCGGCGATGACCCCGGGCAGCGCCGCTGCCTTGCCCGCTCCGGCGATGATGACCTTGAGGCCGCGAGCCTGTGCTCCCCGCGCGTACTCGGCGACCTTGTCCGGGGTGCGGTGCGCCGAAAGCACGCTGACTTCGTGGCTGATCTTGCGGTTCTCCAGTTCCTGAGCGGCCGCCTGCATGACTTCGCGGTCGCTCTCGCTGCCCATGACGATGCCTACGAGCACGGGACTCGACGCCATGCTCACCATGAGGGCCTCGACCTCTGTGCGGGTCTCTTCCATGTCTGCTCCTTCGGGGGTGACTCCCGCTCAGTCGCTCCAACCGGCCGGGAACAACAGCTGTTCGCCCTTCTCGGCGCGAACGGCGCGTTCGGCGATGTCCGTGCGGAACTGCATGCCGTCGAAGGCGATGCGGTCGATGCCCCGGTAGGCACGCTCGCGCGCGGCGTCGAAGGTGGCACCGAGCGCGCTGACGGCCAGAACGCGGCCGCCGGCCGTGACGATCGGCCGCGCGTCGTTGCCGGACGCGGTGCCGAAGCCGGTGCCGGCGTGGTACACGACGGTGTCGTCGAGGGCGGCGGCATCGGCCAGGCCGCTGATCACGTCGCCCTTCGAGCTGCTCTCCGGGTAGCCGCGCGAGGCCATGACGACCGACACGCACGGCTGCGGCTTCCAGGCGAGCCGCGTGCCGGCCAGCTCGCCGCGCGCCGCCGCCAGGCAGGCCTCGAGCAGGTCGCCGTCCAGCCGCGGCAGGATCGCCTGCGTCTCCGGGTCGCCGAAGCGGCAGTTGAACTCGAGGACCTTGAGGCCGTCTTCGGTGATGATGAGGCCGCCGTAGAGCACGCCGCGGTACTCGATGCCGCGGGCACCGAGGACGGCGATCACGGGCTCGAAGACGTGCTCCATGGTGTAGTCGATCTCGCGCTGCCCGAAGCCGGGGACCGGACAGTAGCTGCCCATGCCTCCGGTGTTGAGCCCCTGGTCGTCGTTGAAGATGCGCTTGTAGTCTTGGGCGGGGGCCATCGGCACGATGGTCTTGCCGTCGCAGAGCGCCAGAAGCGAGACCTCCGATCCCGTGAGGTACTCCTCGATGAGGACCGTGTCGCCGGCGCTGCCGAACTTGCGGTGGCGGAGGTCGTCCTCCACTGCCTTCCTGGCTTCCTCGTAGTCGTTGGCGATGACGACGCCCTTGCCGGCCGCCAGGCCGTCCGCCTTCACGACCAGCGGATACACAGGCTGCGTCTTCAGGCAGCGGAGGGCGTCGTCGAGGTCGTCGTGACGGCTGAAGCGGCCGGTGGGCGCCTTGGCGTCTGCCATGATGTCCTTGGCGAACACCTTGCTGCCCTCCAGCTCCGCAGCTGCCTTCGACGGGCCGAAGACGGCGAGGCCGCGGTCGGCGAACAGGTCGGCGATGCCGGCAACGAGCGGAGCTTCGGGTCCCACGACCGTGAGATCCGGCTTCTCCTTGACGGCCCAGGCGAGGAGGCCTTCAACGTCCTCGCCGCCTATGGGCAGGCACTCAGCCTCGGCGGCTATCCCGGCGTTGCCCGGCGCGCAGAAGACCTGCGGGTCCAGCGACGACCCCGCGAAGGCGTGGACGAGCGCATGTTCGCGGCCGCCGCCGCCGACTACCAGGACCTTCATGCAGCACCCCCGCTGAGATGGGACAGGACGGAAGAGGACAGGACAGCGAGTCTATCGGCCGCTCGTTGGGCGGGCAACGGAGAGATGCGCGGGCGAAGAGGCCTGGCGGCGAGGCGCCGGGCCAGTGAGTGCTCTACTCCGCGGCGCCTTGATCGCGCAGCGGCAGGCGGACGACGAAGGTGGCTCCGCCGCCCGGCGTCTCTTCCACCGCGACCATCCCATCATGGGCGTCGACGATAGCCTTGACGATGGCGAGGCCCAGGCCGGCGCCGCCGTCCTCGCGGTTGCGCCCCGTGGCGGATCGGTAGAACGCCTCGAACACGTGCTCCGCCTTCTCCGGCGGCAGGCCGGGGCCGTGGTCGCGCACGCGCAGCACGGCCTGGCCGTCTTCCACGCCGAGAAGCACGTCGACGGCCGTTCCTGCCGGCGTGTGGCGCGTGGCGTTGGCGAGGAGGTTCGCGACGACCTGGCGCAGCCGGTCGTCGTCGCCGGGAGCACAGAGGCCGTCGGCAGCAGGCGGCCCCGAGGGGGTGGTTTCGGGGCTGGGCTCGGTGGGTGTCATCTCGGAGAGCCCGTCTCCCAGCCTGCCGTCGACCGCGACCGGCAGGAGGGTGAGCTCGATCCGGCGGTCGGGGGCGGCGGCCCGGGCGTCCTGCACGCAGTCCGCGACCAGCGCCGCTAGGTCCACTGGTTCGCGCTGGAGCTGCCGTTCGTCGTCGAGCCGGGCCAACAGCAGCAGGTCGTTGACGAGCACGCCCATGCGCTGTGCTTCCTCCTCTATGCGGCGCATGCTCACGGCCAGGTCCTCAGGCCGCTCGTCGGCGCCGCGGCGGAACAGCTCGGCATAGCCGCGAATGGAGGTGAGGGGCGTGCGCAGCTCGTGCGAGGCGTCGGCGAGGAAGCGGCGCAGCCGCTGCTCCGACGCCTCGCGCGCGGCGAACGCCCGCTCGATCTGGGCGAGCATGGCGTTGAGCGCCAAACCGAGTCGGCCCACCTCCGTGCTCGGCTCGGCCGGCTCCACGCGCCGCGCGAGGTCACCGCCGGCGATGGCGCCGGCCGCTTCTGCCATGTCGTCGAGCGGCCGGAGGCCACGGCGGATCAGGAACCATGCGGCGACCATGAGCGCCGCGAGCACGCCGAGCCCGACGACGATCTCGATGACCAGCGTGTGGTGCAACGTCGCGCTCACCTCGGTGAGAGGTATGGCGACCACCAGCGTGTAGCCCGGTCGCAGTTTCCAGGCCCCGGCACGGTAGCTGGGCGAGGCGGCGTCACGATCATCGCCTTCGCTGCCCGCGGTGAACAGCTCGCCCGAGGCGACCGAGCGGCGGAGGTCCGCGGCGTCCACCCGCGGTGTCGCCGCCTTCCTGAGGCCGTATCTGAACGTGACGTCGTCCACGACCTCGTCGCCATGGCGGAGCTCCGCGTAAGTGCCGGGGGGCAGCACGGCGCCGCCGGTGGGCCGTATCGAGGCCGGCAGCTCCAGAACGTCCGAGTGGGCGTTCAGGGCCACCAGCGCCGCCACTCGTGCGACGCGCATCTGCTGGTCTACGCGCCCGACGAGGTAGCTCTCCAGCGTCTCGTGCGTCACCACCCCCATCACAACGATGGCGCCTCCGGCCAGGGCCAGCACGGTGAGCGTGAGTCGCGCGCGCAGGGTGAACGCGTGATGCTCCCCAGGGGCACGTCGCTGCCGGCGCGCGCCCAGGGTGAGGGCGCGGCCCTGCCGCGGAGCGCTCTGCTGCCTGTCGGCGCTCACGACGAAGGCCGCCGCAACGTGTAGCCGACGCCGCGCACGGTGTGGATGAGCGGCGGACCGAGCGGATCCAGCTTCCGCCGCAGGTAGCTCACGTAGGTCTCGACCACGTTCGCGTTGCCGCCGAAGTCGTAGTGCCATACGTGGTCGAGGATCTGGTCCTTGGAGACCACGCGGCGGGCGTTGAGCAGCAGGTAGCGCAGCAGCTTGAACTCGGTGGCGGTGAGATACACGGGGGTCCCGGCGCGCCAGACCTCGTGCGTGTCGTCGTCCAGCTCTAGGTCGGCGAACTGCAGCTTCCCGGAGTCCTGCGCCGTCTGGCTCGTGCGCCGCAGGACGGCGCGGCTTCGAGCCACCATCTCCTCGATGCTGAAGGCCTTGCTGAAGAAGACATCCCCACCCACACTGAGCACGACCACCAAGTCTTCCGTGGTATCGCGGGCAGTGAGGAAGAGGATCGGGATGCGGCGGCCCTCGTTGGCCAGGCGTCGCGTCACCTCGTAGCCGTCGATGTCCGGCAGCATGATGTCGAGCACGATGAGGTGCGGCCGGAACTCCGTGACGGCGTCGAGCGCCGGCCGGCCGGCGTGGGCCGCCGCCACCTCGAATCCCTCGTAGCGAAGGGCCAGGCAGACCAGGTCGGTGATGCTCGGCTCGTCGTCCACCACGAGCACCCGCGTGGCGGAGGCGCCAGTTCTGGGGGCGACCCTGTCACTCTCTCCTGTAGTGCCGTCGAGTGAGTGCATGCGGCGAGTGTATGCGCGTTCCCTGTGGATTTCCTGTGTGGTTCCTGAGACGAGCTGTGCGTCTCCCTCTGGCGCATCCGCTCAAGACCAGCCGCTCCGACGTCGATAGGGGTCGCAAAGGAGCTCCAGTAGAGAGGGCGCGGTAGGCTACCGTCGAACACCGTGCGGTCGCCCAAGGGGGCCGCGCGTGCTGCACCTGGGGCAAAGGGGCCGGCGGGCGTCATGCCCGCTGGAAGCGACACACGGAGGGTTCGGTGCGACACAAGAGATCCATCACAGCTGCCGCGGCGTGCCTGGCCGCGGCGGCGCTCGCCGTCGGCCTGGCCGGCTGCGGGGACTCGGGCGAAGGCGGAGGGGCCAAGTCCAGCCCCAAGGCAAAGCCGGCCACCAAAGTGGTCAACGTGGCCGAGGTCGAGCAGGCGCCCAGCCAGTCGGTGCACGTGGGCGACGTCATCGATGTGACGCTCCCCAGCAACGCCAGCACAGGCTACGCATGGACGGCCGTGCTCGACGAGGACGGTGTCATCGAGCAGGTCGGCGAGCCGACCACGACCAGCGGCGGTGACGGAGACGTGGTCGGCGCGCCCGGCACCACCACCATCTCGCTCAAGGCCGTCAAGGAAGGCGCCGCCCTGGTGACCTTCAAGGAGATGCCGCCGGGCGACCAGGACACGCCGGGTTCGGTCAGCACCATGTACATCGAGGTCGTGGCGGGCAGCTCAGCCAACCACGTGAGCGTGAACCAGGACTACGTGTCGCATTCGGCGATGATGAATGTTGGCGACACGCTGCAGGTGGCCCTCGCGCAGAACACGGGCTCTACCGGATACGCGTGGAAGCTGGAGAGCGTCTCGAGCGCGAGCCTCAAATCACTGGGAGCGCCGAAGACGGAGTCCGACACGAGCGGCGCGGTCGGGGCCGGCGGCACCTCGGTGTTCTCGTTCAAGGGCGCAGCCGCGGGTGAAGCGACCCTCGTGTTCTCGCTGCGCGCGCCGGGCAACAACCGCATCGCCGGCGTGTGGGCCACCACGGCCCAGGTCCTTCCCACGGCGAAGCCGGTGGAAGTGGTCGTGGACACGGTGACGGCCAAGAAGGGCACGGTCACCGACGTCATGCAGGGCGACACGCTGTACGTGAAGCTCGATGGCAGGCCCAGCGACGGCTACGCCTGGGACATGCAGGTCACCCCGGAGGGCGCCCTCGAGCAGCAGGGAGACCCCGTCTTCAAGGCCAAGAGCGACCTCATGGGGTCCGGCGGCAAGCTGGTCTATACGTACGTCGTCAAGGACGCGGGCGAGATCGCCCTCGATGCCGCCTACGGCCCCGTGGAAGACCCGACCACCGACCCCACGCGCGAGTACACGTTCAAGTTCGAGAGCGCGGCCGAGCACAAGCCGGCTGTGGTGACGGTCGCGGGTTCCAAGTCCTGCCCGCCAGTGGCGATCAACAAGGGCGACAAGCTCAATGTGCACCTGCACGGCGCCACCACCAGTCCGTACAACTGGGTCGTCAGCTCCATCGACGATGGCGTGCTCAAGCAGACCGGCAAGGCCGGCTTCAAGCAGACCGGCTCCGACGGCACCGGCGTGGTCACCATCCCGTTCCAGTCCGTGGCCGCCGGCGGCACCAACGTGGTGCTGCTGCACGCCGCACAGGGCAAGGCGCCGGAGGCCACTTTCGCGTTCCGCGCCGTGGTGTCCGGCAAGACGTCGCACAAGACGATGGACGTGACGGTCAAGGAGACACCGCAGACCGTGGACATGAAGGTCGGCGACACGCTCGAGGTCAACATCCCGGGCAACGCCACCACCGGCTATCAATGGGTGGACGCCACCCCCGACAACATGATCATGGTGCAGGACGGCGATCCTACGTACAAGGCCGATGACACCGGCATGGTGGGCAGCGGCGGTACGTATACGTTGAAGTGGAGTGCTGCGGGGCCGGGCGGCGAGCTGGTCATGGCGGAGCTCATGCCTCCCGGCGACCAGAGCGGCGCTCCGGCAGCCGTCTGGTCGATCTGGGTGAACGTGAAGAAGTAGAGGCAACCGCGGCGGCGGGGCGGCAGAAGCCACCCCGCCGCCTGGTCGTCAGCTCACACGGCGCCGCCGCGGCCGATGGACCGCGGCAGGATGATCGTCTCGTCGCGGCCGGG
>CAZIGT010000078.1:11224-11467 GCA_964538465.1 uncultured Thermoleophilia bacterium | reverse complement strand
GCGCGGGCTCGGCGAAGCGGAAGCCGGCGTCTTCGAGGGCGTGGAGCGCCACATGGTCCTCCACATACAGCCGCGCCGTGCAGACCCGCGCTCCCGCGTCGCGCAGATGGGCGAGCGCCCAGTCGACGGCGGCGCGGGCGGTGGACTCGTCGGCCGCCACCAGGTGCTCGATGCGGCCGCGGCCGCACCCGAAGTGCTCCGCGGCCCAGGCCCGTGGGCGCACCCGGCAGCGGCCGCCCCCCG
>CAZIGT010000078.1:0-11214 GCA_964538465.1 uncultured Thermoleophilia bacterium | reverse complement strand
GTGCTGACGAAAGAGAAATGAGCGTTGGACGCCGCCCGGGGGACGCGGGGCGGACTCTAGCGTTTCACCGATGGGCACTGACGGCACCATCGTGGTGCAGGCGGCGGGCCTGACGAAGGTCTTCAAGGACTTCTGGCGCCGCGACCGGGTGGTGGCGGTCGACCGGCTCGACTTCGAGCTCGGCCGCCACGAGGTGCTCGATGCGGCCGAGGACGAAGCCGAAGTGCTCGGCGTCCCAGGCAGGTGTGCGCACCGTGCAGAGGCCGCGCACCTCTTCGCCGTTGAGCAGCGCCACGGCGGCGGCGTCTTCCTGCGCCGCCGTGCCGCTCAGCTCGTGCCAGAAGTGGGCGTGGGGCGGGTCGCCGCGGAACGGGGGCTCGAGCATGTAGCGCGAGCGCCCGTAGACGGCCGCGCAGCGCTCGCGCTCCTCTGCGGGCACCTCTGCCGCCGCACACACCCGCAGACGCGTCACACGCGCTCCTGAGCGTCGAGAGAGCGGTCCGGACGAGCGCTGCCGGCACTTGCGGCTTCGCTCGCCTCTTCCCCGCTCGCACCCGCCTCATCGTCTGCCGCGCCGGCCGGCTCGGCTACCGCGTCCACGCGGACCGGCGCCGCGCCGCCTATCACGTCGCGGACCACGTAGTAGGGCCGCCCCTGCACCTGCGTGAAGATGCGGCCCACGTACTCGCCCACTATGCCGATAGCCGCCACCTGCATGCCGGCCAGGAACATGAGCACGGCGAGGAACGTCGTGAGGCCCACCGGCCCGGAGCCGTGCGTTATGCGCCACACGGCGAGCACTATGGCGGCCGCGAACCCCAACACAGAGACGATGATGCCCAGCACCGAGACTGCCTGCAGCACGCCGGTGGAGAAGCCCGTGAGGATGTCGAAGTTCATCCTGAGCAGTCGCCAGAACCGGTAACGGGAGCGCCCGGCGCGGCGCGCATCGTGGGCTATCGGGACTTCGACGATGCGCACGCCCAGCCAGCTCACCAGGCCGGTGGTGGCGCGACTCACCTCCGGGCAGCAGAGGAGCAGCTCGATGACGCGCCGCTTGTAGGCGCGCATCATGCAGCCGTAGTCGTGCAGGTAGACGCCGGTGGCCCGCCGCAGGATGACGTTGACCAGCTTGCTGGGAAGCCGGCGGAACCAGCTGTCCTTGCGCTCGCGGCGCCAGCCGCTGGCCACGTCGCAGTCGGGACCTAGCCGGGCGACGAGCTTCGGTATCTCCTCAGGCGGGTTCTGCAGATCGGCGTCGAGGGTGACGATGACCCGCCCGCGGGCCGCCGTGAGGCCGGCCGTGAGCGCCGGGTGCTGGCCGAAGTTGCGCTGAAGGCGGACGCCGACCACGTGGGGATCGGCGTCCGCGGCCTCGCGCAGCAGCGGCCAGGTATCGTCGCCACTGCCGTCGTCGACCACGACGATCTCGTAGCTGCCCAGCGCGGCGACCGCTGCCGTGGTGCGTGCCAGCAGCTCGGGGATGTTGGCCGACTCGTTGAGCGCCGGCACCACCACGGAGAGATCGAGCTCCGCGGCGGAGGGACCGGCGTCGCTGAAATCCCCGGCGTCGGCCGGCACGCCGCCGGGGCCGCGCGCCAGGACCGCGTCCGCGGCCTCGGGCGGCCAGATGCAGTCGAGACGGCTCATGCCGCTGCTCCGGCCGGCCCTGGGGCCGGCGCTCCCTGCGATGCGCTCGACGCCGACCGGCGCTGGGCGCGGGGACTGTGCGAACGGCGTGCGGACATGGTCCGCCGGACTCTACCACAGGCTCCGTGGGCTTCGGCGGCCGCGGCAGACCGGAGCCAACGCTCGCGCCGCTGGGCTCCCTCGCGCGTATGCCCGCTCGAGCCCGCTCTACGGCCACGTCGGCGCCTGAGGCCTACTGCCAGGCCAGCCACCTGTAGGGCGGCCGGTACTTGAAGACCACCGTGTGCCGGCCGTCCGGCACGACCGCCCCCAGGAACGTGTAGTCGGCGGGCACCACGGCCACTTCCTCGCCGTCGACGGTGGCTTTCCAGAAGCGGCTGTACGTGTTGGCGAGCACGACCACGCCGGCCCCGTCCGCCTGCACCGTCATCTCCACTTCGTCGACGGCGTATTTGGTGATCTTCACGGCGCTCGCCGGGATGACGGCCGCGTCCTGTCCGTTCGCCCCGCCTGCGGTCCCGCCATCGGCCTCACCGTTCGCCTCACCATCGGTCCCCTGGGCTCCGCCCGACCCCAGAGGCGTCTCGTCCAGCCCCAGCGTGTTCCTGTCCGCGGTGGTGAGGAACACCGAGCCCCGCAAACCCTCGTGGCTTGCTCTCGCCATCTGGTCCAGCAGCGCCTTCCTGGAACTGAACAGGCGCACGTTCTGCACGAGGAACGCCCGCGGGAACACGTCGTCGTTCTCGTAGATGTAGAGCGGCAGGCCGGGATACTCGCCGTCCCAGGTACGCGTGGTCTTCTGCCAGCCGGTGAGCGCGCTCCACGCGAGCTGCGCTTCCCGGTTGCCGCTGGGTACCAGCTTCAGGGACGGGTCACGCAGTTGCACGGGACTGATGAAGTAGCGCACGTTCGCCAGTGAAAGCAGGGCCAGGTTCCAGCGGTTGGCGGCCCGGATACCGCCGGGCCGGTTGAGGTAGTTGCGCGAGGTGAACAGGTACACGCGATTGCCCCACTTGCGGAAATGGTCCTTGATGGCTTCGCTGCGGCCGATCTTCGCGTCGATGACGCGCAGCCAGAAGTCCTGGTAGCGCTGGGAGTAGAGCACGCAGTAGCCGTCCGCGGTCTCGAGTCCGTACGCCCAGGCATAGCCCGCATGCCACGTCTGTGTCTTGCCGCGCGCAAGTGGCGCGTTGACGCTGGCAACGCGGAACGGCGGCGCCGCGGACTGCTTCGCGGCCAGGGCGGCGATGTCGGGGCTGCCGTAGAGGGTGGCGTAGGTGGCGCCGTTGGACATCTCGCCGGCGACCCTCTGCTGCACGCCGACGGCCTGCACGACCACAGCCACCAGTATGGCCACGCCGACGGCCGCCTGGACCGGGAGGCCGCTGCCGCGGCGCGGCAGGAGGCTGTTCACCGTCTCGCGTGTGGCGGCGCCGATCCTGCCCCAGACGGACGTTCCCGGGCTGACGCCCTCAGCCCCTTCGGCGGAGCCGTTCGCAGCGGGCCGCGCGGCGGCTTTCTCCGCAGTCTTGTCCCGGTCGCCGCCAGTCTGCCCGGCCGCGGCTGCGTCGGTACCGGCTTCGTCGGCACCGGCCCCGTCGCCGGCAGTCTCGTCACCGGGCTCGACCATCTCGTTCTTCGTGAGCACGAACACGCGCTCGCCGCGACCGTCCCCGTCCGGGCCCATATGGACTTCGGCGGCGATCACCGTACGCGACCTGGCGGCCTTCTTGAGCGCCCTGGGCGACTGCCCAGCGGCGGCCGGCGCCTCGCCTGAGCCGGCCGCCCCCTTGTCGGCTACCGAGCCCGGCGCCTCACCGGCCGCGTCGCCCTGCGGCCCGGCCTTGCGCCGCAGCCAGCTCGCGCGGCCGCTCGTGGCGCCCGGGACGAGGGCTGGGGTGGCGCGCGGCAGCAGGCCCAACCCCAGCCCGCCGGCGAACAGCGCCATGAAGGGCAGCACCACGAAGAGCCTGTCGAAGCGGAAGCCGGACAGCGGGCCCAGGTGCGAGAACACGCTGTCGCGGAAGAACGGCGCATAGGCCACAGCCAGCACGCAGAGCCCGGCCAGGGCGGCCACGACCAGCACGTGCCAGGAGCGGCGCACGAGCGCCAGCACGAAGGCGATGGCCGTCAGGACGAGTGCCAGAAGGTTGTCCATGAGGAACTTGGGAAGCCACTGCCGGTAGGCGACGCCGTCCTGCGTGTTGAGCGTAAGCAGGGCACGGTCGGCGCGCTGTGACGCGCCGGCGTTGGCGGCCGCCGCCCACAGGACGGGCAGCTCACCGACGAACCAGGCGGCCGCGAACAGCAGTGGAGCCACCCAGAAGTACCGTCTGCTGCGATGCGGGAACGCCGCCATGGCGAGCACCACCGCGGCCGCCACGCAGAACACCGCGAGGAAGAAGTGCGAGCTCAGCGCATACAGCAAGCCGGCGGCGGCGATCGCCGGATACCGGCAGCGCGGACGCCAGCGCTCGCAGCGGAACAGCAGGTAGAGCACCAGCGGCAGGCCAGGGAGCGCCAGGCCGTCGTAGAGCGCGAAGCCGGTCCAGCTCATGTTGTAGTGCGGCTGCGTGAACAGGGCGTAGGCACAGGACACGCACGCCGCCGCCGCCGGCGAGACGTTCCGCCAGTCGCGCAGAAGCCGGAACAGGAAGAACCCGGCCAGGAAGCGCTGCAGCCACATGAAGAGGCCGTAGGCGAGCCAGCCGGGCAGCACAACGAACAGGAACGTGTCGAGATCGCGCGAGAGCCCCGACCCCAGGCGGTCGGTGCCGCTCACGCCGGTGACGCTCCAGGCCCCCATGCCGGTCTGTGTGTCCGCGGCGCCGTACCACACCGCCCGCGGCAGGTTCATCTCGGACGTGTCGTGCAGCACCACGAACGACGCGGAGCCGAGCCCGAAGTACGGGAAGGCGAGGATCAGCGACCAGAGCCCGAAGAAGGCCACGGCCGCCGCGTGACGGCGCGCGAACGCCTTGAGCCGCTGCGGCCAGGGGCCGCGCGGCGCCGGCTCGGCACCGTCGAGCAGGACGGCCGTCTCGGCACCCGGGCCGGCGACCTTCTTCTGCTTGCGACAGGGGTCTTCTGTGACGGCCACGAGCGCCGCGAGCGTCCGCCACACACGCGCACCGAGGCCGCCGTCTTCGCGATCCTTCGTGGCCGCCGGCTCTTCCAGGGCGTCACGGGCCTTCCCGGCAGCGGCCGCCCTGTCTTCGACAGGCTTCAGATCCTTCGCCGCGCCCGGGCCCTTGGCGCCCGCTCGGCCCTTCGAGGAGCCGCCGTCCTTTGCGGACTTCTTGCCCCGCGCCGCTTTGGCCTTCGCCGGCGCCCGACCCTTCTCGGACGCCGCGCGCCCGACCGGCGCCTCGGCCTTCGCTCTTGCCGGCGCCTCGCCCTCCGCCGGCACCTTCAGCTCGACGGTGGGCGCATCGGCCGGCGGCTCCTCGGCGGACGCCTCGGGCGCAACCGGCACCGACGGGGCGCCGGCCGGCGTCTGCGGCGTCTCAGGAGAAGGCGATCCGTCGATCGGAGGCGGCTTGCGCGCCTCCACGT
The DNA here is from genome assembly GCA_964538465.1 of uncultured Thermoleophilia bacterium. Taxonomy (GTDB): domain Bacteria; phylum Actinomycetota; class Thermoleophilia; order UBA2241; family UBA2241; genus UBA6103. Next base: position 6,009 of record CAZIGT010000078.1, on the reverse strand, counting down.
CGTCGAACCCCCAGTCGTCTACCTGACGGGTGCGAGTGTCCTCGGTGTCTGCCACGGTCCCTGCGCAGGTTTTCGCAGGAGTCTACCGGACGCGCCGCTCCACAGCCCGGAGCGCGCCGCCCGCGCCGCCCGGCGCTCCTCCCGCGCGCACCGTAGGCGCCGCCCGCGGCGCCGCCCGGCGCCTAGCTCAGGAAGCCCTTCAGGTGCTGGGTCTCGCGGAAGCTCTTGAGCTTGGCCATGGTCTTGGCCTCGATCTGGCGGATACGCTCGCGCGTGAGGCCGAACTCCTGCCCCACCTCGTCGAGGGTGAGCGGCGCCTTGCCGCCGAGACCGAAGCGCAGCTCCAAGATGCGCCGCTCACGGCCGGTGAGCTGGCACAGCACCCCCCGCAGCTGCTCGTTGAGCATGCCTTCGCTGACGGCTTCCATGGGCTCGGTGGATTGCTCGTCTTCGATGAACTCCCCGAGACGGCTGTCTCCCTCGTCGCCCACCGGAGCCTCGAGGCTCACCGGCTCCTGGCCGATCTTCATGATCTCGCGCACGCGCTCGGGCGTGATGCCCATCTCAGTGGCGATCTGCTCGGGCGCCGGCTCGCCGTTGGTCTCCTGGACGAGCTGCCGCTGCACGCGGGCCAGCTTGTTCATGGTCTCGACCATGTGCACCGGGACGCGGATGGTGCGCGCCTGGTCGGCCAGGCCGCGGGTGATGGCCTGGCGGATCCACCAGGTGGCGTACGTGCTGAACTTGAAGCCCTTGCGGTAGTCGAACTTCTCGACGGCGCGGATGAGGCCCAGGTTGCCCTCCTGCATGAGGTCGAGCAACGGCAGGCCACGGTTCGCGTACCGCTTGGCGATGGACACCACCAGCCGCAGGTTGGCCTCGATGAGACGCCGCTTGGCCTCCATGTCGTGGGCCTCGATGCGCTTGGCCAGGGCCACCTCTTCGTCGGCGGTGAGAAGACGTACCGTGCCGATCTCGCGCAGGTAGGTGCGCACCGGATCCATGGTCGGCGACTTGACCGACAGGTCGAGCTCTGCGGCGGCCTCGGCCTGCGGACGTTCCGTCTGAGAGGCCGTGGAGTCTGCATCGCGCTCTTCGAGCAGGTCGACGCCCTCGTCGTGGAGCGCGATGAAGACGCCGTCGATCTGCTCGACCGACAGGTCGAGCTCCTTGAGCACGTCGTGCACGTGGTCGCTGAGCAGGTAGCCCTGCTCGGCGCCCTGCGTGAGCAGCTCGCGGATCTCGTCTATGCTTTCGAGGGCCAGTTCCGTGTTGTCGCCGCTTGTGCGGTCTTCAGTAAGCTCGATCAAGCGTGTACCTCTGTTCGCGTATCTGGTCGGTGGCCGCGTTCGGACGGCGCTCGGCGGGGGCCGGGGCGTCGAACACGACAGGGCACGGAGGGCTGACTCACTCGAGGAAGTCGCGCAGCCTCTGTGCCTCTCGGTAACTCTTGAGCTTGGCCAGCGTCTTGGCCTCTATCTGGCGGATGCGCTCCCGCGTGACGCCGAACTTCTGTCCCACCTCTTCCAGGGTGCGGGGATGCTCGCCTTTCAGGCCAAAACGCAGTTCGATGACTTTCCTTTCGCGGTGCGTGAGCTGGTTGAGCACCGCGTTCAGCTCTTCCTTCTGCATGATCTCGCTGACGGCCTCCACCGGCATGGTGGCGTCTTCGTCTTCGATGAAATCACCCAGCTGGCTGTCTTCTTCCTCGCCGATCGGTGTCTCCAAGCTGACCGGCTCCTGACTGATCTTGAGGATCTCGCGCACCTTCTGCGGCGTGGTGCCCATCTCGGCGGCTATCTGTTCTGGTGTCGGCTCGCAGTTCATCTCCTGCAAGAGCTGCCGCTGCACGCGGATGAGCTTGTTGATCGTCTCGACCATGTGCACCGGGATACGGATGGTGCGCGCCTGGTCGGCGATGGCGCGGGTGATGGCCTGCCTGATCCACCAGGTGGCGTACGTGCTGAACTTGTAGCCCTTGCGGTAGTCGAACTTCTCGACCGCCCGGATGAGGCCCAGGTTGCCCTCCTGGATGAGGTCGAGGAACAGCATGCCGCGGCCCACGTACCGCTTGGCGATGGACACCACCAGCCGCAGGTTGGCCTCGATGAGCCGGCACTTGGCCTCCATGTCGTGGCGCTCTATGCGCTTGGCCAGCGCCACCTCTTCCTCGGCCGTGAGGAGCGGCACCTTGCCGATCTCCTTCAGGTACATGCGCACCGGGTCGTTGGTGGGGGTTTTCACGGACAGATCGAGCTTGGAGATGATCTCCTGCTCCGTCTTGTTCTCCGCGCCTTCCGTGCGGGTGCTCTCTTCGCTCTCGAGCAGCTCGATACCCTCGTCGTTGACGAGGATGAAGATGGCGTCGATCTGCTCGGCCGTGAGGTCGAGCTCCTGCAGCACGTCGTGGACGTGCTCACTGAGGAGGAAGCCCTGCTCCTTGCCCTCGGTGATAAGCTCGCGGACCTCGTCGATGGTATCGACAGCCAGCTCTATATGCTCGCTCGTCTTGCTGCGATCGTCGGTAAGGTCGGACACGCCTCGCCTCTCGCTACTGTCTGTCACGCGGGGCCTCATCGACGGGTAGCCGATGGATGGCCCGGCTCAGTTCGAACGCTCTCTTCTCGGCCTTCTGGAGCTCGGCGGATACGCGCACTTCGTCTTCCCTGGTGGCCGCGGCGCGCAGCTGCGCCTTGAGTTCCGCCACCGCCCGGTCCGCGTGAGCGCTCTGAAGACCTAGGAACGCCTCGAGCAGAACGGCTTCGTCGAAGTGCTCGCCGGCGGCGCGGACCATGACCTCGGCCAGAGCGTCGTCGGCGGAAGCGCCGGGAGATGCTGCCTGTATTTCCTCCTCGAGGGCCTTTTCCCCTGCCTGTTCAGGGTCTAACCGCTGCAGCCGCTCACGCACGGCAGCGGCCGCTCTGCGCATGCCGGGGTCGGTGAAATGCTCGTCGCCGACCGCCGCCACGCACTTGGCGCCGTCCGCCGGCACCGCCAGGCATGCCGCCAAGAAGCGCGCCTCCAGGTCTCGCTCGCCGGTGAGCAGCCGCGTAGTCGCGGCGGATGTGGCGCGTTCTTCCGGCCCGGCATCGCCGTTTGCGGGCAAGCCGCTCAGCAGGTGCACGACACTCTCCGGCGTGAGGCGCAGGCTGTCGGCTACGTAGCGAACCTCTTCGTCTCGCTCTATGGGGCTTGGCGCCTCTGCGAGAACACCCTTGAGGAGGGCAAGGGCTCGAGTGCGTTCATCAGGCCTGGCCAGATCGTGCGCGGAGAGCACGGAACGGACGTGGAATTGTAGCAGTGTGTGGGCCTCGTCGGCAAGTCGGGCGAACGCGGCCGCGTCGTTCCCGGCCTGTACCCACTCGGCCGGGTCTTTGCCGGCCGGGATACGTACTACGTGGAAGGTGACATTGAGGGAGCGGGCCAGGGCGAGAGCGCGCAGCATGGCGCCCTGGCCCGCGGCATCGGCGTCGAAGCACAGGTAGATCGAGGGCGTGTGCTTGAGCAGCGCCCGTACCTGCTCCTCGGTGAGCGCGGTGCCCATGGAGGCTACGACATTGGCGATGCCGGCCTGCGCCAGCGCCATGACGTCCGTGTAGCCCTCGACGACGTAGACGCGGTCGGCGCGACGAGCGGCCTCGCGCGCCTTGTGGAGCCCGAACAGCGCCGCGCTCTTGTGGTAGAGCGCCGTCTCGGGCGAGTTGACGTACTTGGGCTTCTCGTCGCCGAGGGTGCGGGCGCCGAAGCCCAAGATGCGCCCGCGCTCGTCGGCCAGCGGGAACATGAGGCGGCCGCGGAAACGGTCGTAGACACGCACGGCTGCGGCGGCTTCACCGTTCTGGGCGCCGACGCCCGCACGGGCGGGCGGCGTGCGCCTGCCGCGCGAGCTGGGCACGACCAGACCGGCTTCAAGCAGCTCCTGTGTGCCGAAGCCCTTGGCGACGGCTCCTCTGGTGAGCCGGTCCCACGCCGGCAGCGAGTACCCGAGCCGGTAGTCCTTGCAGACCTGCTCGTGCAGGCCGCGCCGTTCGAGGTACTCGCGGGCCGCAGCCGCAGCCGGCGACGACCAGAGGATGCGCTCGTAGTAGTCGCAGGCGTTCTCCAGTAGCTGACGCAGGCGCTCGCGGCGCCGGCGGCTGCCGTCGTCCGGCGCCGCGTCCTCGTACTGGAGATCGATGCCGTACCGTTCGGCGAGGAGCTCCACGGCGCCGCCGAAGTCCAGGCCCTCCTTCTTCTGCACAAAGTCGAGGAGGTCCCCGCCTTCGCCGCAGCCGAAGCAGTAGTACAGCTTGTCGGCCGGGTTCACCGAGAACGACGGCGTCTTCTCCTCGTGGAACGGGCAGAGCCCCGAGTAGTTCCCGCCAGCCTTCTTGAGATGCGTGTAGCGGCCGACCACCTCGAGCATGTCGGCGGCGGCTATCACCTGGTCGATGCTGGCGCGTTCGATGCGGGCCACGTCAGCCACCCTCCCGGCGGCGGCGATCGGCAGCGCTCTCGCCCGACGGCGGCCGCCCGGCCCTCTCGCGCTCAGAACGCAGGCGGGCGCGCTCGCCGGCCGCCTGCCGTTCGGCCCTCTCGCGCTCCGCCTGCTCCCTGGCGCGCTCCTGCGACGCCAGGAAGCGCAGCCCGGCGCGCTGTCGCCGGCGCGTCTTCTTGCCCACATGACGGGGACGCTGCTCGACCGCATAGTGCACGCCCACCCTGTCGAAGGCCCAGATGAGCGCGAACACCGTCCCCGGCAGCCAGAGCACGTAGAACAGGACCGTGAGCACGAGCACGCCGCTGCCCGGCCCCATGGGGTCGCCGAGCAGCGGCGTGTGGTACCAGCCGAGGGCGACCACCACCACCGCGGGTGCGGCCGCGATGGCCACGGCGATGAGTGTGAGCACCGGCTTCAGCAGTCGACGCACCGGCTCCTCCAGAGGGATCCTCGCCGCCGCACCGATCACCTGCCGTCCACCGTGCTCGTCGTCAGCGTCCGCGCCATGAGGACCTCGTCGTGGTACTCGCCGCCGAGCAGATACTGAGCCATGCGGCACCCCTCGCGCACGAACCCGTGGGCCGCGAAGAAGTGCTGCGCGCGATCGTTGTGGGACAGCACGCCCACCGAGGCCTTCGTGAGGCCGTGGCGGGCCGCCCACGGCAGCGCCACGTCCAGCAGCGCCGAGCCCACCCCGAGCCCGCGGTCCGGCAGGGCCACGGCGATGCCGAGCTCGCAGACGTGGTGAGCGTGCGGCCGTGAGTCGGAGACCAGGGCGAGATGCCCCCTGAGGCCTCCGTCCACCACGGCCGCCAGCATGAGCTGCCCGGGCTCTTCCGCCGCCCGGGCGATCTGGGCGCGCAGCCAGCGCGCCGTTCGGCTGCCGGGCTCGTGCAGGATGGTCACCAGCGGCTCGGCGCCCACGTCGTCGAGCAGCTTCTTCAGCGCGCGAGCGTCCGCGCCCACCGCCGAGCGCACGCCGACCTCGCGCCCGTCGCCGAGCGGGAAGCGCGAGATGCCGCGGACCATCACCAACCGGCGCACCCCCAACACGGTTCTGTGACGGGTGCGCGGGCCGCGCCGCGCAGACGTACTACGGCCTCGAGCCCGGGCGGAGCACCAGCCCCGGCGACGGCGGCGACCACGCCGAGGCCGTCGTCCGGGCGGCCCTCACCGTGTGAGGACCGCCACGGCCGGGCCCTCCCGGGAGGAGGTCCGCCACGAGTCGACGTCGAGGGTCCACGTCAACGGGGACACGACCCGCACCTGCGCGGGCGTCCCGTTGATCGAGCCGGTGTACGTGCCGGCGTCCGCGACGAGGGTGAGCCGGCTCGTCCACCGCCACCCGCCGTCCGTGGCCCGGACCGCCGACACCGTGAACGTCGGCTCCACGTCGCCGAGGTCGACGTCCACGGTCGACGTGACCGCACCCGACGCCGTCGCCGTCCCCACCGACAGGCGCAGCCGGTCGCCGTCCGGGGTCGCGGTCGGGTCGAGACCGGCACCGGTCTCGCCGCGCGCCGCCTCCG
>CAZIGT010000077.1:0-11475 GCA_964538465.1 uncultured Thermoleophilia bacterium | reverse complement strand
GAACGCCTTCATGAAGGCGTTCGCCGACAGCCTCGCCTCTTCTTGGTAGCCACCATTGAACGCCACCTGGCCGCAGCACGTCTGTAGGGGCGGGAAGTCGACCGTGCACCCGAGCTTCTCGAGCACGCGGACGGCGCTCATGCCCACGCTGGGGAACAGCGCGTCGCCCAGGCACGTGATCATCAGCGATACGTTCATCGGCAGGCAGAGGCCTCTCTTGCCGGGCTCGGGCGCCTCATCGGGGGTCTTGCCTCCAGGTCGGCCGGGGCACCCGCTGTCTTCCGCGGTAGCCGACCCTCACGTCTTCGTCTCGACGAGGGCGCCGTACGTTGCTGGGTTGCGATTGTACGGGTAGTCGCGAGGCACGATGACCTCGCGCCAGATCCTCTGCACCTCGTGATCCAGCACGGCCACCGCCGCTCCTTCGAAGTAGTCGGTGACCTGGGCGAGCGTCACGCCCTCCGGGTCCACCACGCGGCTGCCGCCATGGTAGTTGAACACGCCATACCGGCTCGACCGCGTGCCGGCCCGGTTGGCCACGACCATGAACAGCTGGTTCATCATGCAGTGGGCGGCGGCGTACGCGTCGATCGTCCTGTACCAGCGCACGCTCCAGTTCATGGGCGTGAGGATGATGTCGGCGCCGTTCAGGGCCAGGATGCGGGGCACCTCCGGCGTGTCGATGTCCATGTCTATGGCGATGCCGATCCTGCCCACCTCGGTCTCGAAGACCGGGTAGACGTCTCCGGGCACGATCCCGCAGCCCACTTCGTACTTGGGATCGGCGTTCTCGGGGTGCGTCTTCGAGTACTGCCCTATGAGCTCGCCGTTCGGGCCTATGAGCACGCTGGTGTTGCGGAACACGCCGGCGCCGGCGTCCTCGATGAAGCTCCCCGCGCAAAGGTGGATGCTCCTCTGCCTGGCGACCTTGCGGAGGGCGGTGACCGAGGGACCGTCCACAGGCTCGGCCACCCGCGCGATCTCCTCGGGCGCGGTGCCCTTCTCGGGGCAGTCGGCGAGGAAGTATTCGGGAAGGCAGGCCAGCCGGGCGCCGCGATCGGCGGCGAGGCCAACCAGCCTTCCGGCGGTCTCCAGGTTGACGTCCTTCTCGCGGCCTATCTGCATCTGTATGGCTGCGACCGTGGTCATGCCGTCTCGCTTTCTCTGGATGGGGGGAGAGACTCGCGTGCCGGGTCGGGTCAGGACAGGGCGCCCTTGGGCCATTTCAGGTCGTTCGGGCCCATGGCGTCCAGGCCGGCCTTGATCACCTTGGTCATCTCGGCCACGCGCCAGCCGATGCACCTGGTGGCGAACATGCCGACCTCGTCCTGCCGTATGGCGTCCAGGGCCTCGTCCGGGAACGGCGCCCCCTGGATGGCCATGCCGCCGATGTAGCCGCCGATGCTTCTCTCGGGTCGCTCGGGGCCCACGCCGACCACCATGAAGTCGTGCATCATGGCCCAGTTCAGCATCTCGCGGATGGTGTGTTCCTGGCCCCCGTTGCGGTCCCAGGCGCAGGTGAGGAAGCCGGCCACCTTGTTGCGCCACGGGAAGCCCAGCATCTCGACCGACATGGCGCGATCCTGGAAGGCCTTGAGTTCCGACGTGACCGACATCCAGTAGACGGGGCAGCCGAAGATGATGCCGTCTGCCTCGGTGACCAGATCGGCGATCTCGAAGAAGGCGTCGTCCGACGGCTTGTAGCAGTGGCAGAGACGATCCGGCTTCGGCTTGGCCTCGCACGCGTACGTCGACTTGCACGGACCGATCTTCTTGCCGGCGATGCTGTAGAACGTGGTGGTGACGCCCGGAAGCTGCGCGGCCGCGTCGAGCGCTTCCTGGACCTGGATGTCGGTGTTGCCATGCCTCGGGCTCCACGAGACCCCAAGGATCTTGACGTCCGTGCCCATTCTCTCCGCTCCTCTTTCCGGGACGGTCGCCGGGCCGTCCGAACAGGTGTCTGGGGCGGCCGCCGGACCGGCCGACCGCGGGTCTGACGCAATCGCCGAAACGTCCGAACGACCGTTTCAAACGAATGATTGACGCCTGGCCGGACGATAGTCGCGCGCCGGCGGGGGTGTCAAGGGTTTGGCGGTAGTGGGGCGGTCAACGGTGCCGAGGACGGACGCCTGCGGCGGGGCACGGCGCTGCGGTTGATAGCATGGCAAGCGGATGAGGTATGCGGCGCGCCGGCAGGGTGTTCTGGGCGCGCCGACTGTGAGCGCCGCGCACGAGCGCGGCGCGGCAGCCGCCTGTAGGAGGGGTCCAAGGTGGTCGCAGTGGGTGAGAAGGAAGCAGGTTGCACAGACCGGGCAGTGTGGCAGGACCGTGCCCGGGCCGCAGGAGCGGACGGCGCCGAGCTCGTGGCCGCCGGCGCCGTGGGCGTGGCCGACTGGGTGCGTCTGAAGTGCCGATACGGCTGCCCGGACTACGGCCGGCGACTGAGCTGCGCCCCGCACGCGCCCGGGCCCGATGAGTTCCGCCCGGTCCTTGCCGGCTACGAGCAGGCGCTGCTCGTGTGGGTGGAAGGCCGCGGAACGGAAGCCGCAACTCCTGCGCGCCGCCGCCTGGCCGAGGCCCTGCTGGCGCTCGAGCGCGACGCCTTCCTGGCCAGGTGCCACAAGGCGTTCGCGCTGAGCGACGGACCCTGCCTCTGGTGCGACGACGAACCGTGTCCCCCGGACGGCACCTGCCGTCACCGCGACCGGCTGCGACCGGCCATGTCCGCGTGCGGCATAGACGCCTTCGCCACGGCGTCGGCCGCCGGCGTACCGCTCCAGGTGGCCGGCGACGAACAGGCCGCGTTCCGTCTGCTGGGACTGCTGCTGATAGCATAGAGCGGCCTGCGACGCCGCTTGCGGCGTCGCGCACCTCGGTTCCCGCAGACACCCACGGGGATGCGGCACGCCCGCCACGCTGAAAGGTGAGGACATGACACCCGTCCAGAAGATCCAGGAGGAGTACGGCATCGTCGGTCGCACGGAGGAGCTTGCCATGGCCCTGGCCGTGCTCGAGACCGGACGGCACCTGCTCTTCGAGGGTCCTGTGGGCGTGGGGAAGACCACGGTGGCTCTGGCGGTCTGTCGCCACTTGGGGCGCGAGACCGTGCGCGTGGACGGCGACGATCGCTACTCGGAGAGCAAACTCACGGGCTGGTTCGACCCGCCGCTGGTCCTCACGAGCGGCTACTCGGAGGAGACGTTCTTCGCTGGACCGCTCGTGCAGGCGATGAACCAGGGGTCCGTGCTCTTCATCAACGAGCTGAACCGCATGCCTGAAGGAGTGCAGAACGTGCTTCTGCCCGCTCTGGACGAGCGGCTGCTCGTTGTGCCGCGCATCGGTACGGTGCGTGCGGCGGAGGGCTTCCAGGTGATCGCCACGCAGAACCCGGTGGAGTACATCGCCACGGGCCACCTCTCGGAAGCTCTGCGCGATCGGTTCGAGCACGTGGCGCTCGAGTACCAGAGCGCCACGGACGAGGCGGAGATCGTGCGTCGCGAGACCCTATGCGAAGACGATCTGCTGTTGTGGCGGTCTGTGGCGATCGCGCGGTCCACGCGGGTGCACGCCAAGTTCAAGAAGGGCGCCAGCGTGCGCGCCGCGATCGCCATGGTGGCGGTGGCCCAGCAGCTCGTGCGGGAGGGCAAGGACGTCGGCCCGGCGTTGCGTCAGGCGGCCGTGACGGCTCTGGCCACCCGCACCGAGCTTCGCGACGAGCTGGGTGCCGACTTCCGCACTGCCCTTGATGAGATCCTGGACGCGGTCGAAGGCCTCGACCTGCCGCGCCTGCAGGCCGTGGGCGGGTCAGACGAAGGCAAGAACGAGGCGGACCCAAAAGCCTGAGGGACGCCATCGCGCGTCCCCTGCTCGACCGGGCCAAGGCCCGGGCCGTCAGCATCGAGCAGGCGTTGCAGACCTGCGACGCCGAGCCCGAGCTCGAGTTCGACCCCCTCGAGTACTTCACCGACCGCCTTAGCCTGGACTCGGACACGATCGACGGTTGGCGCATCGCCGAGCGCCTCACGAAGCCAGGCTGCGAACTGTCTGCGCCTGGCATGCGGCAGTACGCGGAGCGGCTTGCCGTGCGGGCGGTGCTGGAACGGGCAGCCCGCCTGGTAGGGCCGCTGCGGGGCGCTACGCACACGATTGTCGAACCGCTCGTCGAGCCGCACCAGGGAGAGCTCGAGCTCGACGAGACGCTCGACAACCTCATCGGCAAGGAGTTCCCGGAGCGGCACGACTGGATGATCGAACGCCGCGAGGAGCGCCGCACGCAGATCGTCCTCATGCTCGACACGTCGCTCTCCATGGCGGGGGCCAGCATCGCGCTGGCGGCGGTCGCCGCCGCGGTCCTGGCCCTCAAGACGCACCCCGATGACCTCGCCGTGGTGGTCTTCGAGAACAAGGCCGAGGCCATCAGCCATCTCGAGGACGCGGATCCTCCGGAGCACGTGGTGACCCAGATGTTGCGCCAGCCCTGCCGCGGCTACACGAACATCGAGGACGGGCTTCGGGTGGGCCTGCGCGAGCTCGGCCGGGGCCGCAACACGCGCAAGTACGGCCTGCTGATCACGGACGGCGTGTACACGCGCGGCGGCGACCCCACGCATGTTGCCGCGCAGTTCCCGCATCTCTTCGTGCTCCTGACCGAGGACTACAAGATGAACGACATGCTCTGCCGGCGCATGGCGAGCGTGGGAAAAGGGGAACTCTTCCGCGTGCGATCGCTGGTCGAGCTCCCCCGTCGCATGGTCGACGTGGCAGACAGGCTGCTGCGCTGAAAGAGGCGGTCCGCGTTGCATCGTGCGGCCACCAGGTGGTAAGGTGCGCCGGTCAGCGGTAGGCCGTGGACGACCAGGGGGGTGCCACGGTCATGCTTCGATCCCGAGCGTGAACGGTGACCGCATGAGTGTGGCACACGTGGCGCAGGGAGGCGATCTATGACGCGCAGTGGGTCGATCGCGGCTGTCCGGTGCTGGCCGGCCGCCGTTGTGGGATGTCTCGTCGCCTTCGTCTTCTTCACGTTCTTGGCATCCCCTGCCCATGCCTCCAAGCTCTCCAAGGACAAGGCGCGCGCCAAGGCCATCTCGCAGAGCGTGGCCGCGCTGGACCAGCGCCTTGCCGGCATCGTCGAGGACTACGCGGCCGCCAGCGCCAAGCTTGCCGCTGTGAACGAACAGCTCCTGGAAGCAGAGAACAAGCTCGATGCCGCCCGTGAGCAGCTGAAGAAGGCCGAGTGGACGGTCACCCGAAGGGCTGTCTCCATGTACAAAGAACGGCCGGTCACTCTGGTCGACGTGATCGCCGGGAGCAGCAGCTTCGGCGACCTTCTCACCCAGGTCCAGTTCCTCACCAAGGTCAGCGAGTACGACCGCAAGATGATGGCAGACCTCGAGTGGACCAGGAAGAAGGTCGCCGCGCGGCGCAAGAAGCTGCTCGCCGACCGCGCGGCGGCGCGCAAGGCACTGGCCGAGCAGGAGGCGGAACGGGCGCGCATCAAGACCGCGCTGAACGAGCGGCGCGACACGCTCAAGGACCTGCGCGGGGAGATCGACCGTCTCGAGGCTAGCCTGCAGCGTCCGGTCGTGGTGAGCACGCCTACGCTCGAGCCTTCGCCGGTCTCGTCCCCGGGCACGGCGGACACTCCGAGCGGAGGCTGGTGGCCGCTCATCCAACAGTCGGCCTCAGCCAACGGCATCAACGCCAAAGCCCTGTACAGGCTCATGATGATCGAGTCCGGTGGAGTGCCCAACATCGTTGGTGCGGGCATGTTCTACGGGCTTTTCCAGTACTACCCGGCCACCTGGAAAGGCTCCTGGAATCCCTGGCGGGACTGCGACATCTGCGACGGCGCGGCCCAGATCAAGGCCACGGCGCTGGCCATCAAGATGGGCAAGGGTCCCTACTGGTGGACCACGAGCTACCGCTGGGCCTTCGGCGTCGACTGAGCGCGGTATCCCGACGAGGATCGGTGTTCGCCGGGGTCGCACCTCGCGACGGGCGAAAAGCGTCGTAGAAGACCAAGGGGGCGGGCATGTCTGACGGATCCAAGCGGTCGGACGCCCACGGCGTCGACTCCCAGTCTGCAGGCTCCGTGCAGGAAGGCGGCGACGTCAAGCTGCCCAAGCGCAAGAAGCTGGACGACTCCACCTACTTCAAGGAGCTCAACAAGTTGCAGGTGGAGCTGGTCAAACTCCAGGAGTGGATCAAGTACAAGCAGCTCAAGGTGGCCGTGATCTTCGAGGGGCGGGATGCGGCCGGCAAGGGCGGCTGCATCAAGCGGATCACCGAGGCCACCAATCCCAGGGTGGTGCGCGTGGCGGCTCTGCACACACCCACCGAGCGCGAGAAGCACGAATGGTACTTCCAGCGCTACGTAGCCGAGCTGCCCACGGCCGGCGAGATGGTGCTCTTCGACCGCAGCTGGTACAACCGTGCCGGCGTGGAACGCGTGATGGGCTTCTGCACGGAAGACGAGCTCTGGGAGTTCTTCCGCTCCTGCCCGGAGTTCGAGCGCATGCTCATCCGTTCGGACATCCACCTCATCAAGTACTGGTTCAGCGTCAGCGACAAGGAACAGGAGCGGCGCTTCGAGGCTCGTCTCAAGGATCCCCTCAAGGTCTGGAAGCTCAGCCCCATGGACCTTGCCTCTCAGGAGAAGTGGGTCGAGTACTCCATGGCCAAGGACGAGATGTTCAAGTACACGGACACCAAGGACTCGCCTTGGTGGGTGGTCAACGGCGACGACAAGAGGCGAGCGCGCCTCAACGTGATCCACCATCTACTGAGCATGATCCCCTACGAGGACGTCACGCCCAAGAACATCAAGCTGCCGCCGCGACCGAGCGGCAAGGGCTACGTGCGCCCACCCATACAGGACCAGACGTACGTTCCCGAGATCTATTGAGCCTGTCCGGCGACGTCATGCGTGGGCCGTACATCGCGTGCGACCGGTCGCCGGCTCACCTGGCGGCCGCAGGTCGCGGTTGAGCGTGCGCGTCAGTTCGCGGTGACCTTGAAGTACTTGTAGTTGCTCGTGCCGGCGGCCGTGGTCACGCGCACCTTCACCTTCGCCTTCCTCGCCCTGGCCGGCACCTTGCAGACGATCTTGCCGGATGCCCAGGAGACGTACTTGGTGCACTTGACTGCGCCGAACTTCACATAGCTCGTGCCGCGCGGCTTGCCGAAGCCGGAACCCGTGATCGTGACCTTGGCTCCGCGCTTGCCGCTGGTGGGCGCGATCTTCGCGACCTTGGGCGCTACGGCCGTGGGACTCGCGCTCGGCGATGGGGAGGCGGAAGCGGCGGTCACCGTGAACGCCCCAGTGAGCGTCTGAGTCTCCGTGTCGCTGTAGGTGACCACCACGTCGTAGACGCCGACCGGCGCCTCTGCAAGGTAGAAGCGCACCGTGAGAGACGTGGCATGCGCGCTGACCACCCTGCCGCCCAGGGTCGTCTCGCCCCGCTTGAGCAGTACGTCGTACGCGCGCTCATTGTGCTCGAATCCCGAGCCGCTGATGGTGGCTGTGATGGCCTCTCCGCTGACGCCGGTGTTCGGATCTATCCCTGTCAGCGTGAACGCACGCGGCGCCGCACGGGCAGTGTCTGAGGCGCTCGCATGAATGTAGGCGAGAGCGGCCGTCGCCAGGCAAGCGACGAGCAGCGCTGCGGCGAACAGGGTGAGCGCGATTGCCGATCGGGGTCGGAAGTGACCGGGATCACGTGTGCCGGTGGCCATGAGAACCCCCTCTCTATGGGTGACCGCTTCGCGGCCGGGAAGGACGGTCCGCTTGCGCGAGCGGCGGGCTTGCGATCGGACGTATCGCGTCATCCGTGTGTGCGGATCGCCGGATCCCGGCGGGCGCGGCCCGCGCCGCGGCCGCTGTGCCGAGACCAGCGATTGTGGCACGTGTTGCCCAGCAGGACAACGCGCGTCAGCGTATGGCTTCTAGCAGACGTGCGGCCGGCGATGCCGGTGCGAAGAGCCGTGCTTCGAGAAGCTGGCTGCGGAGCCGCAGATAGCGGCTAGCTGCCTCCGCGAGACCGGGATTCATGAGGCCCTGATCAGCCGCCGCCGGGGAAGGGCCGGTGACGAGCGCGCGCAGGGCCGGCGGCAGATCGGCGGCGCGCGCCTCGAGCTGTGCACGGTACTCGCCGAGCTCGCGGCGCAGGGCACGAATCCCGCGGCGCTGCGGCGGCCGGCCCAGCTCCTGCATGAAAGGGTGGCAGGCGGTGCTGTTCCCATCCTCGCCACCGTGGCGGCCAACGCTCTCGCCGGCGCCGCGGCGTGAGCGTCCTCCGGGGTCCACGGTGAGGAGGGCCGCGTGCTTGGCGCGCGTGAGCGCTACGTAGAGCACTCGGCGCTCCTCTTCGAGCTCTTCCGGCGAGAGGGGCCCCAGGGCCGGAGCGAAGTCTACGATGACCACGGACGCGTACTCCCGGCCCTTGGTGGAATGGATGGTGGCCATCGTCACGCCGTCCGAAGGTGCCTGCGTCTGAAAGAGCCCAGTGCGCGACGATGGGTCGGCGGGCGCGCCGGGTGTGTCGTCGCGAGTGTCGCCCGCCGCCCCTCCCGCCGCTCCGTCGCGTGAGGGGTCCGGCGTCGGATCGGGTGTCGCGGACGAGGGTGCTCCGGTCAGGCGTCGCCAGGCCGCAGCGAGGCCCGCCGGTTTTGCATGATCGCAGGCGAGCAGGCGCGCGGCGTCTAGGACGCCCACGCCGGCATCGTCCAGGACGCCCATCGCGCCGGCGATCTCCTCCAGGAGGGCCGTAGCCGGCAAGCCGCGAAGGCGTCCGTCTCGCAGCGCCGCTTGCAGATGGCGATCGAGCTCGGCGGCGCAGGCAGCATCGAGGCTGACCGCCGCCTTGGGAGCGCCGAGCGGGATGCCGTACTGCGCGAAACCGGGGCGGAGACCGTCGAGCTGCGCGCGGTAGCGGGCGAGCAGCGCCAGGTCTGACCAGCGGCAGCCGAGGCGCAGACGCTCAACGGCGAGGAACGCGGCGATCTCGCGGCACCTGTCGGCTGTGGTGGCTGCCGAGGCGAACAACACCGCGCCCGGCGGGGCGGAGGCACGGGCGCGCATGGACTTGCCGGCGCGGCGCTGGTTGTTGACGACCAGCTGCTCGGCTCGCGCCACGACCTCCTGGGAGCAGCGGTAGTTGGTCGGCAGCGTGTAGTACGCCGTGTAGGGTGCCGGCGGCAGGTCGGCGCCGAAGTCGACGATGCTGCCCACATGAGCCGATCGCCAGCCGTAGATGAGCTGGTCGTCGTCGCCGACGACGAAGAGGTTGCGCCACGGGCGGCTGAGGATGTCCAGCAGAGCCTGCTGAGAGGGGTTCACGTCCTGGAATTCGTCGACCAGCACGTACCGGTAGATGCTCTGGAGCAGCCGCCGGTGATCGGGATAGGCCAGAAGGGCGCACACGGTGGCGATCACCTGGTCGTCGAAGGTCTGCACACTCTGTGCGGCCTGCAGTTTCTGGTATCGCTCGACGGCGGGTCGGTGGGCGGTGGTGGGCGGGCGCAGCTCGGCGCGCCACGAGGTGAGGGCGCCGGCGAGCTGCCCGGCGTGGTCTGTGAGGACAGCGTTGTAGGGATCCCACGCGCCGGGATCGTCGTCGCCTGTGAGTACCCGACGCAGCAGTCGTTCCTGGGCGGCGCCGTCGGCCGAGACGGCCGGAACGCCGCCCAGCACGTCCTGCTGGAAGCGGTAGCCGAAGGCGTTGAAGGTCGCGCAGTGCACACCGTCGGCGTCGGCGCGCACGCGGCGGGTCGTCGGCACGCCCGCGGCCGACAGGCGCTCTTCGAGCTGCAGGGCGGCCTCGGCGTTGAAGGCCATCACCAGGATGGACCGTGGCGGGACACCGCGTGCCACCAGGGCGGCGATGCGGGCCACCATCGTTTTCGTCTTGCCTGAGCCGGCGGCAGCCAGTACCCGCGCTGGGCCGCCGCCGTGCAGTGCCGCTGCGTGTTGGTCGGGGTCTAGCCCGTCGAGCACGGTAGCCGCGACCGCCGGCGGCGCCAGCGAGGGCGGTGCTACGGAGGCGAGCAGCGCCGAGATATCCTCGAGGTCGAGCAGGTGGCGCTGCTCGACCTCGAGAGGACGCGCCGACAACTCCTCGCTATCGAAAGGGAAAGCCACGCAGTACGGGCGCCCACTGGCCGCCAGGGGATAGACGAAGCCGTTGAGCACCTCCGGTGCGCGCGAACGGAGATCGGCGGCGCTGCCGTCCCACAGCCAGACGGGGACAACGGGTGAGACACCGGCCTCGCCGCTACTCGCCTCTGCGGCACCGCACGACAGCGTGTCGTCGGACTCCGGGGCGTCGCCCGGCCGCGTGGCGTCGAGGTGCCGCGGTGAGACGGCCTGCGGCAAGAGCCTGCGCCGCAGCCGTGAGCCGAGGAGTCGCGGTGTGCCGAAGGACACCGAATGGCGCGCCGCTAGCAGAGAGAGCCGCTGCTGCAGTTCCTCATGGGAACGGATGTCGAAGAGCAGAGAGCGGTGCGGCGCGGAGGGCCTTGCGGACGTTCGGGCCGGCGTTTCCTTGCGGGTGTGGGTGAGCATGGATGGCAGCATGACCCAGGGCTCACGTAGCGCGCCATGCCGGGAGGTCCATGAGAGGTGGACGATCACCCCACGAGGAGGGATACGTTCACCACCGGCCTTCCGTTGACCTCACGGCGGTCCGTCTCGTACGCTGGCCGCCGGCAAATGACCGAGACGACGCACTACTGGAGGCACCATGGCGGGCGAGGAGCGGCGCACTGTGCACACCATCGGCACCGACAGCGTGGTGTACTCCATGGACAGGTCGCACGCCCCGGCGCTGCGCGTGAAGGCCGGCGACATCGTGCTGGCGGAGTGCCATGACTGCTTCGGCGGAGCCATCCGTTCCTCGGAGGATGGTCCGGAGGTCGTGCCTCACGACGAGCTCAATCCGGCGACGGGACCCATCTACGTCGAGGGCGCGGAGCCGGGCGATGCTCTGGCGGTGCGTCTTCTGCGCATCGACGTGGGCGCGCAGGGTGCTGCGCCCCTGTATCCGGGGGAGTTCGGCTTCCTGAAGGACGATCCCATAGAGCCGTTCACCAAGGTAGCCGGCGTCGTCGACGGCGTGATCGTCTACAGCGACGACGTGCGCATTCCCGTGCAGCCCATGCTCGGCACCGTGGGCGTGGCCCCCGGGGGGGAGCCGGTGTCGAACCTCTACATGGGCGACCACGGCGGCAACATGGACCACAAGGACGCCGGCGTCGGCAGCACGGTCTACCTGCCGGTCTTCGTGCCGGGGGCATTGCTGGCCGTCGGCGACGCGCACGCGGTGATCGGCGACGGCGAGGCGGCCGCGGCCGGCCTTGAGGTGCCGTGCGCGGCCACCATGCAGCTCGCTGTGCTCAAGGGGTGCCGCCTGCCGCGGCGCCTGATCGAGACCGCCGCCGAGTTCATGACCTGCGGCTGGGGCATGAGCATGGAAG
>CAZIGT010000076.1:0-11543 GCA_964538465.1 uncultured Thermoleophilia bacterium | reverse complement strand
CGTGCCCGGGGGGATGCCGGCGGAGAAGAGCCCCCGGGCCTCCCCCACCTTCATGTCATCCGGCAGGGCCGACTGTTGGAGCGCGCGGCCGATGCGCCGGCGCAGCTCGCCGGACTGGCTGCGTGGGTCGAGACCCAGGAGGCTGATCTCGCCGGCATCTGGGTGACGGAGTCCCTGCAAGCACTCGACCGTGGTCGTCTTGCCGGCGCCGTTGGCTCCCAGAAAGCCGAAGATCTCGCCGCGGTGGACGGTGAAGCTGACATCGTCCACCGCGACCGTGTCCTTGTACGTCTTGCGCAGGCCGCGGACGGCCACGACCACTTCGTCGTGGCCTTCCGTCTCGGCTGGGGCTGTGCCATTCCCGGCCGGGGACCCTCTCAAGGCGCCCCCTTCCTCCGTGGCGCCGCGAGCGCCACGCACACCAAGGGGGCGGCGTCACGGCTCGCCGTCATCGCAGCGCACAGCCCACAGGCTACCCATCTGCCATGCCGCTCAACCTGTTGCACCGTGCTGCTATGATCGAGGACGTGAAACCCCGTCGCCTCCTTCCCGTCTTGTTCGCTCTGGCCGTCGCGCTGCTCGCCGCATGGCTGCTCGCCGGCTGCGGCGACGCGGAACCCAAGACCGTCAAGGCCACCGTCACGCCCACCGCGAAGCCAGCCGGCCTGAGCACGTACCGGGCGAAGGAGTGGGGCTTCTCACTCCGCTACGACGCCGCCGCCTACGAGCTGCAGGCCGACGAGCTGACGTCCACCCTCACGCTGGGACCGTCCTTGTTCACCGGCAAGCCGCTCCAGCTGGAGGGCCTGCCCAGTCTGAGCGTGAGTCTCCTGGCCACGCCCGCAGGCGACACCGCATCCACTCCCACCGTGTCGGTCGTCGCCGAGCGCCTGCCATTCTCGGTGGCGGACATGGGAGACGGCCTCAGCGCCTGGCTGCGCGACGACCTGCTCGAGGAGGTCACGACCGCCTGGAAGGACGTCCTCACAGACGAGCCGCGCCAGACGGAGCTCGGCGGCCCGGCGATGGCGTGGACGTTCGAGGCGGTGGGCCTCGACGAGACGGCCGGCACAGAGCTGCACCTGCGCGCTTACGTGGTGGCCTACGGAGACTACGTCTATACGCTGAGGACCAGCGCCACGCGCAAGGACTGGGAAGACGTGGCGCCCAAGCTCGCGGCCATCGTCGACACGTTCACCATAGACCCCGCAACGGCTGACACAGGCCCCGCCCCCGTGGAAAGGGCGTACTCAGATGACGAGTACGGCTTCTCGATGGAGGTGCCCGAGGGTCTGGCCAAGGCGGAGGTGGCAGACGATCCCACCGCCGACCTGCAGTTCGGCGTGCAGTTCGTCGACGTACACACCACGCCGTCGATAGCCCTGTCCGTGGGCGTCTCGTCCACGCCCGAGGGCGTCGGCAGCAGCCAGTCCGGCCTGCTCGAGAAGTTCTATCGCAACGCCGCCGAGAGCCTGCGTGAGATGGACGGCGTGGTGTCCGTGAGCGCACCCACGCAGGTGGACCTCGGGGACGAGACGGCCTGGATGATCGACGTCACCCGCGAGCTTTCGGACGGCAGGCTGCTGCGCACCCGGATCTACGACGTGTGGCAGAGCGCCTACGTGTACAGCGTGAGCGCTCGCGGGCGCGCCGATCACTGGGATGAGGACTGGCGGCTGCTCGAGCCGGCCGTGTCGTCCTTCAACGCAGACTGAGGCGGCCGTCGGCACGCCGAGGAGGGGGGCGCCGGCGCCCGCCGGAGCCCCAGTGCGCCGTGGCCCAGGCGGTCGTGTTCAGCGAGCGCCCGGCGTGGTCGGCATCAGAGGCACCGCCGCCAGGCCGAACGAGCCGGAGCCTTCGCTCCACACGCCGAGCTTGCGGAAGCGCTCGCGGCGCAGCCGCCGGCGCTGCCCCGGCGGGATCTGGTCGAGCTCCGCCAGCGTCTCGCTGATGGCGACGCGCAGGCGCGCGGCGGCGCCGGCCGGGTTGTGCTGCGCGCCGCCGCGCGGCTCGGCCACCACGCCCTCGATCACGCCGAGCTCGAGCAGGCTCGATGCGGTCGGCCGCAGCGCCTCCGCAGCTTGCGGTGCGAAGCCGGCGTCGCGCCACAGGATGGCCGCGCAGCCCTCCGGCGAGATGACCGAGTAGACGGCGTTCTCCTGCATCAGCACGCGGTCGGCCACAGCCAGCGCGAGCGCTCCGCCCGATCCACCCTCGCCGATGATCGTGGCCACCACGGGGACCGTGAGGCGCGCCATCGCCAGCATGGTCTCCGCTATGGCGCGCGCCTGCCCCCCTTCTTCGGCGGCCACTCCCGGATACGCGCCGGGCGTGTCGACGAAGGTGAGCACCGGCAGCCGGTGGCGCTCCGCCAGCGCGAACAGGCGCTGTGCCTTGCGGTAGCCCTCCGGCATCGCCATGCCGAAGTTGACCTCCGCCTGTTCGTTCAGCGTGCGCCCCTTCTGGTGGCCCACGACCACCACGGCGCGGCTCTCGAACCAGCCGAGGCCGCCGACGATGGCGGGGTCGTCGGCCCGCAGTCGGTCCCCGCGCAGCTCCTCGAAGCCGCTTATGAGGTGCCTGATGTAGTCGCGGGTCCGCGGCCGATCCTTGTCGCGGACCAGGCCCACGGTGACCCACGCGTTCCGGCGGTGTGCCTCACGGCGCAGCCCCTTGAGGCGCGCCTGCAGCCGGTCCATCTCCTCATTCAGGTTGACGCCCGGTATCCGAGACCAGCTCTTAAGCTCGGCGAGTCGCCTTCTGAGCCAGCCGGCGCGCGCCTCCGATTCGGCGTCGGGCACGGCCGCCGACTCCACCTCCGGCTTCCCCGGCCCCGTTCCAGAGGTCGGTGTCTCCATCCTTGGCACCTCCCTTCAGAAGTCGCAGGTACGCGGCGAGCTGCCCGCGCAGCTCGGCGCGCGGCACCACAGCGTCGAGGTGTCCCAGCTCCAGATTGCGTTCGGCGCTGCTGAAGCCCTCGGGCACCTCCTCGTGGGTGGTCTCCTTCCTCACGCGAGGACCCGAGAAGTACAGCCTCGCGCCCGGCTCGGCTATGCAGATGTCGGCGAGCGTGGCGAAGCTGGCCACCACGCCGCCGGTGCAGGGGTCGACGAGCACCGTGATGTAGGGGATCCGCGACTCGTTGAGCAGGTCGACGGCCATGGTCGTCTTGGCCATCTGCATGAGCGACAGGATGCCCTCCTGCATGCGGGCGCCGCCTGAGCTGCAGATGGCGACCATGGGGAGACCTTCGTCGATCGCCGCCTCGGCGGCGCGGAACAGCTTCTCGCCGACCACGCTCCCCATGCTGCCGCCGAGGAAGCCGAAGTCCATCACGGCGAGGATGCAGGGCACGCCGTCGATCCTCGCGCGACCGGCGATGATGGCTTCCGTGAGGCCCGTGGACGCCTGGGCTTCCCGCACCCGGTCCGGGTACGGCTGCAGATCGACGAACTCCAGCGGGTCACGCGTGCGCAGGTGCGCCCATTCCTCCGCGAACGAGGCCGGATCGGTGAGCTGCGCTATGCGCTCGCGAGCCGAGATCTGGCCGTGGTAGCCGCAGGCGGGGCATACCGACAGCATGGCCCGCCACTCGTCCCGATCGGTCTGGGCGCCGCAGTTCTTGCACGCGTAGCGCGGGCCGAGCGGCGCGCCGCCGCCGCCATGGAGGATCTCGACCTCGACCGGGGTCATCGGCGATCGTCCTCGCGCGTTCCTGTGGTACCTGCTGCGATCACGGCTCGAAGCGTCTGAAAATCAGGGAGACGTTGTGGCCGCCGAAGCCGAACGAGTTCGACATGGCCGTGTTCACCGTGGCCCTGCGGGCGACGTTGGGCACGTAGTCGAGGTCACATCGAGGGTCGGGGTCGGTGAGGTTGATCGTGGGCGGGATGACTCCGTCGGTGATGGCCTTCACGCAGAAGATCGCCTCTATGGCGCCGGCCCCGCCCAGAAGATGGCCGGTCATCGACTTCGTCGAAGAGATCGGCACGTTCGGCGCCTGGCTGCCGAAGGCCACCTTCATGGCGCGGGTTTCGCTGATGTCGCCGGGCGGCGTCGAGGTGCCGTGTGCATTCACGTAGTCGATCATCGAAGGCAGGAACCCGGCCTGCTTGAGCGCCCTCGACATGGCTCGGGCCTGCGACTCGCCCGTCTCGTCGGGCAGCGTCAGGTGGAATGCGTCGGCGCTCATGCCGTACCCGACGACCTCCGCGTGGATGGTGGCGCCGCGGCGGCGGGCGTGCTCGAACTCCTCGAGCACGAGGATGCCGCCGCCCTCGCCCATCACGAAGCCGTCGCGGCCGGCGTCGAACGGCCGCGCCGCCTCCTGCGGCGCCTCGTTGCGCGTGCTCAGGGCGCGCATGGCCGCGAATGCGGCCACGCCCGTCTCGTTGACGGCGGCCTCGGCGCCGCCGGCCAGCATGAGGTCGGCGTCGCCGCGACGGATGATCTCGAACGCGTCGCCTATGGCGTTGGAGCCGGCGGCGCACGCAGTGCACACAGCGCTTACCGGGCCTTTCACTCCAAGCTCGAGCGACACGTGGGCAGCGCCCATGTTCGGGATCATCATCGGGATGAACAGCGGGTTGACCCGGTCCGGCCCCTTCTCCTGAAGGACCCGGGTCTGCTCCTGGAACGTCAGCAGCCCCCCTACGCCACTGGCGACGAGAGCGCCTATGCGTTCCGGCTCGGCGGCGATGTCCAGGCCGGCGTGTTCGACGGCCTGGCGCGCCGCCGCCACCGCGTAGCGTGCGTACGGGTCCATGCGCCTGGCGGCGCGCCTGTCCATGTAGTCTGTGGCGTCGAAGCCCTTCAGTTCGCCGGCGAAGCGTGCACTGATGCGCGAGGCGTCGAACCCTTTGATCGTGTCGATGCCACTCTCACCGGCTATGAGTCTGGGCCACACGGTCCGCAGGTCGTTGCCCAGCGGGCACACCAGGCCCATGCCGGTGACGGCCACACGCAGCGCCTCGCCGTTCATCGCTCCCCCTCCATGCTCACAGCCATCAGATGCCGAGCCCGCCATCCACCGGCAGCACCACTCCGGTGAGGAAGCGGGCCTTGTCGGAAGCCAGGAAGACGACCGCGTCGGCAACGTCCCGCGGCGTGCCGATCTGGCGCATGGGCGTAGCGTCGACGATGGCTTTGCGCACGTCTTCGCCCAGCGCCTGCGTCATCGGCGTGTCGATGTAGCCGGGGGCGATCGCGTTCACGCGCACGCCGCGAGCGCCAAGCTCCTTGGCCAGCGACTTCGTGAGCCCGATGATGCCAGCCTTGGCCGCGGAGTAGTTGGCCTGCCCGGCGTTGCCGCGGCGGCCCACGACGCTCGACATGTTGATGATGACGCCGGCGCGGCGGCGGAACATCTTCTTCGCCGCCGCCTTGCTCACCAGGAACGTGCCCCGCAAGTGTGTGCGGACCACGGCGTCGAAGTCGCTTTCGCTCATGAGCATGACCACATTGTCGCGCGTGATACCTGCGTTGTTGACCACCACGCCGAGCGGCCCGAGCTCTTTCTCGACCTGTTCGACCATGGCGCCGACGGCGACCTCGTCGCCGACATCGGCCATGACCACCAAAGACCTGCGACCCAAGCCGCGGATCTCGGCCGCCACCTCGTCGCAGAGCTCTTGCCCGGCGAAGTCGATGACGGCCACGTCGGCGCCGGCCGCGGCCAGCGCCAGCGCGATCTCGCGGCCAATGCCCCGGCCGCCGCCGGTGACCAGCGCCACGGCGCCTTCCAGGTCGATCGTCACGCTCATATGCACTCCCCCCTAAGCCAGCCGGTCACTGCGCCGGCCGGTCTGTCTCCGTGAACGCCGCCAACGTCTCGAGGTCGCCGACCCGCGCGACGCGCGCATCGGGCACGATACGCCTGACGAGGCCGCAGAGCACGTTTCCGGGCCCTGCTTCCAGAAAGTCCGTGTAGCCGGCGTCGACCAGTGCGCGGATCGACTGCGTGAAGCGCACCGGCGACGTGACCTGACCGCGCAGGAGCGTGGCGAACGACGGCGGCTCGCCGCCGTCCTCGAACACGACGCTGCACACCGAGAAGAAGGGCGTGCTGGGCGCAGCCCAGTCGGCTTCGCCCAGGGCCGCGCCCAGCTCCTCGGCCGCCGCCTGCATGAAGGGCGAATGGAAGGCGCCGCTCACGGGCAGGCGCAGGATCTTGCGCGCCCCGGCGCGGACCGCCTTCTGCGTCAGCCTATCGAGGCCTCTCAGCGAGCCGCTGACGACGACCTGGCCGGGGCTGTTGTAGTTGGCCGGCCAGAGGTCGTCGATGCGGGCGCACACCTCGTCGACGGCCTCGTCCTCCAAGCCGAGCACCGCCGCCATGCCGCCTGGGTTAGCGCGCGCGGCGGCCTGCATGGCCTCGCCGCGCCGCCGCACCAGCTCCACCGCCTGCGGGAACGGGACCGCCCCGGCGGCCACCAGTGCGGAGTACTCGCCCAGGCTGTGGCCGAGCACGCAATCGAAGGTCACGCCCTGCTCGGCCAGCAGGCGGAACACGGCGATCGAGTTCACCAGCAGCGCCGGTTGCGTCACGTTCGTCTGCGCCAGTTCCTGCGCCGGCCCGTTGAACGAGAGCTCGGCGATATCGTAGCCCAGCACGACGCTCGCCTCCGCGTACGTGCTGCGCACGCTTTCGTACCGCTCGTAGAGGTCCTGACCCATTCCCACCGACTGCGACCCTTGACCCGGGAAGAGAAGAGCCCTCATCGCGATCCACCCCTCACACTCACCGCCCGCCCAAGCTCGCCGTCCATCCGTGCCTCACACATCCCATTCGACGACCGCGGAGCCCCAGCTGAGCCCCGCGCCGAAACCCACCAGCAGGACCCGCTGCCCCTTGGCCAGCCGTCCCGTCTCCATCGCCTCCGCAAGGCACAGAGGGATGGACGCGCACGACGTGTTGCCGTAGCGCTCCAGATTCGTGAAGACCCGCTCGGGCGGCATGCCCAGCCGCCGCACCGCCGAGTCGATGATCCGGATGTTGGCCTGATGCGGCACGAAGAGGTCTATGTCGTCGACCTGCAGCCCTGCCTGGTCCAGCACGCGTAGGCAGGACCGCGCGACCGTGCGGGTGGCGAAGCGGAAGACCTCGGGGCCGTTCATCTTGAGATAGTGCTGACGGTCCCGCACCGTTTCGGCCGACGCCGGCAGGCGGGCGCCGCCGGCTGGCATGCTCAGCATGACGGCGCCGGCGCCGTCGTTGCCCAGGTCGAAGGTCATGGTCATCTCCGGCGCGGCCCGCTCGACCACCACCGCGCCGGCGCCGTCGCCGAACAGCACACAGGTGCGCCGGTCGCTCCAGTCCAGGCCGCGCGAGACCACCTCGGCGCCTACCACCAGGACGCGCTCAGCCATGCCGCCGCTCACGAAACCGGCGGCGGCAGCCAGCGCGTACACGAAGCCCGTGCAACCGGCCTGCACGTCGAAGGCGCCGGCCTCTTGCACGCCAAGCCGTTCGGCGACCAGCGCCGCGGTCGCGGGGAAGACCATGTCCGGGATGAGGCTGGCCGAGACGACCAGGTCGATCTGCGCGGGCGACACACCGGCCATGGCGAGCGCCCGTTCCGCCGCTCGGGCGCCCAGGTCGCTGGGCGCCTCGCTGGCGGAGGCTATGCGGCGCTCGCCGATGCCGGTCCGCGCACGGATCCACTCGTCTGACGTGTCTAGGGAGCGCGAGATCTCGTCGTTCGTCAGCACACGCTCCGGCACGTGCACGCCGATGCCGCCGATCCGCACGCCGCGCGCGACACCGGTCACGTCGCGCCTCCGTCAGCATCGTCGCCAGCATCCCGCCGCGCGCCGGTCATGTCTGCCCGTCCGCCGGCGTATTCGGCCACACCGTGCGCGCCGGCCAGGGGCGCGTCGGTGGCCGCCTGACCGCCGACCGCCGCCGCGCCCGGGCTCATGCTCGGCTGACCCTGCGCCGCCTCGCCCGCGTCCACCACGGCGAACATCAGCTCGCCCCGGCACGCCATGTCGCCCTCGACCGTGGCCACCACCTTCCCGCGCCCCACTCCGGCGCGCATGGCGATGACCTCGCAGCGCAGATCCAAGGTGTCGCCCGGCCTGACCAGCCGCTTGAAGCGCACCTTGTCGATGCCGGCGAACAGCATGAGCTTGCCCTCGTTCCCCGGCTGCGCCAGCGTCGCAATGGCGCCCGTCTGCGCGAGCGCCTCGACGATGAGCACGCCGGGCATCACCGGGTTCCCCGGGAAATGCCCGGCGAACCAGAAGTCGTCCTCGCGCAGCGTGCGCCGCGCCCGGCAACGCACGCCGGGCTCCAGCTCGAGGACCTCGTCGACAAGCAGGAACGGCGCCCTGTGCGGCAAGAGCGCCTCCACGGCGGCGCGATCCATGAGCACGCCGCCGTCCCCCCCGGCGCCGGTCATGCCGCCGTCTCCTCTCGCGAACGGCGCACGTGCCGGGCCTCGAGGCCGATGGCCACCGCGCCCACGACGATCGCCGAGGAGGCGAGCGCGCCGTTCCGCAGGGCGCGATTGCGGCGCCCCCAGTCGGCGGCGCCGGCCACGCTGCGCCGGCCGGCGCCCCAGGCGCGCTCGCGCGCCCTGATCACTGCGAGTCGGGCGGCTCGCCGGCGGGTCGCCCCGTCGGTCTCGACCGCCGCCAGAACGCTGTCGGTCATGCCTTCCGGCATCTGCATCTCGACGGACGCCAGGTCGGCGAGCGTCTCACGCAGATCCGTCTCACGCCTCTCGTCAGTGTCCATCGCGCTCCCTTCAGCCCTCTTCTTCCAGCGCCGCCAGCAGCTTCGCGCGCCCGCGGTGCACGGCCGCCTTCACCGTACCTAGCGGGCGGCCGAGCAGGTCGCCTATCTCCTCGTAGGTGAGGCCGTAGACCTCACGCAGCACCAGCGGCCCGCGCAGCGCCGGTCGCAGACGGCCCATGGCTGCCAGCACCGACCGGCAGCGCTCGACCTGCTCGGCGGTCTGCTCCACACCGGGCGCCATCTGCGGCAGCACCACATCGGGCTCGCGCGGCGGTGCGAACCGGCGCCGTCGCCGCCGTGCCTGGTCCAGGGCCGCGTTCGCCGCCACCCGGAAGACCCACGTGGTGAACGCCGCCTCGCCGCGATAGCGACGCAAGTCGCGGAAGACGCGCAGGAACGTCTCCTGCGCCGCGTCTTCCGCCTCGCCAGCGTCGCCGAGCACGTTCACGCAGACCGCGAAGACCATGCGCTCGTACCGTTCCACGAGCAGCCGGGACGCCTCTCGGTCGCCGACCTTGGCCCGCTCCAGCAGGCCCGACTCAGGGTCGGCGATCCGCGGCACCCGCGGTGCCGCCGCTTGCGCCTCGGCATCCGGCGGCACCTCGGCCGCCCGCGGCGCGGTATCGTCGATATAGAGGTTGGACGTCACGTGTCCCCGGAAAGTTGCATACCAGCGTGGACCGGGCGCTCACGACCCGGATAGAAGGGCACTCTACTCCCCTCGGCCGGAGCGTGCCCGTCACGTGCCCGGCCGGTGCGCCCGGTACGAGCGCTCTTCGGTCCCCAGCGAGCTTCGGCCCAGGCGCTCTTCGCTCCCCGGCCCGCGTCGGCCCCAGCGCTCTCGAACCCCGGCCACCCATCGTCGGACCGCGGATGCCCCGGACACGGGGTATCCTCGGAGCCGTGAAGACGACAAGACGCATACTCGGGCTGATGCGCGGCTACGGCTGGCTGGTGACGGCCGGCTTCGTCTTCGCCATCGCCCAGATGGGCCTGAGCCTCACCATCCCGCGCATCACCCAGCAGGTCATAGACAAGGCGCTGATCGGCGACGACCGCCGGCTGCTCTACATCTACGGCTCTGTGCTGCTCGGCATCGGCGTCGTGCGCTTCGCCGTGGCCGTGGCGCGACGTATGGCCACAGGCAAGGTGAGCCTGGGCATCGAGTACGACCTGCGGAACCGTCTCTGGCGTCACCTCCTGCGGCAGCCCTACGCCTACTACGACCGCTGGCCCACGGGGCAGCTCATGTCGCGGGCCATGAGCGACGTGCAGAACGTGCGCATGTTCCTGGGCTACGGCCTCATCTTCTTCACCGCGAACCTTCTGACCATGGTGGCGGTCGTGGTGCTGCTCTTCGTGCTCGACTGGCAGCTCGCGGCGATCTCCCTGGCGTTCCTGCCGTTCCTTGTGATCGTCACCACGCGCTTCGGGCGCCGCCTGCAGCCGGTGCTACGCAACGTGCAGCAGCGGATCGCCGACGTGACCACGGCGGCCGAGGAGAACGTGGTCGGCAGCCGCATAGTGCGCATCTTCGCGCGCGAGGAAGAGGAACTCGAGAAGTTCAGCGCGCGCAGCACGGCCGTCTTCGAGGCCAGCGTGGCGGCGGCGCGCCTGCGCGCCGTGTACATCCCGTTGATCACCTTCCTGCCGAACGTCGCCGTGGCGGTGCTGCTGTTCTGGGGTGGGCGCCAGGTGATCGAGGGCGACCTCACGCTGGGCGCCCTGGTCGCCTTCTACAGCTACCTGATGCTGCTGATCGTCCCGGCACAGATGATCGGCTGGCTCACCGGGCTGGCGCAGCGGGCGGCGGCCAGCCTGCGGCGCGTCTACGAGCTGCTCGATGCCCCCATCGAGATGACCGACGCGCCGCAGGCCACAGAGCTCCCCGCCGCGACCGCCGGCGCGCCCGGATCCTCGAAAGGCGCGGCCGTGCGCTTCGAGGACGTGCGCTTCGCGTACGACCAGCACACCGTCCTCGACGGCATAGACCTCGACGTGCCGGCCGGGTCGGCCGTGGCGCTCGTCGGCCACACCGGCTGCGGCAAGACCACGCTGGCCAACCTGGTGCCGCGCTTCTACGACGTCACCGGCGGCCGGGTCCTTGTGGACGGCGTCGACGTGCGCACGCTCACCATGGCCGGCCTGCGCAGCCGCGTCGGCGTGGTGACGCAGGACCCGTTCCTCTTCAGCAGCAGCATCGCCGACAACATCCGCCTGGGCCGGCCGCAGGCGTCGCAGGCGGAGGTCGAAGAGGCCGCCCGGCGGGCGCAGGCGGCCTCGTTCATCGACGCGCTCCCCGAGAAGTATGAAACCGTGGTCGGGGAGCGCGGGCTCACTCTCTCCGGCGGCCAGCGGCAGCGCATCGCCATAGCCCGGGCGCTGATCATGGACCCGCGCATCCTGATTCTCGACGACGCCATGAGCAGCGTCGACGTGGAGACCGAGCTGAGGATCCGCACGGCGCTCCAGGACGTGATGCGCGAGCGCACCACGTTCATCATCGCCCACCGGCCGAGCACCGTGGCGCTGGCCGAGCGGGTGGTCGTGCTCGACCACGGCCGCGTGGTCGAGCAGGGCGCGCACGACGAGCTGCTGGCCCTTGGCGGTCACTACGCGCGCATGTTCGGCGCGGCTGAGGAGACGGGCTGCACGCTCGACATCGCCGAGGACCGCCCGGTGGACACGGAGGCTGGCTGATGGCCTGGCTCGGCCGCTCCACCGGCCCCCACAGCAGCGGCGCCGAGCTCCAGGACATCCGCGGCTGGCGGGCGTTGCTTCATCTGGCGCGCGAGCTGCAGCT
>CAZIGT010000075.1:0-11642 GCA_964538465.1 uncultured Thermoleophilia bacterium | reverse complement strand
CCGCCGGACAATACGCTTCCTACTTCACCTTGCTGATGTCGATGTTGATCTGCTTGATCTCGGTCACCTCGTCGAAGCACCAGTCGCTGAGCTCACGCCCCAAGCCGCTCTGCTTGCAGCCGCCGAACGGCGAGAGCTGATCCCAGCAGTTGTTGGTCTCGTTGATCAGCACCGTGCCGCACTCGATGCCCTCGCCGAGCAGGAACGCCGTTCGTAGGTTGCTCGTGAACGCCGCGCCCTGCAGACCGTAGGGCGTCTCGTTCGCTATGCGGAGGCACTCGTCGATGTCCTTGAACGTCATGATCGGCGCCACGGGGCCGAAGGTCTCGTCGCGGGCCATGAGGAAGTCCGAGGTGACGCCGTCGACTATAGTCACGTCCGAATACAGGCCGTCGATGGTACCGCCCATGAGGAACCGGCCGCCGTGAGCGCGCGCATCGTCATAGTGCGTGCGCACCTTCGCTACGTTGCCGAGGTTGTTGAGCGGGCCCATGTCGGTGTCTTCTTCCAGTGGGTTGCCCACCTTCACCTTCTTGGCGCGCGCCACCAGCTTCTCGACGAACTCGTCGTGGATGGCCTGGTGCACCAGGATGCGCTCCGAGGCCGTGCACACCTGGCCGGCGAGGTAGAAGCAGCCGGTGATGGTGGCCTCGACGGCCTCCTCGATGTTGCCGTCGTCCATCACGACGAGCGGACCGTTGCCGCCCAACTCCAGCATCAGGCGCTTGATGCCGGCGATGCGGGTGAGGCGGTCGCCGGTGACCGTCTCGCCGGTGAAGTGGATGGCGTTCGTGCCCGGGTTGCTGACGAGCTCCTCGCCCACCGTGCGGCCCGGCCCGGTGACCACGTTCACCGCGCCGGCCGGGAAGCCGGCCTCTTCGCAGATCTCGGCCAGCATCAGGGCGCTGTAGGGCGTCGTACTGGCCGGCTTGACGATGACGCCGTTGCCGGCCGCCAGAGCGTGGGTCACAGCGATGTTGGGGATGTCATGCGGCCAGTTCCACGGCGAGATGACGCCGACCACGCCCATGGGCCTACGCGTCACGAGGATGCGCTTGTTGAGCGTGTCCTCCTGGACAGACGGGTTGATCTTGCCGCGGTAGCGTTTGATGCCTTCCGCGGCCTCCATGAAATGAGGCGCGGAGTAGTCGGAGATCTCGCTCCGCGCCTCGTTGATCGTCTTGCCGCACTCCCGGCAGAGCACCCGGGCGTCGTGCTCGAGGCGCCGGTTGGCGATCTCGTACGCCTTGTGCAGCATCTTGGCGCGCGCGGGTATGGAGAGCTTGGCCATCGCCTCGTGGCCCTTGCGGGCGGCGGCGATAGCCCTCTTGACGTCTTCAGCCGTGCCCTTCGGCACGCTGCCGATCCGGCTGCCGTCGCCAGGAGACCAGACGTCGAATCGCTCACCGCTCTCGGACTCGACCCACTCGCCGCCGACATACATCTTGTACTCCATCGGCGTGTCCTTGGGCGCCGGATACGGCGTGGGGTACGGGCCTACCGCGGCCCTGGATTCGGTGGTCGCCATTCTGTGTACTCCTTGTATGCTGTCCGTGCGGCCTCGGCGGTGTGCGCCATCGTCCGGCGCCGCTCTTGTTCGCCCGGCGGCGGGCCCTGTTGGACCAGCCGGCCCACCGCCGGGCTCTCCCCTGTCCGGCCACCGGGCGACCGCTTTCGGCCGCGACCGGCGATTCCGAGCCCTGCTGGGCGGCCTTCGCCTTCCCGAAGTGACAGCCGCTCTCAGACCTTCTCCTTCTTGAAGTCGTAGCCGCCCTTCTTCATGGGAATGATCCAGAACCTGGTCAGGACCCAGTAGACGAACCCCGAGGCGATGATCGCCGGGATGGACGCGCTGATCCACTTGAACGGGAAGTGCTGCGCGTACGTAAGCGGGTTCAGCAGGTACCAGTAGAGGAAGAAGCCGACGGCCGTGGCGATGAAGGCCGCCGGGTTGACGCCGGCCCAGAAGTAGTACTTCCCCTTCTTGGAATAGTCATACAGCGACGGCAGGTGCAGCGTGTTGTTGCGGAAGAAGTAGAAGTCGACGATCTGGATGGCGCAGATCGGTGCGAATATGAGCCCCAGGAAGTACATGAACGTGTTGATGTGGTTCATGAAGGGGTCCTGGAGGAACGCGCACACGATGATGACCGGCGCCATCACGATCAAGATGGTCCAGCGGTAGCTGAGCCGGTACTGCAGCGCCGGGATCTGCTTGAGGCCGATCGCCGAGGCATAGATGCCGACGATGGCGGTGCCTATGTTGGCCAGGGCGATGAAGATGATTGCGACGATGCCCATCCACAACCCCAGCACTTCAACGAAGAAGACCGACGGGTCCGAGTTGCCGGTGGCCAGGCTCGCGTAGAGCCCGATGAGCGCCACCACGCCGGTGACCATGCCCAGGCAGATCATCGAGGGGAACAGCGCCTGGCGGCTGCTGCGGCCCATGCGCATGACCCCGCCCATGTACGGCCACCACGACAGCACCGTGGCCACCAGGATCTCGAATCCGAGCGTGTAGTCAAGATGCAGGTCGCCGCTGGCGTACGCCGGTTTGCCGGCGGCGATGGTCCCCCATCCTTCTCTGGCCAGGAGGACGATCAGCACCATGAGACCGGCAACGGTCACCGCAGCCGCGATCCAGATGGAGTTGTTGCGCACCGAGTCCGCGCCGCCGATGACCATGAAGTAGACGATGGCGAGTACCACGAGCGTGACGATGACGGATATGCGGTAGTTCCAGTTCTCTCCGACCACGCCGCCGGCGACGAGGATGTTGGCCGTGGCGCGACCGAGCAGGATGATGAGGATGCAGTTCCAGCCGACGATGCTGGCGTATTGCGCAAAGATGCCGAATCCGGCGCCGTAGCTGCCGTATTGAGGCTTGCAGGCGGCGATGGTGTCGATGCCGTACTTCACACTGATCGGCATAGCCGCCACCGTCACGAAGTACATGCCGACGAGTGAGCCGGCGATCATGGCGAGCGTGCCCATGGTGGCGCCGAGATACCAGGACACGGCGCCGCCGATGGAGTAGCTCCAGGCGGCGATGCCGGCGCTGAGCGTGACGCCGAAGAGGCCGATCGTGCCCCAGTTGCGCTCCTTGGGAAGAACAGGCCAGCTGCCCTCCGCCGCCTCACGCACGGCCCGCCTGTCGGCGGAGCTCTTCTGATCA
This sequence comes from uncultured Thermoleophilia bacterium, assembly GCA_964538465.1. GTDB lineage: Bacteria > Actinomycetota > Thermoleophilia > UBA2241 > UBA2241 > UBA6103. The sequence goes on along the minus strand of CAZIGT010000075.1, from coordinate 8,464 downwards.
GCCGGGGCGGGAGCGGTGCTCTCGCTCATCGCGCCACCCACCCGATGATCAGAAGGATCACCGGCACGATGATGCCGACCGTGAACAGGACGAGATGGTCGCCTCGCGAGAGCACTTCGCCCTCATAGCTCGGGTCTTCGGCGAGCTTGAGCCGCTCGGCGAGGAGCGCCTCCAGCTCGACGCGCTCCTGGTCTCTGTCCTCCATGTGTCCCCCCTTCGACTTCGCGCGGCGCGTCCGTTGGTCGCGGCGACACGAACGGACGCGCGCATGTCGATCCCATTCCGGCCGCCTGCGCGTGTCCGCATCACCCCCAGAAGCCGCGGCGGCTTCCCTTCATCGAGGACTTACCCAACCGGATGGATACATCCGTCGGCGGCACCCTAACATCTGAGCGAGCGCCGTGCAAGGGGGTAGGGCACAACGCTGCCGGCTGTGTGAACCTGGTGGGGAAGCCTGATCGTGGGACCTGGTCGGGGAGGTCTGGCCTGGGGGCCTGATCGTGGAGACCTGGTCGGGGAGGTCTGGCCTGGGAAGCCTGCTCTAGGAGGGCGTGCCCGACGAAACCTGGGCGCGCACAGAGTCGCACACGGCCGCGATGGCGATACGCGCCTGCTCCAGCGCGGCCTCGGGGTCGTGGTCCTTGCCGTAGATGAGAGCCTGAACGGCGAGGCCATCGCAGATCGCCGCAGCCAACCGCGCCAGGCCGCGTAGCTGCCGCTCGACGTCTGGGTGGAGCCGCCCGTCGAGATCCAGCCACTCGAGGTTCCACTCGAACCAGCGGTCGTACAGATACACCATCCGCCGGCGCAGCTCGTCGTCTCGGCTGGCATGGGGCAGTATGTCGAAGAAGCCTCCGAATGTATCGATGTTGGTGGCGACCCGCGCCAGATTGGCCATGAACTGGTCGAGGCGCTCCTCGAAGGGAGTGCCGGGCGCGACCGTGCTGGCCACCGACGCGCATTCGTGGAGCACGATCTCGTCGACGACCGCGGTCAGAAGACCCGCCTTGTCGCCGAAGTAGTAACGGGTGGAGGCCTTGTTGACCTCCGCCTCGGCGGCTATTGCTTCGAGGGTGAGCGCGTTCCAACCCCGCTCCACCAGGAGGTGCTTCGCCGCCTCCAGGATGCGCAGCGCGGTGGGGTGCATCTCCGTGGTGGGGTCCGCGACCGGCAGATCTCGATAGGTCGCCCTGGCTGCCCTCTTGCTCATGGTGACGCGCGCACTCCTTGTCCGCTCTTGCTCATATCTTATCCGAGCGGGTACATCGCGGTCCCCCGTCCAGACGATGACGGCCGTCGGGCGAAACCGCGACAGCCGTGTATCGGCGTACCGTTTCACGGGTCGGGAGCTGCCGACAGCCTCTGCTACACTCGGGCCATGAGATACCACGGCAACGTCATCCGCCCGCCCAGCGAGGCCGACAGCCTGATCCTCCAGGTCACCTACGGCTGCTCGAACAACACGTGCGACTTCTGCGGCACGTATCTGGACAAACCGTTCGCCGTACGGCCGCCGAGCGAGGTAGAGGAGGATGTCGTCGGCCTTCCTGGGCCGGTCAAGCGGCGCGTGCGGCGCGTGTTCCTCGCCGACGGCGACGCTCTGGCCCTGTCCACGCGCCGCTTCCTCGACATCCTGGCGCTGCTGCGGCGCGAGCTGCCGAACCTCGAGCGGGTGAGCTCGTACGCCAACGCCCGCAACCTCTTGTCCAAGGGGGTCGACGAGCTTGCCGAGATCCGAGCGGCCGGACTCGAGCTGATCTACCTGGGCCTCGAGTCCGGAGACGACCAGACGCTGGCGGCCATCCACAAGGGCATGACGGTGGCCGAGCAGATCGAGGGCTGCCGGCGAGCCACGCAGGCCGGCATCGCCCTCTCGGTCACCGCCATCCTGGGGCTGGCCGGCGCCGACCGCTCGCTCGAGCACGCCACCGCCACGGGTCGAGCCTTCAGCGCCATCGACCCGCAGTACATCGGCGTGCTCACGCTCATGCTCGAGCCGGGCACGGAGATGCTGCGCCGCGTGCGCAGCGGCGAACTGGTGCTGCCGGACGCCATCGGCATGCTGGCCGAGCTGCGCGAGATGATCGCCACCATCGACGTGACCGACTGCCTCTTCCGCTCCAACCACGCGTCCAACTACCTGCCGGTGGGCGGGCGCTTGCCGCGCGACAAGGCGGCGATGCTGGCTACGCTCGATCGCGTGCTCGAGGCGCCGGAGTCGGCCCGCCTCAAGCCCGAGTCCTGGCGGCTGCTCTAGCGGAACGCAGACAGAGGGGCTGTGCTTGGGTCGCTCAGCCGGCCCGCGTGCCGTTCGGCAGCGGCCGTTCGGGCAGCAGGAACGTCGGCAGAAGCCCATCGGCGTAGCCCACGTCCACGATCATCCCCTCGGAGACCTCACCGCGGATCGTGCGGGGCTTGAGGTTCAGCACGAACAGCGTCTGCAGACCCACGACCGTCTGCGGATCGTCCCGCTCCTGCTTGATCCCGGCGACGATGTGCCGGCGATGGTCGCCGAAATCCACCGTGAGGCGCACGATCTGATCCGCCCCGGCGATGTCGTCCACCGCGACGATCGTCCCCAGGCGCATGTCCAGCGCCTCGAACTGCTCGAAGCTCACGATCGGCTTCACCGGAACAGGCTGCATACTCGACCTCCTCACCCGCTACGGCCGTTCCTCATACATCGGCGCCCCGTGGCTGATGTTGACTGGAACCCCGCGACAGACGGACTCAGAGCGCGGGCGGCTCACGACTGAACCCACCTGCCGCCCACTGGTCGTACGTCGCCTCCTCTTGCGCGGCCTCGAGTCGTGCGACGTGCATCTCCTTCTCAGTGGCCTCGTCGTCCGCGACCGTGTGCGTGCGAACGCCGATGAGCCACCAGACGATCACGAACACGACCAGCCCCGCCAAGCCGACGACCCCGACGACCCACCAACCGGGACGCACCAGCAGGCTGGAGAAGCCCAGAAGGGCCAGGAGCACCAGGCAGCCCGCAATCAGCTTCAGGATCTTCCCCATGCGCTCTACCCCTCCCGATCAGGCGGCCCGGCCGACTCGCGCAGGTGCGAGCCGTACTTCCGCTTGAAGTGCGTGGCGTTGTACTTCTGCAGCTTCCAGTCCGGGATACGGCATTGCGGACAGGCGGTAACGAACCACTTGTTGCGCAGCCATCGCGCCGCCCGGCTGTTCTTGGAGTCGTGCACCACCATCTGCCGGTTGCAGTGCGTGGTGATGTGCGCGTACGAGCCGCGGATCTCCAGCTCCCTGATGCCGTGCAGCACGCCCGTGCGGGACGGCCACAGCTTCATCTTCTCGAGCAGCCGGAAGAGGGGGATCTGCTTGCGGTAGTAGCGGGTCTTGGAGGGATCGGTGGGCATGCCTTGCTCCTCGAACCTACGACGGTTGTCGCAAGGGTCGTGGCCGGCCGGAAGTGTACCACGGCGGCTGCGCAGGACTGCGTCGCCCCACAGCGAACGTGGGCGCAAAGCTGGTCCGCTGGAGAAAGGACGTCATGAGCAGGAATTCCCTGGTGCATGGCCTGCGGTCCGGCGCTCCGCTCGCCCTCGGGGCGCTCGTCCTCGTGGCGAGCGTGGCGGCGGTGGCCCTGCTGGCCATCGCACTGCTGCTCGCCATGATGCTCGTGATCTGAGCGGCGCTCCCCCGGCCGCCCGGCGCGCGCGCGCGGGCGGCCCCGGCCGCGCGCGCCCCGCGCGCGGCGGCCGGGGGGGGGGGGGCGCCCGCGCCCCCGCCGCCCCGCCGGGCCAAGGGAAGACACTTGGCGGGGAGCACGGGAGTCACACCCGTCTACGCGGATTTAGAGTCCGCGTCGATCCTTCCGATCGGCCCCCCGCGCCAACACAGATGATAGCGGAGGTGGCGGCGTGGCGCCGCGGGTCGGCGAGGCGAGCCCCTCGACAATGGTGCAGATTCGCGGACCGGCGAGCGCGGACGCGCATGCGACCGGCGTGGTCACACACACGGCCGGATACGCCCCGCGCCCGGCAGTCAGCGGCGCAGCGAGTCTATCGCCATGGCCGCCACGCCCAGGGCGAGCGGCTCGTGGATGTGCCGCTCGCCCAGTGCCTCCCGGGCGGCCGCGGTGAAGGCGGAGGGGATGCCGGCCACCGCGGCGATACTGCCCGGCGTCACCCAGCCGGCGTCGACCACGTCCGGAGTCGGGCAGGCGTCGAAGAGCAGGTCGGCGGCCTCGAGAGCGTCCGCGAGCGCCAGCACGCGGACGCCCTGCCCCGCCGCCTCCGCGGCCCGGCCGGCGTCCGGCTCCACGAGCAGCACCTCAGCGCCGCGCTCCGCGAGGCGCGCGGCCGCATGACGGCCCACCACGCCGTAGCCGAGCAGCGCGACCGGCCGCCCGGCGAGGGCCCCGGCGGCCGCCTCCAGCGCCGCCACGTAGGCGCGCGCCGTGCACGGGTCATCGTCCGCGCAAGCGCCGCTTCGCACATTCAGCGCCACGAAGCGGTGGTCGTCGGCGAGGAACACGACTTCGGCGCCCGCCTCGGCCGCCTGCTGCAAGCCACGGACGTCCGGCAGCTCGGTCGTCCAGGCATCCGCGCCCAGGAAGCACAGGATCGCCTCCACGCACTGGCAGAATCCCGGGATGAAGCCCTCGCCCTGCGAGATCGGCACGGCAGCCATGCGCACACCGTCGAGCGACGGCGTGTCCCGCGGCTGATCCCAGGCGCGGCGGGCGGCCTCGGCTATCCCGATGCCCGCCGTACGCCGCAGGCTCGCATCGAACTCGACGAGCCCCGCCGTGAGGCGTCGAACATCATCCTCGACCAAACGCGTCATTCCTGCCCCCGTTCTCGATGCGGCCGACCGTCACGGTCTCTGTCGGTGCTCCATGGGCATCGCCTGTCCCCGTCGGCGCGCCCGTCTGCCGTCTCGTGCATCACCAGCACTCATCCCCCGGCATGGCCGTTTGCTCTGGTGCCACCGCCAGACCGTGGGCGACGGCGATGCTCGCGACCGCCGCCGCCGCCTTCTCGCGCGCCGCCCTGGTCGTATCGCCCGTAGTGATCAAGGTGGCGACCCATTCGCCGGCCTCGCCACCTTCCGGCAGGTCGACCAGCGCCTCGTCGGCGCCGTGGAAGCCGCGCGCCGGACGCAGCGGCCGGGCACCGCCCATAACGTGCTCGCCGAGTACCTCGACGGCGCCCTCCGCGACCCTCACGTGCTGGTAGCAGGCGGCCCGCTTCGCCGTCAGGTCCACCTCTGGCATTTTCCCCGCCGTGGTCGTCTCCGCGAGCAGTCGAACGATGTTGACGCCGCAGGAGTGGTACACGGCGGTCGGCGTCTGGCTGGGCAGCCGGGCGTCGATCTCCAGCACCTTGAGGACGCCGCCGTGCACCATGACCTCCACGTCCATCACGCCGCGCAGGACAAGGCCGGCGGCGAGCGTGCGGCCGATCGCGTCGAGCTCGCTGTAGAGGCGGTCGACGAGCGCCCCGTCGCCGGCGCCCACTTCGTCGGCCGGCGCCAGCACGCGCTTGCAGTCGTAGTAGCGGTCGAACTCCAGGAGCGTGGGCTGGAGCGCGACCGCAGTGCCCCCCCAGGCCACGACCTCGAGCGAGAGGGACGGGCCGGGCGCGTACTCCTCCACCACGATCTCGTGGCCGGCGTTCTCGAGCTCGGTGCGCGCACGCTCGAGCTGCTCCTCATCGTCGACCAGCCGCACACCCTCGCTGCCACTGGCACTGCTCGGCTTCACGATGAGGGGGAAGCCGCAGGCGGGCCAGGGCGCGGGCCGCGGCACGCCGAGACGGTCGAACAGCTCGCTCGAGCGCTGCTTGCTGAAGCTGACGCTGTAGGCGGCCGGGTCGAAGAGCAACGGCACACCCAGAGCCGGCACGTTCCGGGCGAGCCACCCGAGCGTGTCGTCTTCCTCGCAGGCCGGCAGGACCGCGTCGCACGAGCGGAGCACGTCGCGGGCGCGGGCCTCGTCCAGCAGCACGTCGAGCTCGTGGACCTCGCTCGCCAGCCCCGACGCCGGCGTGTTCCTCCGGCGGTCGACCAGGACGGTCTCATAGCCGGCCTTGCCGGCCAGGTAGGCAGCCTCCGTTCCCTGGAGCTTGCCGCCGACGATACCCAGCCTCATGCGACCCTCCCACCGCGCGCCGCCCGTGCGGCGCGCATCCACGCCGCGTACTCCTCGCGAGTACCCTGGCGCAGGCCCAGAGCAGCCAGCTCTCCGCGCACCGCGGGCACTGTGCGGCGGCCTTCGTCCACGTCGAGCTCCGCGTTCGACACCCCGCAGAGGCCGGTGTCCGGCGGCACGATCGACGTGACCACATTCGCACCGGCCTCGAGACGGCTCGGCAGGCCGGCCAGCCCTTCCACATCCAGTGATGCCGGGATGAGCCGATCCGGCATCGCCAGCCGCATGGCGGCGATGCCGAGGAGCTCGTCGAGCCGCGGCGGCACCTGCCGGCCGGCCAGCGGCGTGCCCTCCTGCGGCACGAATGTCATGATGCGGACCTGGTCGCAGCCTTCAGCCCGCATCGCGCTGATGGAGCGCGCCCGGTCGGCAGGTGCGTCGCCCACGCCGGTGAGCAGGCCGTCCTCTACCAGCATGCCGGCTCGACGCGCGGCACGGCGCGCCGTAGCGCGCTCGTCGAAGTCCTGGCCCACGCGTAGGCAGTCATACAGATCGCGCGCGTGCGTCTCCTGGTAGCAGGCGTAGAAGTCGGCGCCGGCGGCCCTCATGGCGCCGAGCGCGTCGGCCGGCACCACACCCGGAGAGATCATGACCGGCAGCCCTGTCTCGCCGCGCACGGCCGCGATGAGACCGTACAGCGGGCCGTAGTCGCCGCTGTCGTGCGTGCGCGGGTCTTCCCCCATCGTCAGGTCCAGCAGGTTGACGCCTGATCCGGCGAGGCTGCGGCAGATGCCGACCACCTCGTCCAGCGACTTGCGGTACCGGGGACTCGCCGCGTTCCCGGCGCGGTAGAGGCAGAACGTGCAGCGGTTGCGGCAGTATGTCGAGAAGTAGACGAAGCCGTACAGGAAGATGGCGTCTCCGAAGTGGCGGGCGCGCAGCTCGCGGGCGGCGGCGAACAGCGGATTGGCCCGCTCGTACGAGCGAATGCTCAGGAGAGCTTCCAGCTCGGCGGCCGAAGGCTGTGAGCCCGCCAGGGCGCGGCGGCAGATGTCGTCGACGTCCTCCACGCGCGCGGCAGTCGTGGACGGCGCCCTCGCGACGTCGGGTGTCGAGGACGACAGGGGTCCGCGCTGTTCCGGCATGGCACATCCACCTTGATCCGCTGGCCATGGTTCTGGGACGGACGGCGACCGCAGCGCCGGACTGATGACGACGAGACGGCGCAGGACCCTGCCTGGAACGCCGGCCGGCTCACACCGAGGGCGAGCGACCCCGTCGTCATGTCCCCGCGGACCTCACTGTACCGTGACCGGATGCGCGCGTCGAGCGTGCCCCGCTAGAAGGCCCGAGCAGGGGAACGAGCGGCCGCGCGCCGTACGAACGGATCGGAGCGCCCCGGCCAAGCGACGAGCGGGGTGGCGCTCCGCTCAGATGTAGCGCAGCACGTCGTCCAGAGGGCGCCGCGACTTGACGCGCGAGGCGCCGGCGGGCACGCCAACCGGCACGATGGCCACGAGCCGCGCCGGAGCCTCCACGCCGAGCAGCTCCTCGATCTTCTCGGCAGCCACCACCGGCGCGCTCATCCAGCAGGCGCCGTAGCCCAGGGCGTGAGCGGCCGTGATCAGCAGCTGCACGGCCGCCCCCACACTCTGCAAGTCCGGCCGCTGGCGCAACCGGTCGCGCTCGTCCTGAGAGAGGCCACGCGCCGCCAGTACGCGGTCGATGCGTGAGACATACGGCAAGCCGCAGACCGCGAACACGAGCGGCGCGTCGGCGAAGAACGTGGCGTACCCGCGGACCGCCGCGATCTCCTTCGCCTGCTCGACGGCCTCCGGCCAGGCGGCCATCTCGGCGAGCTTGTCCACCACGGCCGCTCTCATCGCCTGCCGCACCGCCGCATCCTCGACGGCGATGAAGCGCCACATCTGCGCGTTGCCGGCGCTGGCGGCCCGCGTGGCCAGCTTCACCATACGTTCCACGTCCGCGCGCGGCACGGGGTCCGATCGGTACTTGCGTACGCTCATGCGGCCCTCGACCGCCTCGGCGAAGCTCACGCTCGCCGCCACGCCGGCGGCCTCCACACGTTCACTCATGGCTCTCGACCGCCTCGCCTGCGCCAGTGGCCCGCGCCGCAACGTCGCGGTCGCCAGCCGTTTCGCCCGTTCGCGAGCCCCCACGTCCATCGACCCCCTTACCGCACCGCGGCCGGCACACCCACAACGCACATGGTATCCGGAACCGTGCACAGCCCTCGCCCTGGCTGCGCGCTCCCTGCCAGCGCAGCAGTAGCCAGCGCGCCCACACAGCACCAGCCCACGCCGGCCGTACGAACACGGGGCGGGC
>CAZIGT010000074.1:0-11708 GCA_964538465.1 uncultured Thermoleophilia bacterium | reverse complement strand
CCGCCGGCTGGGGTCGCGGCGCGCCTGGATGCCGCCTTCGGCGGCTACGAGGGCTTGGTCGACAAGTTCAAGGCCGCGGCCGTGGGCCGCTTCGGCAGCGGCTGGGCCTGGATCGTCCTCGACGACAAGGGCGTGCCGGCCATCACAAGCACGCCCAACGCCGAGACGCCGCTCACGGCGGGGTCGAAGCCGCTGTTGGTGGTCGACGTGTGGGAGCACGCCTACTACCTCGACTACCAGAACCGGCGCCCCGACTGGGTGCAGGCGTTCTTCGACAAGCTCGTCAACTGGGACTTCGTGGCGAAGAACCTTGGGTAGTGCGGGTCGCCGGGTGCGGACCGTCGGAGCGGCCGTGAGGCGTCGCCCGCCCCGCCGTCATATCATCAGGCTGTCCCCGGCCGGGCGGCGGACGCGGTTCGTCAGGGCGCCTCGTGTCGATTACGGCGAGCCGTATCGGCAGCTCGCGGCAGCGGGTGATCAGGCTTGTTTGGCGGCTCGCTGATCGGAGCGTCTGGTCGACAGAGCGCCTGGTCGAGCGTCCTGCCGGGGCAGTCAGACGGCAGCACCCGACGGGCTGGCCCTCATGAAGGGCCGCTCTCCCAGCGGAGGTCCGCATGACAGAAGACAGGCAGGCTACCGGCGATCCGGTGCTCGACCGCCGCAGCATCCGCAAGTACACAGCGCAGCCGGTGGACGATCGGACTGTGGAGCGGCTGCTGAAGGCAGCCATGAGCGCCCCATCGGCGGGGAACCAGCAGCCCTGGCAGTTCGTGGTCATCCGCGACGCGCGGACCAAGGAGAGGATCCCGCAGGTGCATCCGTACTCGGCCATGGTGCCGAACGCTCCGGTCGTCATACTGGTCTGCGGCGATCCCGAGGGCATCCAGTGGCCGGGGTACTGGGTCCAGGACTGCGCCGCGGCGACCGAGAACCTGCTGATCGAAGCCTGTGCTCTGGGCCTTGGTGCCGTGTGGCTGGGCGTCCATCCGCTCGAGGAGCGTGAGGAAGGCGTGCGCAGGCTGCTGGGCATTCCGGATCGCATAGTCCCGTTCGCACTGGTCCCGGTAGGGTACCCGGCGGAGCAGAAGCCGTCGTCCGGGCGCTACGATGCGGCTCGCGTGCACAGGGAGGCATGGTGAACAGAGGTGTGGCCGCGGGAGCGGCAGAGGTCATCGACGGGCTCGGAGGCTTGCCGCGGCTGCAGCTCGGGGCACGGCCCAGCCTGCTTCAACACCATCCGGCATTGGCCGAGGGACTCGGCGTGGACGTGGACCTGTGGGTCAAGCGCGACGACCTCTTCGGGCCGGGCGTGGGCGGCAACAAGATACGCAAGCTGGAGTACGTGGTCGCCGACGCCCTCGGGCGAGGCTGCGACACGCTGGTCACCACGGGTGCCGTGCAGTCCAACCACTGTCGACTCACGGCGGTCACCGGGGCCGTGTGCGGCCTCGAGGTGCACCTGGTGCTGGACGGCGACCCGGTCGAGAAGAGTGGCGGGAACCTGGTGCTCGACGAGCTGGCGGGTGCCAAGCTTCACTTCGTGCGTACGCAGACGTGGGACGAGCTCAACGCCGAGATGCAGGCGGTAGCGGACGGGCTCACGGCCGCCGGTCGCACGTGCGCGATGATCCCGGTGGGCGCGTCCATGCCGCTCGGCGCCGTGGGCTACGCCGACGCGTATCTCGAGCTTGGCGCACAGCTCGACGAGCTCGGGGTACAGGCAGACTACGTGGTCCACGCGTGCGGCTCCGGCGGTACGCAGGGCGGCCTGCTGGCAGGGCGGGCGTTGGCCCTGGCCGGCGCCGACAGCATCGGTGCGGAACCGGTCGCCGTCCTCCCACGGGTAGTCGGCGTGGACGTGGCCAAGAGCAAGGGAGAGTTGGGCCCTGTGGTGCTGGACATCGCAGCCGGCTGCCTGAAGCTGCTCGGCTCCGATGCGCCGGTGGGCAAGGACGAGCTCGTCCTGATCGACGGCACAGGTCCGGCGTACGGTGTGGTGACGCCCGAGGTGGTGCGCGCCCTGAAAGTGGCCCTGCGCACGTCCGGGCTGCTCGTGGACCCCGTGTACTCGGGGAAGGCGCTGGGCGCCATCCCGGATCTTGTCGCAAGCGGGGTCGTGCCGCGAGGGGCCACGGTCGTGTTCCTGCACACCGGCGGTAGCCCGGCGCTCTTCGCGCCCAGCTACTCAAGGGAAGTGCTCGACCTGCTCTGACGGAGGAAGCATGCCGATAACCCGGGTGGACAAGGAGGCGCGTCAGGTCGTCATGCACGCCCGTGGGGCGATCTGCACGACCACCCAGGAGATAGTCGAGAGCGAGGCGTTCGTCGCCATCGTCACGGCGTACGTGGCGCGGCTGCGGGCGCACCACTCGCCGCTGCTGGACGAGCTGGGAGTGCCCCGCCTCGCCGCCGGCGGCGGGGCCGAGGTGCAGGCTCTCGTCGATCTGTTGCGCCTGCTCGCCAACAATCCGATAGAGCGCGTGGCGGCCGCTGCGGACCCTGCTGCCGGCTCGGCCGACCGTCGGCGCGAGGCCCTGCATGAGTTCGTCGAGGGCCTCTACGACCACTGGCGCTCGTTCGACCGCTTCATGGTCGCCCTGGAAGGCGCCGCGGCCGCCGGCCCGCAGCGGCCGCATCGCGACTTCAACCAGATGATGGAGACGTTCGCGATGCTCGTGCGCGGCCTGTACCGCGACGTGGTGGAGAACATCACCGGCCACCATCCGCGCGTGTACCGGCAGGTCTCCGCCGGCTGCGAGGTGGGCCTGGTCTGCAGCCGGCGGCAGTGGCCGGTACCGCCGGCGTATCGTGGCACTCTCTCGGCTGTGCCGTTCGTGCGTCATGTGGTCATCGACCCGCCGTTCATCATCGATCCTCCGAACAACAAGAGGAGCGGTGAGTTCCTGGAGGTCGGCGAGAACCCCGTCGCCGGTCTCGAGATCGACCCGGCGCGATGGATCTGCTACCCGGCGGTGGTGGGCCATGTGGTCGTCTTCGTCTACGTGAACCAGCGGTTCATCGGCCTGGGCAGCGCGCTCGCCAACCTCTTCGAGCTCGCCGACGACGAGCAGATCGCTGCCGGCCCCGACGCGGTGTACCTCTACGGGGTGCCGCCCGAGACGCTCGCCCGCTACGGCGAGCTGCCTACCGTCTTCTACGACGACGCCGAGGCCGACCTCCTCGTCGGCGCCGTGCCGGCCGAGGACCGTTTCGGCTACTTCGGCTACCTGAAGAAGATGGTGCTCACGCTCCACAACGTGGTGGTCATGAAGCGCGGCCGCATGCCCTGCCACGGCGCCTGCTCGCGCGTGGTGCTCGAGACCGGTGCCGCCGCGAACGTCCTGATCATCGGCGATACGGCCACCGGCAAGTCGGAGACCCTTGAAGCGCTCCGCGAGCTCGCCGGCGACGAGATCGCCGACCTGCGCATCGTCGCCGACGACATGGGATCGCTCGAGCTGGACGACGAAGGCGTGCTCCGTACCTATGGCACGGAGATCGGCGCCTTCGTGCGCCTCGACGACCTGAGCAAGGGCTACGCCTTCGGCCAGCTGGACCGGGCCATCTTCATGAGCCCGCAGAAGACCAACGCCCGCGTGGTTGTTCCAGTCACCAGCCTCGAGGAGGTCCAGTACCCACACCGCCTAGACATCCTCCTGTACGCCAACAACTACGAGTGGGTCGACGACGCCCACCCGGTCATCGAACGGTTCGCAGACGCGGAGCAGGCGCTGGCGGTGTTCCGCGAGGGCCGCGCCATGTCGAAGGGCACCACGACATCCACCGGCCTCACCAGCACCTACTTCGCGAACGTCTTCGGCGCCACGCAGAGGCGGGAGTTGCACGACGGCATCGCGACGCGCGTCTTTGCGGCAGCGTTCTCATCCGGTGTCTACGTGGGCCAGATCCGCACGCAGCTCGGGATAGAGGGTCTGGAGTCGAAGGGTCCGCAGGAGGCAGCCGTCGCCCTTCTCAGGCTCATCGCCGGTCAGAGGCGATAGTGCGGGGCCGGCGTGCGCGGGCGGGCAACGCCTAGCGGCCCAGCCGACCACCGGCCTCATCTAGACTGTTGCACGAGTGCGGCGGCGCGGCTTTCCCGGCACGCACTGTTGGAGAGACGCGCTGCCGGCGAAAGCACGGGGGAGGGAGCATCCGGATGATCAAGGGCTTCAAGGATTTCATCATGCGGGGCAACGTGATCGACCTCGCCATAGCGGTGGTCATCGGCGCCGCCTTCGGCGCGGTCATCGCGTCATTCGTCGCCGACCTGCTCACGCCGCTCATAGCGGCCATCGCCGGTCAGCCGGACTTCTCGAACCTCACGTTCACTATCAACGGGTCCAAGTTCATGTACGGCAGCTTCATCAACGCCATCATCAGCTTCCTGCTGGTGGCTCTCGCGATCTACTTCGTCGTGGTGGTGCCGCTGAACAGGATCCGCGAGCGCAAGGCCGCCGGTCAGGACCCGACCACCAAGCCGTGTCCCGAGTGCCTCACGGAGATCCCGCGAGCGGCGAAGCGCTGCCCGGCGTGCACGAGTGTTCAGACGGACGCCGCAGCGGGGGAGTCCTGATCCGGGCGGCGTGAGGACGAGTCGCCGGACGACGGCGTGAATCGCGGGCACGGCGCCCGGGAGCCCGGCCGGCTGCGCCTCAGCCCTCCGCGGGCCGCTTCCGGCCGGCGTCTCAGCCAGCGTAGAGGGCGCGGAAGCGCGCCGCGCTGGCCGCTTCGGCGTCGCGCAGGCGCTCCTGCAGCTCGGCCAGCAGCCGCTCATCCGTCTTGAGCGGCCGCCCGTCGAGTGAAGCGGCCTGCACGATGCCGCGCACGCTGCTGGTGAGCAGTACGACGTCATCGGCGCCCAGCCGGTCGGCGAAGACGTGCTCTTCGGCGATCGGATCGCCGGCCGCTGCGCCCAGCTCGAGCATCTTCGTGCGCACCACGCCCGGCAGGATGGAGCCGTCTAGCGGCGGCGTGATCAGACGGCCGCCGGAGCTCACGAACAGGTTGGCCGTGGTGGCTTCGTGGGCACGGCCCTCTTCGTCCACGAACAGGGCGTCATCCGCGCCGGCTGCCTTGGCCGCCCGCATCGCCAGATGCGAGGTGGTGAAGCTCTTGGACTTCAGGTCGGCCGTTGAGCGCAGCGCCCGGTGGCTCACGAGTCGCAGCGGACGGTCGGGGAACTCGCGTACCTCGACCTGGATGAGAAGTGTGGGGCGGCCCTTCGGCGGGCCGGCAGTGACCAGGACGCGGCACGCGCCGCTGGGAACCTGGGCCGCCTGCGCTACGTGCACGATCTGCCCGGCCAGCTCCTTTGAGCCTTCCGGAAGATCGATCTCGAGCGTAGCCAGGCCTTTCCGCAGGCGTGTCTCGTGCTCGTCGAAGAAGACCGGCACGCCGTCGACGAGCTTGAGTGTCTCGTAGAGGCCGAGCCCGTGCGTGAGGCCGCGATCGAGGGCGGGCACCATCGCCCGGTCCGCCGGCTCCAGCTTGCCGTTCAGCATCACCATGCTCATCGCGTGCGCACCGTCCTCGCCGTCTCGACTCCGTGTGGTCTGAGTGTATCCCGGCGGCGCCTGGCGCGAACGTTCGAACGCCGGCAGAAGGCATGCCCCGCGACGCACTACAACTCTCGCCGGCGGAAGGCCCAGACGGCGGCCAGAAGGCAGGCGATCGTCAGCGCCGCCGTGGTGGCGATCGGCCAGAGCAGCGGCGTGGGCTCGCCGGCCAGCAGGTCGGTGCCGGCGGACCCGAGGCCGGCCGGCGTGTAGTCGCGGAGCACGGTCAGCCCGGACAGCACCCCGACGGCTATGACCGCGCCCACGCCCATGACGGCGGCCGCGAGCTGCGAGCCCACGGTCGCCGAGAACAGCGTCGACAGGGCGACGTAGAACAGCGCCAGCAGCAGCCAGGTCGCGGTCGCCGCCACCATGCGGCCCACGTCGCCGGCGCCGAAGATGGCCGTCGTGACCGCGATGCAGACGGCGGTCCCGACGACAGTGGCGGCGACCGTCAGCAGCGACAGCACGCCCGCCTTGGTCAGCACGTAGCTCACGCGCGAGAGCGGCTTGGCGAGCGTGAGCGCGGCTGTGCCGTTACGCACCTCGGCCGCGATGATCCCACCGCCGATGATCACGACCGTGAGCGCGGCGATCTGCTGCAGGTTTCCCATGAACTGCACGTAGGCGTCGTACGCGGTGGGTGTCGCCATCTTGATGACCGTGCCCGGGTTCTGGCCGGTGGCGTACTTGGCTATCCTCGGCAGCATGGCTGCCAGGACCGGCGAGGTGAGGCCGGTGAACAGCAGCACTCCCGGCAGCACCCAGAGCCGCCAGGTGTGTACGACCTCCGAGAGCTCCTTGCTCGCGAAGGCACGTGTGGCGCTCACGGCGAGTCCCCCTGGCGCGGGTGGTCGCCGACGAGGTCGACGAAGACATCTTCGAGGCTGAGCTCGTCGGCCTCCAGGCGGCGCAGCTCGAGGCCGAGCCCGACGACTATGCGCGGTAGCTCACGTCGCGCGGCGCTCAGGTCACGCGTGGCAACGCTCAACGTGTCCGCGTTGTGTGGCTCGACCCCGTCGACCCAGGAAAGCCTCCGCAGCGACGCGGCCAGCGCTCGCGGATCGTCGACCTCGACCCGCACGCGTTGACGGTCGCCGTGCCGCTCGCGCAGCTCGTCGATCGGTCCTTCAAGAAGGATGCGGCCGCGGTCCAGGATCGCCACCGTGTCGCAGACGCGCTCGACGTCACCCAAGATGTGCGTGGAGAAGAAGACCGTCGTGCGGCCGCGCAGTCCGGCGACCATCTCGAGCACTTCTCGCCGACCGAGGGGATCGAGGGCGCTGGTCGGCTCGTCGAGGAGGAGCAGGCGTGGCGCGCTGATGAGCGCCTGCGCCACGCCCAGCCGCTGCTTCATGCCGCGCGAATAGGCGCCCACGCGGGCTGTCACGCCGTCAAGGCCGGCGAGCTCGAGCAGCGAGGGGATGCGCTGCGCGAGCACGTCGGCCGGCAGGCCGAAGAGCTCGCCCGCGAAGTGCAAGTATTGCGTGGCCGTCATCCAATGCGGGAAGCCGGGGACGTCGGGCAAGTAGCCGACCTGCGCGCGTGCGCGAGCGCCGTCGGCGGTGGGATCGAGGCCGAAGATGCGGACCGATCCGCTCGTTGCACGGGCAAGGCCGGCAAGGATGCGCAGCGTCGTCGTCTTGCCGGCCCCGTTGGGACCCAGGAAGCCGAAGACCGAGCCCTGGGCCACGGACAGGTCGAGGCCGTCGAGGGCGCGCTTGTCGCCGAACTGCTTGATCAGGCCGCCGATCTCAACGGCGGGTCCGTTACCGTTCAAGCTGTCTGCTTCGTCGTGGCGTGGCGGGGGTCGCAGGCCGCTCACTGTCGCGGCTCGTTGCGTCCGTACAGAGCGTCGATGGCCTGCTCGCTGCGGGTGCGGCCGGGTTCCGGCAGGTCCGGTGCCTCCGGCGCTTCCGGGGCGGCCGGGACTGCGTCCTCGCCGGCCGCCGCATCGCCGGTCGCGGCGCCGTCCGCGGCCGTGCCGGCGGCCGCATCGCTTGCTGCGCCGGCTGTGGCTCCGCTCGCGCTCGCGCCGCCACCCGCTCCCGGTGAGGCCGCGTGCTGCTGCTGGGCGACCGTCTGCGCATGCCAGTCGTCCGTCATCGTGCGCTCCTGGCGGCCTATCAGCAGGTAGAAGACCGGCCCTAGGAAGTTGAAGCACAGCATGACGATCACCCACGCCCACTTGGGCAGCAACGAGGTCTGCGGACGCCGGATGAGGTCGACGAGTGCCCAGGCCAGCAGTGCCAACTCGAGCAGCGCGAGGATGACGATAGCGACTATGAGCCCTGTTCCGACGTCCTGCACCGTCGCCCTCCCGTCTGCTCAGGATGCGCGCCGCCCGCAGCGCCGGCCGCGCCTGTTCGGCCGTCCGGCCGCTCGGTCACACTGGCCGCGCCGACCTCTTTCGCACGCCCGTCCGGCCGCTCCGCAACGCTGGTTGCGACCGCGCGCAGCATACCTCGCGCCTTGTGGAGCGTCTCGAAGTACTCCTTGGCAGGTATCGAGTCGGCGACTATCCCGCCGCCCACCTGCAGGAACAATCTGTCTCCCACGCGCACGAGCGTACGGATGATGATGTTCATGTCGAGTGTATCGAGCGAGAGCCAGCCGAACGAGCCGGTGTAGGGCCCGCGACGCACCGTCTCCAGCTCGTCGATGATCTCCATGCAGCGCACCTTGGGGCAGCCGGTGATGGTGCCGCCGGGGAACATGCCCTTGAGCAGGTCGACGCCGTCGCGGTCGGGGTGCAGGCGGCCGCGGACGTTGCTGACTATGTGGATGACGTGGCTGTAGTACTCGTTGACCATGAGCTCGCTGACGCGCACGGTGCCGTAAGCGCACACCTTGCCCAGGTCGTTGCGCTCCAGGTCCACCAGCATGATGTGCTCGGCGCGGTCCTTGGGATCCAGGTTGAGCTCGTCGGTCATGCTGCCGTCGTCGAGGGCCTCGGCGTCATGCCTGCCACGGGGCCGGGTGCCGGCGATGGGCCTGGTCTGCGCCCAGCCGTCCGGCGCCAGCTCGACGAGGCGTTCGGGAGAGGAAGAGATGAGCTCGTAGTCGCCGAAGGCCAGATAGCCCGCGAACGGCGAGGGGTTCACGTGGCGTAGGGTGTCGTAGAGGTGCAGGCTGGGCAGCGTGTAGAGGATCTCCAGACGCTGCGACAGGTTGGCCTGGAAGATGTCGCCGGCGAAAACGTACTCGCGTGTGCGACCAACCACGTTCTCGTACTGCACACGCTGGTAGTTGGAGCGGAAGACGGGGATCTCTGCGCCGCTCGTCGCCGCGTGGTCGCCGTCCGCCGCCGGGCGGTCGCCGCCTCGTGTGGATCGCAGGGCGCCGACGATGCGGTCCAAGTCCGCCCAGGCGGTGGCTTGCTGGGCGTCTTCTGCGCCGGGGCCGTCCGGTCGCGGATCATCCGCGTCGATGGCACGTGACCGCGTCCCTCTCGACTCGCTCCCTGTCACGGGGCCGTCGGAAGCGTCTGCGGTCTGCTGCGCTGGCGGCCAGGCATGCGCCGCCGCCGCCTCGGCCAGCGGCCAGCAGACGACCTCGGCGACCCCGCTCTCGATGTCGAAGCGCAAGACGCGGGTGGGCAGGAAGAGATCGATGTCCGGCAGCCGCAGGTCGTCGCGCGTACTGTCCGGAAGGTGCTCCAGGTAGCGCACAGCGTCGTAGCCGACGAGGCCGAAGAGGGAGCGGGCTTCGGGGAAGGGGGCGGCGGCCAGAGCGGCCTGCGCAGCGGCCGCCGCCCGGCGCACTGACTCGAAAGGCTTCTCGGCGCCCGCTGCCTCGTCCCAGCCCGGCAAGCCGCCCGTGCGTCGCACCTGCCCGTCCTTGGCCCGCACCCATAGCGCGGGTCGCCAGGCGAGATAGTGTCGGCGCGCCAGGGCGGCCGACCCGCCGGCTGAGTCCAGCAGAACAAGCGGAGCAGTCCCTTCCAGACCCAGATCGCGGATGATCGCGACCGGATCGAACCCGTCCATGCGCACGTGCGCCGTGAGCGGCTCGATGATCTGCCTGGAAGATGCCGGGCTCATGGGGACGGAGCCTACCACCCGGCGCGCACGTCTCAGTTGCCCTGGGGAGCGCGCGGCACAGCCGCGCGCAGCGGCCTCAGAACGGCTCTGAGTCGTCGGTGTGAGCGAGCGTGCGGAACTGCGTGTATTCGGAGACGAAGCCCAACCGCCGCGAGCCCACCGGCCCGTTGCGGTGCTTGCTGACGATGAGCTCCACGACCCCCTTCTTGGTCTCGTCGGTGGGGTCGCTGTGGATGAACATGACGAGGTCAGCGTCCTGCTCGATCGCACCCGAGTTGTGGGAGATCACGTCGTTGGCCAGGAAGGAATGCGTGCACGGCACCCGCGCGTCGTAGACATCCGTCTCACCTACTCGATCGACTCCCACGACGCGGTCCCAGAGCACGTCTGATTCGGCAACAGGAGCATCCTGGGATGTTGGATTCGTTGTCGCAACCGCGGGAGGCACGTTCCGTGCCACGGCGATGTGATCCCCGGGGGCCAGCTCACCGACGCAAGCCCAGCCCGCGACCGTAAGGAGTGGGTGGTTCGCGGTCGCCTCGACTACTCGGCCGGAGGACAGGCGGACGCGGTATGTGGGGCGAACGCCGGTGCGCCATGCCTCGGTCATGATGCCGGAGCGAAGGCGCAGGTGCTCGTCCAATGTCCAGACGGGGATGTCGCGCTCGCCGGCCAGGTCCCTGATCGGCACGCGTTCGCCGCTCTCGGACACCGTGACAAGGGTGTCGCCCGCAAGGCACTCGCGCAGGTCCGACAGCTGCGGCTTGCGCGGCTGGCCGCCGGTCTGCTTTTCGGGGCCGCGGTTGAGCTGGCTCACGGCCAAGACCGGCACCTTGAGCTCGCGGGCGAGCTGCTTGAGCGACCGCGAGATGCCGGCGACCTCCTGCTGACGGTTCTCCGCCCGCCCGTCGCCGACCATGAGCTGCAGGTAGTCGATGATCAGCAGGCCGAGCTGGTACTTGTCGTGCAGGCGGCGCGCCTTGGAGCGCAGCTCGAACATGGTGAGGCCGGCCGAGTCGTCGATGAAGATGGGGGCCTCGGTGAGCTGGGCGCTGGCGCGCACCAGCTTGTCCATCTCGTCTTGGCGCAGCAGCCTGGGGTTACGGAACTTGAGCGTGCTGACCCGGGCGGCGCCGGAGAGGAACCGGTCGCCCAACTCGAGGCCGCTCATCTCGAGGCTGAAGATGGCCACGGGGATCTTCTGGTCTACGCCCACGTTGTGGGCGATGTTGAGCGCCAGCGATGTCTTGCCCTGGCTGGGGCGGGCGGCCAGGATGATCAGGTTGGACGGGAACAGGCCGAGGATGAGGTCGTCGACGTCCTTGAACCCGGTCTTGACGGCCTGGTGCTCCACGCCCTCCTTGCTGCCCATGATGCGGTCGAAGCTCTCGTCGACGACCTGCTTCAAGGGCATGAAGTCTCGCACGCGCCGCTGCTGGGAGACCTGGAACAGCCGCTGCTCGGCGCGGTCCAGGAGCTGGGGCACTTCGTCGGGCCGCGTGTAGCCCATCTCGGCGATCTCGTTGCCCACCTGGATGAGGGCGCGCAGAGCGCTCTGCTCGCGGACGATCTCGGCGTAGTGGGCGGCGGCGGTGGCGGCGGGCACGGCTTCGGCGAGAGCGTGCACGCGCTCGCGGCCGCCCACCTGCTCGAGCTTGTCCTGACGTTCCAGCTCGGCGCTGACCGTGACGACGTCGACCTCGCTGCCGGCGGCGTAGAGGGAGCGGATGGCGTCGAAGACGATGCCGTGGCTCCCGCGCCAGAAGTCGTCTCGCGAGAGCAGGTCTGTGACGACCGGGATGGCGTTGGGGTTGATGAGCATGGCGCCCAGCACCGCCTCTTCTGCCTCCGTGTTCTGTGGAGGCATGCGGGGGTCGGCGGCGCGGGCCTTCTCAGCGGCCATGACTCAGTTGCCCTCCCTTGTGCCGCGGTGCGGCGGCCTATGCTCCGCGACACCGGCACGCTACCTGCGGCGTGCCGGTGTCGCTCACTGACTCATTCAGGGACGACGATGGTCTTGACCGTGGCGACGAAACCGTCTGCCACCTCGACGTCGACCATGTACCTGCCCAGCGCCTTGATGGGCTCCACAAGTAGCACGATCTTCTTC
>CAZIGT010000073.1:0-11721 GCA_964538465.1 uncultured Thermoleophilia bacterium | reverse complement strand
GGCAGCAAAAGATGACTGGTTGAAATTTAGCTGGCAATTTTTACAGGAACGTCCGCCTTTTTGGTTTTACCTGCTGCCGTTCTTGTGGTTATTGCTGATGGTTGAGTTGTATGATAACCGACGCGCCAGCCGGCGCAGCGAGACGTTTAAGGGGATTTCCATTGCTGCACTATTCAACCTGGGTATCTACCTGCTGATATATTTCAGTTCAGAGCCAAACTCACTGCCGCGACGCGGTGTGGCGGCTTTTATCGTTTTGTCAGCCATTTTCACCCTGTTGTGGCGTTTATTTTACATTCGTGTGTTCACGGCTCCCCAGTTTATGCGGCGGGTTTTAATTGTGGGCGCCGGGCGGGCTGGCCGCCGGCAAGCACGCGCTCATCGAGAAGCCCATGACCCTCAAGGCCGCCCACGCCGAGGAGCTGGTGGACCTGGCCGAGCAGAAGGGCACTGTCCTCATGACCGGGCACCTGCTGGAGTACCACCCGGCCGTGCGCATGGTAAAGGAGCTGCTCACCTCCGGAGAGCTCGGCGACACGTACTACGTGTATACCAACCGGCTGAACCTGGGGAAGGTGCGCGCCGACGAGAACGCTCTGTGGAGCCTTGGGTCACACGACATCTACGTCATCAACTACCTCACGGGCGAGGACCCCATGGAGGTCAGTGCCCACGGTGAGTCGTACCTGCAGGACGGGGTGGAAGACGTGGTCTTCGGCTACATCCGTTATCCCTCGGGCGTGGTAGGCCACCTGCACGTGAGCTGGCTAGACCCCCATAAGTCGCGCAAGGTCACCGTGGTCGGGGCAGAGAAGATGGTCGTCTTCGACGACATGGAGAGCGACCGCAAGGTCACCGTCTATGACAAGGGCGCGTACAAGGCGCAGTATGCCTCCTACGGTGAGTACATCTCGCTGCGCTTCGGCGACATCCACATCCCTCGGGTGCCCAACGACGAGCCGCTGCGCATCGAGTGCCAGCACTTCGTGGACTGCATCCGCGGGGGCAAGCGGCCCATCAGCGACGGCCACGAGGGCCTCAACGTGGTGCGCGTGCTCGAGGCCATGGAGCGCTCGCTCCGCGAAGCCGGCCGGCCGGTGCGCATCGACGAGTTGAACGGCTGAGCGGCCGGGCGGCCGGCCAGGACTCGATCGGCCGCCTCCCGTTCGGGTGCTGAAAGCGAGGTGGCATGAAGCCGTCTGACCTGGGCCACAACCTGCTGCTGGGCGACAACGTGCAGGTCGGCGAGGGTGTCACGTTCGGCGCCAACGTCGTGGTGCACGACGACACGATCATCGGCGACGGCTGCGTCATCCAGGACGACGTCGTCCTGGGCAAGCAGCCTTCCCTCTCGCCGTCGTCTACGGCCAGGCGGGGAGAACTGGCGCCGCTGACCCTCGGCGCCGGCGCCGTGGTCTGCACCGGCGCTGTGCTGTACCGCGGCGCCGCCCTCGGCCCGCGCTGCATCATCGGCGACCTCGCCAGTGTGCGCGAGCGCTGCACGCTCGGCGAGCGCGTGGTGATAGGTCGCGGTACCTGCGTCGAGAACGACACCCGCATCGGCGACTTCAGCAAGGTGCAGAGCAACGCCTACATCACCGCGTACATGGAGATCGAGGACCACGTTTTCATCGCCCCGTGTGTGCAGACGACCAACGACAACTTCATGGGCCGCACGGAGAAGCGTCACGGGCTCATCAGGGGGGCTACCATCCGCCGTGGTGCCCGCGTCGGCGGCGGCGTCGTGCTCTGTCCGGGCATCGAGATCGGCGAAGAGGCCTTCATCGCGGCGGGGGCCGTGGTGACCAGAGACGCCCCGCCGCGCAAGGTGCTCATGGGCGTGCCCGCCCGCGTGGTGCGCGACGTGCCCGCCGAGGAGCTGCTCGAGAACCAGTGAGCCGCCGCCCGGCGGCGCGAGCAAGCGTGGCATGCGTGCCTGCTCGCGGGCCCTTGCCAGGTGACTGTATGCCGGTCCGGCGCGGCCTACCCGCGAGTCAGCGCGGCCACGTCGGTGGCGAGCTGAGGGCCGCCCTTGGGCAGGCCGAGCTTGGTGCGGATGCTCGCCCGGTGAAAGCTCACTGCCGACTGGGAGATGTGCAGGACGGCGGCGATCTCGGCGGCGGACTTGCCCAGTCGGCCCATGTCTGCCGCCGGGCCCGGCGGCTGCAACGAGACCATCGAGCGGCGGAGTTGCCCAGCCGCACCATATCTGCGCCACCTCGAACTCCCGCCGCGTGAGAGGCTGGCTGACCGTTGCCGCTGTGCAGGAGGCGCTGGGTGAAGGGTCCCAAGATCCCGCGCGGGTTGTGGTGCAGCGCCTCGGTCATCCTCCCACTGCGACAGCAGTGCGCGGAGGGCGGCATCTCGCTTGGCGAGGATGGTCGCCTGCCGGCGCAGCGCCCGCTCTGACCGCGCCAACTCCCTATGCAGTGTCTTGTTCGCGGTGATGTCCGTCCCCAGCAGGAAGTACGTGCGCTCCTCGCCGAAATGACAGGGGATCACCGTGATTCGGAACACGGTGTGACGTCTCGGCTTGGCAGCGCAGCGATGCGGAGCGCGAACGTGCTGTGTCGGTGCACGCCTGCTCGATGGCGGCCGGGAGGCAGCTCTGGCGCCGGTCGTCAGGCTTGCGCATCGCGCGACGTTGTCCTCATTGGCGGGAGCGAGAGCGCACGGCGGCTGCGCTTTGAGCGAGTCGACGCACGGGGTACAGTGAAGGAGAGTGATCTCACGGATCCGCGATCCAGTGGACCCGCGGTCCGGTCGATGGAGCGAGCGTCGTGGAGGCATCTGAGTCTGTGAGCGAGTCGGCACGGAAGACCGAGACACTCGAGGAGCGCGGCGCGGCAGAGCGGCTCCGCCGTGCGGTGCTTCCCGTTCTGTCCGGGCTGGCTCTGGCGCTGGCCGGCGCGGCGTGGCTGGTCCTCGCCGGCTCGGCCGAAGCGGGTGGCGACGGCAAGTCGGCACCCGTCGGTACGCGGGGGCCGGTCGTGACCTGGCAGAGCGGCGGCACAGAGCAGAAGGCCTGGGTCGCACTCGATTCGGCGGCCATCGTGGATGGAGATGCTGCAGATGGCGTCACGCTGCGCGTCCAGCGACTGTGGACGCAGGCGGGCGGTCTCGCTGCTCTCGGACCCAGGCTCGGCCGCCTGCAAGCAAGGGTGAACGGCGCCGGTAGAGAGGGTGGGCCGCTGGTCGGCGCGGTGCTGTATCAGGGCACGCGCCGCCGCGAGAACCGGCTGGTGACCGTGGGCGACGTCGTCGTCCGTTTCCGCGCGGGCGTGAACAAGGCAGAAAGGGATGCGCTGGCCGGCAAGCTCGCTCTGCGGCAGCTTGACGGCTTCTCCTTCTCCGAGAACACGTATCTCTACCGTGCTGCCGCCCCTCTCGACGTGTTCGCAGCGCGCGATGCTCTCGACGACTCGAAGCTGGTGGAATGGGCTACGCCGTCGTTCCTGCGCTTCCGCGCCAAGCGCGCGCTGCCGGACGACCCCTTGTTCCCTTCTCAATGGCACCTTCGGAACATCGGCCAGCACGGTGGGAGGGCGGGCCAGGACATCAACGTGGCGTCGGTGTGGGAAGAGACGGTCGCCGGCGTGCCGCTGCGCGGCTCGTGCACGGACGGCTTCGGTGACGATGACCAGGTCATAGCCATCGCCGACGACGGCCTCGAGACAGCACACCCGGACCTGGCGGCAAACATCGTCGCCGGGCGTTCGTACGACTGGGCCGACGGCGACACCGATCCCTCACCGAGCCGCGCTGCTGAAGACCAGCAGCGGCACGGCACGGCGTGCGCCGGCGTCGCTGCAGCGCGTGGCTACAACGGCTTCGGGGTCACCGGGGTCGCGCCGTCGGCCGGCCTGGTGGGCTATCGCTTCCTCATCGACGGCGTCGACAGCGATGTCAGCGAAGCGCAGGCGCTGGCCGCGCTCTTCCCGGACCCGCTGAACCGTGAGGTCGTCGACATCTGCAGCTGCAGCTGGGGTCCCACCGACGATCGCCATCTTGAGGCGCCTGGGCCGCTGACCCAGGCGGCGCTGCTGGACGGGGTCACCAACGGCCGCGGCGGGAAGGGCATCGTCTACGTGTGGGCTGCCGGCAACGGCCGTGCCGAAGACGACAACGTCAACTACGACGGCTACGCGAACTCGCGGTACACGCTCGCCGTGGGCGCCAGCACGGCGACGGGCAGGATCGCTTCGTACTCCGAGGACGGCGCCCCGCTTCGGGTGGTAGCTCCCTCGAGCGGTGGCGGCGCCGACACGTCCCGCGACATCACCACGACCGACCAGACAGGTCCCGCCGGGTACGCGAGCGGCGACTACTGCTCGGCCTTCGGAGGCACCTCGGCGGCGGCACCCATGGTGAGCGGTGTGGTGGCCCTCATGCTGCAGGCGAACCCACAGCTCACGTGGCGCGATGTGCAGGTGATCCTCTGCACCACGGCCAGGAAGATCAACCCCGGCCACGATGACTGGACGACGAACGCGGCCGGCCATCACATCAACCACACCTACGGCTTCGGGCTCGTGGACACCGCGGCTGCGGTGGCGGCTGCTCAGACCTGGCAGCCGCTCGGTGCCGAGACCACGCTGGAAGCGTCCGCCACACCCAACAGCGCCATTCCCGATGCGTCCGCCGCGGGGGTCACCAGCAGCATCACGCTGGGTGCGGAGCGGCCGCGCCTCACGTTGGAGTACGTGGACGTAATCATCAACGCCCCCCACACCTTCTGGCATGACCTCGAGGTGACGCTCATAGCGCCGTCGGGCACCGAGAGCATCCTCTCGACTGTCGCTTCGCCGAGCGGGTCGGCGGGCGCCGGACTCGAAGGCTGGCGCTTCGGCAGCGCCCGCCATCTCGGCGAGTCGTCATGCGGCACCTGGCGTCTTCGCGTGCGCGACCTGCAGCGGGGCGACACCGGGCGCCTCGTGAAATGGACCCTGCGTCTGTATGGTACGCAGGCCGGGCCGGACAGCGAGGCGCCGGTGACCAGTGTGGTGCCAGCGAAGCATTGGTGGAACGGCACGGTGAGCTTGGGCCTGCGCGCCGTCGATGTCGGCAGCAACGTGGCAAGCACCGAGTGGCGCATCGGGCGGGGCCCGGGGGGGCAGTTCAGGACCGCCACCAAGGTCAACCTGCGAGTGACGAAGCGCGCGCACGTGGACGACGGGCGCAGGACCCTGTGGTTCCGCTCCACGGACAACCTCGGGAATGCCGAGGTCGCGCGGGAGTTCGTGCTCAACATCGACACTAGACGACCGCGCACGCGCGTGCTCGGCAACGCGGTGGTGCGGAAGGGCGGGGTGGCGGTGCTTCACGGTCTGGCTCGGGATCCGGGCTTCAGCGCGCACCGCGTCCGCCTGCGCTTCCAGATCCTGTCTGCCGGGGGTCGAGTCGTCAGGACCGTCGACGCCGGCCGCGTACACACCGGTCGGCAGGTCACTGAGCGGTTCCGCTGCAAGCTGCCCAGAGGCACGTACTCGGTGCGAGCGCTGGCTACCGACCTCGCCGGCAACTCTCAGAGCAGGGCCGGTCTCGCCACCTTGACGGTACGGTAGGCGCCGGCTGATCAGGCTTAAGGCAGCCGGTCCGTGAAGTGGACCACTCCGGCCGGCGGCCGCAGGCAGTGCTGGTGGTACATCGTCCGCGTGTAGGCGCCCACGTCGAGCATGGCGACGATGTCCCCCTCGTGCGGCCGCGGGAACGGCAGATCCTGCACGAAGATGTCTGGCCCTTCGTTGATGTTGCCCGCGAAGGTGACCCGCTCGGTGCGCGGAGCCTCGCAGTCGACGCAGGGCACCAGCTCCATGTTCAGGGCGTAGACGAAGTGGTGGTTCATGACGTTCCAGCCTACGTCCAGCCCGGCGAACAGGTGGCCCATGCGGCTCTCTACGGTGACGACCTCGGCGAGGAGGAAGCCGCTCTGCAGAGCCACGAACTCGCCGGGCTCACACGAGACGACCGCGTCGAAGCGCGCCAGGTGGCGCCTGAGGATGGCGGCCCACGCCTCGAGGTCGAGCGGCCGGTTGTGGGGGTGGCAGCGCAAGCCGAGCCCGCCGCCGACGTTGATCTCGGCGATGGGGCACCCCAGCTCCACCAGCTTGTCGATCATTGGGACGACGGACTCCATGGCCCTGTCGAACGCGGGCAGATCCTCGTCGAGGATGCCGTTGACGATGTGGAAGTGGACGGTGTCTATGGTCAGGCCGTGGCGCCGCGCCGTGGCCACGGCCTGCGGCAGGTCTTCCAGGTAGATGCCGAACTTGGTGGGGCGCTCACCGCTGTAGACGGTGATCGACTCGTTCGTACGGGCGTTCACAACGCTGGCGCGCGGGTTGATCCGCAGTCCGATGGCGCGGCCGGGATCCATGCGGCCGATGCGGTCGACCTGGGTGATCAGATCGGCGTTGACGTGCACCGGGTGCGCCAGCACAGAGGCGTAGTCGCGCTCGCCGAAGTTCGTACCGGTGCAGCTGATCTCCTCCGGCAGGAACCCGTTGGCGAGCGCGTGCTCCACCTCTCCAGGCGAGCACGCGTCGATACCCACCGAGTCGGCGCTCCCGGGTTCGGACACGGAGCGCACGACAGCCAGATACTCGGGGTCGCGCAGCGCCTTGAGTGCCACGCGCACGCGGGTGCGCATGCCGGTGCCCTGAAGCGCGGCGCGCAGCCGCGTGAGCGATTCGCGCACATTCGCCAGGTCGTAGACGAACAGGGGCGTGCCGTGTGTCCGCGCAAGTCCGTCAGCCTCGCGGCCGGCTATGTGCAGGCGGCCGGCGATGCTCTCCAGCCCCGGCCGCTGCCACCAGAGGACGTCGTAGGCGCCGACATCGAGGGGGCCGTTGCGGCGTGCGGGCTGGGGCTGGTCGGGCATATGACACACTCCGAAGTCTGATGGTGCTCCCAGAGTGTGACGAGCCGAACGGGGGGAGTGCAAGCCGGGCTGGTCGGTGCGAGGAGGTATGTACAATAGCCGCGGTCGACCCGATCGTGACCTTTGTGGGGTCGACCGGGGACTGCAACGGATCCTGCGGGAGGCTGAGATGGAGAAGTGGCGCTGCACCATCTGCGACTACGTCTACGACCCCGAGCTCGGCGATCCGGACAACGGGGTGGAACCCGGCACCGCATGGGAGGACCTGCCGGACGACTGGGTCTGCCCAGATTGCGGTGCGGACAAGGACGTCTTCGAGCCGGTCGACGACTGATCGTCGCGGGCGTAGCGCCGCCCTCGACGACGCTCGCTTCCATCGTCGGCCTCAGTAGACAGCTCAGTGGCCGGCCTCAGCAGCCGCCTCGGTAGTCAGCCTCGTCGCCGCCCGGCGGGACGTCTCCTGCCGATGCTCGCGCGACCGCGGCCGGCTGGCCTCGTGTGAGCGCCTGTTGCGCTACTCTATGCGCTCTGCTCCGGCTGCGTCTGCGGACTCGACTGTGCCTGCCTCCGCGCTTTGCTCGCTGCTCGTGCCCGGCTTGCCGGTCTCTGCTCCGGCCGGCGGCTCGCCGACGCGCTCGATCTCGATGGTGCAGTGCGCGACCAGTGCCGCCACCGCACCGAGCGCGGCGGCTACAGGGGCCACGAGCATGCCCACCACGCCCACGGTGACTGGCAACTCGATGAGCACCTGATCCTTCTCGTTGCGGATGATGATGCGGCGCACGTTGCCCTCGTGGAGCACGGTCTTCACCACGGACAGCATCTGGTCGCCGGCGACCTTGATGCGCTCGGTGTACGTCTTCTCGGCCATGCTGGCTCCTCCTGGGGTCGTGTTGGGCTCTGCACTGTACGTAGACGATAGCTACCCTGCCTGCCGCCCGGGGAATCTCCGGAAGCCGGCGCGTCGCGCACGTTCCCCCTGGTTTGGCTCGGGAGGCTCACGTGGGCATGCGTGGGGGACCGACGTTGGCCTGAGCGGGGAGGCCGAGGCTGGGCTGAGGGGGCGGCCAACGCTCGCCTGAGCAAACCGCGGCGGATGAACCGAGAGAGGCGATTGACCAGGAGGCTATTGATAGTGGTAATCATTATCAGTAGACTCTCCTCCTTCCTCGTGGAGGCTTCATGCACGAACACGGACACGCGGTGAGTGAGGGGGCGGCGGCCGCCGGTCGGAAGACCGACCGGGAGGTCGATCGGGTGGCGGCCGTGGTGGATGACGTGGAACGGCGGCTGATCGAGAGGGGGCTACGCAGGACGCCGCAGAGGCGCGCTGTCGTACAGGCGCTGGTCGGGTCCGGGCAGTGTCTGACGGCGGCACAGGTGCACGATGTCGCCCGGCGCGCGTCCCCGGAGCTGGGCCTGATGACCGTGTATCGCACCCTGGATGTTCTGGCGGCCATGGGTGTGGCTCGCCGCGTGCACGGCACGGACCGTTGCGAGGCCTTTGTGGCGGCGGTAGGCAGCCACGGCCATGCCGTGGTGTGCACGTCGTGCGGCCGCGCATCCGAGTTCACGGACTGCCACCTGGACGCGGTGGCGGCTGCGGCCGCCAGCGAAACGGGTTTCGCGATCGCCGATCACTTCCTGCAATTCAACGGCGTGTGCCGCCACTGCCAGGACTCGGTGAAGCACGCGGGGGGAGCAGTGGACGCCATGGACGATGACGCGCCGTCCCCCGGCGAGAGGGCGGTCGGCTGATGCGTCCCTGCGGAAGGACGGCACGTGATCAGGTACGGTCGACGCGCTGGTGTCGGCGCGCTATGGCGCTGTCGGTCGCCTTCGGCGCCTTCTGTTTGCTCGCCACGGCCGGCTGCGGCGGGGACGCCGACTCCGCGGGCGGCGACCTGCAAGTGATCGCGACCACGAGCGTGCTCGCCGACATCGCGCAGAACGTGGCCGGCGACCTCTTCTCAGTCGAGACCCTCATACCACGAGGTGCCGACCTGCACGCCTACGAACCGACACCCGGCGATCTGCGGCGTCTTGCCGGCGCCGACCTGGTGATAGTGAACGGCGCCGGCCTCGAGGCATCCCTGGAGAAGTACCTGGAAGATATCGGGGACGACAAGGTCGTGGTCGCGTCGAAGGGCCTCACGCCACGGGAGGCGAAGGTCGGGGAACCGGCGCATGAGCACGACGAGCGGGGAGCAGAGGAAGCCGGCTCGGCGTCAGATGATGACGAACACGCAGGCGAGGGGCAGCATGCCGGCGAGGTGGACCCACACTTCTGGCTCGACCCAGTGCTTGTAGAGAGCTACGTGGATACCATCGAGGCGGCGTTCTCAGCTGAAGACCCGGCGCACGCCGGGACGTATCGGGAGAACGCCGAGGCCTACGCCGCCGAGCTTGACGCGCTGGACGAGTGGACGGCGGCGCAAGTGGCCGCTCTGCCGGCGTCGCGCCGCAAGCTGGTGATGAACCACGCCAGCTACGGGTACTGGGCCGATCGCTACGGGTTCCGCATAGTGGGGGCGGTCGTACCCAGCGTGAGCACTGGCGCGGCGCCCACGGCCGCCGATCTTGCCGACCTGCTGTCCACCATCGAGCGCGAAGGCGTGCCGGCGGTCTTCGTGGAGGTGAGCGAGAATCCGGCGCTGGCGGAGCAGATCGCCGCCGATGCCCACATCCGGGTGATCGACGATCTGCTCGACCACTCGCTGACAGGACCGCAGGGTGCTGCGCCGACCTACATCGACATGATGAAGTTCGACACGCGCCGCATCGTCGAAGCGCTACGGCAATGACCAGGAAGCGAGAAGACGAGCTTGTGCGTGGCGAGGTCCACGCGTCGGGCGAGCGGCAGGCCCGGGCCGTGGTGGCGACGGTCGAGAAGCGTCTGGACATCGAGTGCGTCACCGTGTCCTACGCCGGCGGGCCGGCTCTGGAGGAAGTGTCGCTGGGAATACCTCACGGCGCGCAGGTGGCCGTGGTGGGACCCAACGGCGCTGGCAAGTCCACCCTCTTCAAGGCGCTGGTCGGCCTGCTGCCGCTGCGCGGAGGCAGCATCCTCATCCACGGCAGGGCGCCAGACGACCAGCAGGACCCGGTGGCGTACGTGCCACAGCGTGAGGAGGTCGACTGGCGCTTCCCGGTCACCGTGCACGACGTCGTGATGATGGGGCGCTACGGACGGCTGGGCCTGCTGCGGCGGCCGGCTCCCGCCGACAGGCGGGCCGTGGCCGCCGCGCTGCAGACCATGGGCCTGAGCGACCTGGCCGACCGTCCGATAGCGGAGCTCAGCGGCGGCCAGCAGCAACGCGTGTTCCTGGCCCGTGCTCTCGCCCAGGAGCCGCACGTCCTGTTGCTGGACGAGCCCTTCACCGGCGTTGACGCCAGCGTGCGCGAGAGCGTGCTCGGCGTGCTGGCCATGCTGCGCCGGAAAGGCGTCACGGCACTGGTCTCCACCCACGACCTGCGCCTGGCGAGCGAGCGCTTCGAGCTGGTGGCGCTGCTCAACCGCCGGCTGATCGCCTACGGAACGCCGGCTGAGGTGTTCACGCCCGACCACGTGGCGACTGCCTTCGGCGGCGGCGCCATCTTCCTCGACGGCTTGGTCGTGGTCGACCAATGCTGCGGGGCGCACGAGCGTGGCGAGCGGCAGCACGAGACCCATTCGCATGGGGCGCACGCGAGCGAGGGGCCCGAGCAGCGGACGGACGAGCCTCGGATGGGCGGCGGCGAGCCGGGGAAAGGGCGACGGCGATGAGTTGGCTCACGGAGCCCTTCGTGTTCCCGTTCATGCAGCGCGCGCTCATCGCCGCGATCATCGTCGGCGTGGTCTGCGCGGTCCTGGGGTGCTTCGTGGTGCTGCGGTCGATGGCGTTCCTCGGCGACGCCCTCGCGCACGCCGTGCTGCCTGGCGTGGCCATCGCCTATCTGGCCGGGATGAACACGCTCATAGGGGCGCTGATCGCCGCGGTGCTGGTCGCTCTGGCCATCAGCGCCTTCGCGCAGCACGGCACCCTGCGCGAGGACACGGCCATCGGCATCCTGTTCGCCGCCGCGCTGGCCCTGGGCGTGCTGCTCATCAGCACCATCCGCACCTACGCCACCGACCTCACCCACATCATGTTCGGTGACGTGCTGGGGGTGAGCCGTCTCGACCTCATCGTCACCGGCATTTTGGCGTTCGTGGTACTGCTGACCGTGGTGCTGCTGTTCAAGGAGTTGCTGCTGGTGTCTTTCGACCCGGTGCTCGCCCACACGCTGGGGCGTCGCCCGGGTCTCTATCGCACGCTGCTCATGCTGATGCTGGCCGTGACCATCGTCGTCTCGCTGCGCACGGTGGGCGTGGGGCTCGTGGTAGCGCTGCTCGTGACCCCGGCCGCCACCGCGTACCTTCTCGCGCGACGACTGGTCGCGATGATGCTGGTCTCTGCGCTGCTGGGAGTGGCGTCCGGGGTGGTGGGGCTCTACCTGAGCTACTACCTGGATGTCTCGACCGGTGCCGCGGTGGTGCTGGTGGCTACCGGCTTCTTCCTGGTGGCATACCTGTTCGCGCCGCGCCGCGGGCTGGTGTGGCGGCGGGCGCTGCGGCGAGCCTGAGGTTCAGGCTGCGAGCCGATGCGCGCCGGTCGTTGCAGGGCGCGCGTCTGCGACCGGGGGAGGGGCATCGCCGCGCCCCGCGCCCCCCCCCGGCCCGGCCCGACCCCCCGGCCGGGCCGACGAGCTGAAACCCGACATGCGGAACCAGACCGCGGGCATCCGGCGCGAGCTGGCCCGCATCTTCGAAAGCGAGCAGCGCGCCGAACGCCGGGAAAAAATCACCCGTGAAATCCAAA
>CAZIGT010000072.1:0-11801 GCA_964538465.1 uncultured Thermoleophilia bacterium | reverse complement strand
CGTGCTGGGCATCAACGTCGCGCTGCGCGTGCTTGGCCGGCAGGCCACGCCCGAGCAGCTGGCCGAGTTCAACAAGGCGCACGGTCTCGACAAGCCGGTCGTTCAGCAGTACGGGGAATGGCTCTGGGATTTCGTCCGCGGTGACTGGGGCACGTCTGCCGTGAGCAACCGCACCATCACCGAGATAGTGGTTCCGCGGCTCGAGTACACGATGATCCTGGCAGTGGCCTCGATTGTGATAGCGGTGCCGCTGTCGATCATGTTCGGCATCTACCTCGCCAGACCGGGGTCGCGGGCCAGAGAGCTGATCCTCAACATAGCGAACGTGTCGGTGGCCGCCATCCCCGTGTTCGTCATCGGCATCGTCCTGATCTATGTCTTCTCCGTGAAGCTGGGGATAACGCCGGTCGACAGCACAGGGCTGTCCTTCGGCTCGATTGCGGACAAGGTGGCCGCCTTCATCCTGCCCACGGTCACGCTGGTGATTACGCTGCTGCCTCATATCTCGCGTCTCACACAGGTGTCCGTTCGCGAGACCATGACCACCCCGTACGCCCGCGCCGCTGTGTTGCGTGGTCTGCCGCGACGCACCATCACGTACCGGCACCTCATGCCCAACGCGGCCGGCCCCATCGTCAACGTCGTGGCGCTCGACCTCATCTGGCTGATCGGCGGCGTCATCGTCGTCGAGAACGTCTTCGGCTTCCCCGGCCTCGGCACCCTTCTGGTGCAGTCGATCGGCTCGGGCGACCTGCTCGTGGTGCAGGCGGTGGCCATGGTGAGCGGCGTGCTCTTCATCGGCATCGGCCTGATCGCGGACCTCCTCGTGACGGTCTTCAACCCTCGACTCCGGAACGGCTGAGATGAGTAGCGTGAGTGACGTGACGGCGACCGCCCCGGCATCGCTGGGCCGTCGGGAGAGCCTCTGGCGCGGTATGCTGCGCACGGGCGAGGGCAAGATCGGTGTGGGTCTTGGGATCGCCATGGTCCTGCTGATCGTGCTGGGCCGCTTCTTCGGGCCCGAGACCGACTACAACGTGGGAGCACCCGGCTCCGGCTCGTCGGCTGCGCACTGGTTCGGCACGGACGCCCTGGGGCGCGACGTGCTCAGCCGCTTCCTGCACGGCGGCGACACGGTCCTCCTCATCCCGCTGGTCGCCGTGACGCTGGCGTTGTTCATCGGCGGCAGCCTGGGGTTGTTCGGCGCCTACTGGGGCGGCTGGCCGGACATCGTCATCTCCAAGGTGTTCGACGTGGTGCTCACCTTGCCGCCCCTGCTCATAGTGCTGGTGATCATCGGTGGTATGGGGGCGTCGACCACCGTGCTCATCATCACGGTGGCGCTCGTGTACGCGCCGGGGTTCGGACGGGTCGTCCGAGGAACGGCGCAATCGATCATCGTGAATCCGTACGTCCTCTCGGCGCAGGCGCGTGGGGAGCGGGATATCTCGATCATCTTCCGGGAGATCATGCCGAACGTGTCCGGACCGGTACTGGCGGAGTTCGGCCTGCGGCTCACGTACGCGATCCTTTTCGTGGCCACGCTGAGCTTCCTCGGCCTCGGGGTACAGCCGCCCGCTCCCGACTGGGGGCTCATGGTCGCTGAGAACCGAGGACTGATCACCGTGGCGCCGTGGGGGACCATGCTGCCGGCTATCGGTATCACGCTGCTGGCCGTCGCCTTCAATCTCATCGCCGACGCCCTCTCGCGAGTCATGGCCGGCGACGATCTCAGTAGGCTGGCCGTGATATGAGCGGCGCAGCGATCGTGCGGGAAGCGCCTCGCAGCGGGGCCTGCGAGCCATGCGGTTCGAGCTCGGACGGCGCCGCCCTCGTCGTAGAGGATCTGAGCGTCGGCTATCGCCAGAAGGACGGCGGCGTGCTGCGCGTAGCCGCCGGTGTCGATCTCAAGCTCTATCCCGGACAGGTCCTCGGGCTCGCCGGCGAGTCGGGCTGCGGCAAGAGCACCGCGGCGCTGGCCGCGGTCGGGTACCGGCACCCCGGAGGAGTCATCCTGAGCGGCCGTTCGTGGCTCGGCGACCTCGATCTTCTGCAGATGGAGCCGTCGGCGTTACGCCGGCTGTGGGGAGGCCAGGTCGCCTACATCTCGCAGAACGCGGCGACCTCGCTGAACCCGGCCATGACGATCGGGCGGCACTTCGACGAGGTGTTGCACCGGCACGCAGGGTTGAACGGGGAGCAGGCGGTCGAGCGTGAGCTCGAACTGCTCACAGCCGTGAAGCTGCCCGATCCGCGAGCCGCTCTGCGCCGCTATCCGCACCAGCTGAGCGGCGGCCAGCAGCAGCGTGTGGCGCTCGGGTTGGCGTTCGCGTGCAAACCGTCGGTCCTCATCCTCGATGAGCCCACCACCGGACTCGATGTGACGACGCAGACACACATCACCGCGCTTCTCCGTGCACTTATCGCCGAGACGCAGGTGGCCGTGATGTACGTGAGCCACGATCTCGCTCTGCTCTCCACCGTCTCGAACGACGTGGCCGTGATGTATGCCGGCGAGATGGTGGAACGCGGGCCGGTGAAGCCGTTGGTGGCCGGCCCTCGGCATCCTTACACGAACGCGCTGCTGCGTGCTGTTCCGAGCGCGCGCGCCCGCCAGGCGATCGCCGGGATCGCAGGTGAGCCTCCGGTCTGTGTGAGCGACAGCTCCTGCTCGTTCGCCCCACGGTGCCCGCAGGCTCAGGAGCGCTGCCGTACCGAACACCCCCCTTGGCGAGAGCTGGAGCCGGGGCGCACGGCCCGCTGTCTGCGGGCCGATGAGCTGACGGACGAGTTGCGCATCGTGGCGGACAAGAACGGCGTTGTGCGCGTTACCGACGATATCGTGCGCGAGACGCAGCCCAAGCAGCTGCTCGAGGTCGAGGACGTCTCGTGCTTCTACGGGGCGCGGAGTCGCCGGGTAGCGGCCGTGCAACACATCTCGTTCGGCCTGTCCGACGCAGAGGTGCTCGGCATCGTGGGGCTCAGCGGCAGCGGCAAGTCCACGTTGCTGCGGGCCATCGTTGGGATCCTGAACGACTTCACCGGGACCGTTTCGCTGCGTGGGGAGCAGCTGGCACGCAGCGCGCGCAAGCGGCCAAGGGCGCTCCGCCGCCAGGTGCAGATCGTCTTCCAGGACCCGGCCTCGTCGCTCAACCCACGGCATACGGTCGGGCAGATCGTGGCCCGCGCGGTTCGGCTCTTCCGTGAGGACGTGCCGCGCGACAAGACGGCGGAAGCCGTGGCGGAGCTGCTCGAGAGCGTGAAACTCTCTCGCTCCTTCGTCGACCGCTATCCCTCGGAGCTGAGCGGCGGCCAGCAGCAGCGCGTCGCCATCGCGCGCGCCTTCGCCGCCCGGCCCAGCCTGCTTCTCTGCGATGAGGTCACGTCCGCCCTGGACGTCTCGGTGGCGGCCACCATCATCGAGCTGCTGCGCGAGCTCACCAGCAGCTCTGGAACGGCCGTGATCTTCGTCAGCCACGACTTGGCCGTGGTTCGCACACTGGCCGATCGAGCCATCGTGATGCGCGACGGCAAGATGTGTGAGCAGGGCTCGACGGAGAGGTTGTTCCGCGCTCCCGAGCACCCGTACACCGTGGAGCTGCTTTCTTCGATCCCGGACATCGCCGACGTGCGTGCCGGCAGAAGAACATCCATCGAGGCGCCTGTCTGATGGGCACGGCGGCGCGGCCGGCCGATCGCCGGCGCCGAGGGGAACGAACGTGAGCGGCAAGGTCGTCGTCCTCGGCGCCGGCGATGTAGCTCTGGCAGTGGCGGCGCGGCTGGCTCTCGAGGGGCGAGACGTGCTCATCTGGCAGGACGGCTCGCACCCGGTCGCCGATCAGCTGCAGGAACGGCGACGGGTGAGGCTCAGGGACGCGGCCGGCGAGCGGGTTGCCACGCTGGCCGGTGTCACCAGCGACCCATTCGAAGCTCTTGCGGCCGGTGATGTTCTCCTCTCCTTCGTGGCACCGGACGCTCGGGACGTCTTCAACGACCTCCTTCTGCCGCTGATCGAACCGCGTCACATGCTTGTGCTGCTGCCGGGCCGTCTCGGCGGATTGGCGCACGCTCGATGGCTGCGCGACCGCGGTCGCGGTGCCGGTGGCCTGCCCACACTGGTCGAGAGCGACATGATGCCGTGCGTCTGCCACCGATGTGGGCCAAATCGCGTGCTGGTCGAGGCCGAGGTCGCGCATGTCGGTTTCGGGGTCTTCCCGGCGGACCGCACGGCAGGCACTCTGGAGCGGATCCGGTGGTTCTTCCCCGAGGCGCGCGGCTACGCTCATCTGCTGGCGGCCGCCCTGGGGTCCGTCGAGCCGCTGGTTCGCTCGGCGACTCTTCTGCTGAATGCCGGCGTCGAGGGGTGCAGCGGCCGGCGATCCCTCCTCTATCGGGAGGGCCTCTCCGACCATGTAGTGCGCTTCATCGAGGCTCTCGACGCGGAGCGCGTAGCAGTCGCCGCCGCCCTGGGGCTCAGGATGCCGCCGGCCGCTGCGGCTCTGCACGCCGCTGGGATCGCGCCCGACGGCGACCTGTGGGCGGCTCTGCACGGGAGCTGCTTCCTGTCCCGGCAGCGGGGACCCGAACCGCAGGAGCGGACTCGCTGGCTCGTGCAGGACGTCGCGCTCGGCGTGCGCACCTGGGCGGAGCTTGGGGACGAGCTGGGAGTGCGCGTCCCGGTCGCTCACGCCCTGGTCGCCCTCTGCGACGCTGTCGCTGGTATCGATTGCTGGGACGCCGGGCGCTCGCTCGACGAACTGGGCATCGCCGGGATGACGGCCGAAACGCTCGCCCGATTTCTCGATTCGGGTGATCAAGAGGAGTCCGCGTGATGCCGCGTAGCGAGCAGAGGGAGCTGGCGAGAGGGGGGTTCGCGCGATGATCATCGACGCACACAACGACCTGCTGGTCGAGGTGGCGCACTTCCGTTACGAGCGGCAGCCGTTCCGCGACCGCTGGTTGGAGCAACTGCGGGCAGGCAACGTGCGTCTGCAGGTCTGTCCCGCATCGGTCGACGTGGGTGAACTGCCGGAGTGGGGTCTGCGACGCAGTCTCACTCAGATCTCCGAGTGTCACAGAGCGGCGGCCGACAACCCCGCCGACGTCCTGCTGGTTCGCGACGCGGACGATCTCGAGAGCATGCTTCATGACGGCCGTATCGGCCTGCTCCTCTCCATGGAGGGCGCCGAGCCGCTCGGCTACGACCCGGCTCTGGTCGACGTGTTCTGGCTGCTCGGCGTGCGCATGTTCGCCCTCACCTGGAATCGCCGCAATCCGTTCGCCGACGGGCTTGGCGAAGAGACAGACGGCGGTCTCAGCGCTCTCGGCGGCGAACTGGTCGACCGGTTGGCACGGCTTGGCATGATCATCGATCTGGCGCACGCATCTCGGAGGACGTTCTTCCAGGTGCTGGACCGCGCTCCGGACTCGCCGGTGGTGGTCAGTCATGCGTGCTGCCGCGTCGTCTACGATACGCCACGCAATCTTGCAGACGATCAGCTGCGGGCACTGCGCGACCACGGTGGGGTGCTCGGCATCATGGG
Organism: uncultured Thermoleophilia bacterium; assembly: GCA_964538465.1. Classification (GTDB taxonomy): domain Bacteria; phylum Actinomycetota; class Thermoleophilia; order UBA2241; family UBA2241; genus UBA6103. Next base: position 6,258 of record CAZIGT010000072.1, on the reverse strand, counting down.
CATCCCGCTGGGTGTGGATCTCGAGGCACCGTCGCTCGATCGGATTGTGGATCACATAGACCATGCCGTCGAGGTCATGGGCGTGGGACATGTGGGTCTGGGCGCCGACTTCATGGCCCAGATCGTGGCCTCCGGCGCCGAGCCAGCGCTCCAGCCCACGAGCCTCATGCCCGCCGGCAGATCCTTCGGCGATCCCGTGCCTGGATTCGCCGGCCCGGCCGACTACCCGGCGCTCGCTGCGGCGATGCAGGCTCGCGGCTACACCGACGGTCAGCTCGACGCGATCCTCGGCGGCAACCTGTTGCGCCTTATAGGACGAGCCCTCGACCAGAAGGGAGCTTCGTGACCGCGGCGGGAGACGGCACGACGTCGGCAAGCATCGTGGCTGCGTTCGTGGAGGGGGACTTCGACGGTATCCCGGCGCTGACGCAACGCGGGCTGGACGAGGGGGCCGACGCGCAGGTACTGCTTGACGACGGGCTCATCGCCGGCATCCGCGAGGTCGGCGAGATGTTCCGGCGCGGCGAGGCCTTCCTTCCGGAGATGATGCTCGCCGCCGAAGCTTGGCAGAGCGGCATCGACATATTGGAGCCGCATCTTGTGAGCGGCGCGGCCGCGGGCACTCGTGGCCGGGTGGTCATCGGCACCGTGAAGGGCGACATCCATTCGCTCGGCAAGAACATCGTCGGCACGATGCTCAAGGCCTCCGGTTTCGATGTTGTCGATCTGGGAGTCGACGTGCCGGCCTCCCGTTTCGTGGCAGTGGCGGCGGAGGAGCGCGCTCAGGTGATCGCCGTGAGCGCGCTCATGACCACCACCATGCCGCAGCAGCGGGAGGTCATCGAGCATCTGGAAGCGGCCGGCAAGCGGCAGGACCACAGCGTGCTGGTCGGCGGCGCCTCTACCACCGGCGAGTGGGCCCGGGAGATTGGCGCCGACGCCTACGGCGAGAGCGCCGCCGACGCTGTGGCGCTCGCAGGGGACTGCTGCGCGCGGTCAGGAGGGAGCTGACCGTGCTGTCGCATCTGGACTTCTACCGCCGCGCCACGACCGGCGATATCTGCTCGGAGAAGGACTTCGACCTGAAGCGCTTCATCCCGGCGGTCCGCCGGCTGGTGAAGGAGCACGGCATAGTCTTCGAGCCGGCTACGCCGGTGCCGTCGGACGACGATCTGGTCGAGCGCATCTGGCAGGCTGCGCGAGAGCTGTTCCTCGAGGTCGGCGTCTACTGTCTCGACACCGAGCGCATCGTGACCTTCACTGCGGACGAGCTCGACAGGGCACTGGCAGGCGCCGTCCGTCCGGTCGTCCTCGGCACAGGGCAGCAGGCAGCGACGATCCCGATACGACGGCCGGAGAGCCCAGTGCCGCCGTTCTTCTCGCTTGGGGCGTGTGGCGCCGGCGTCACCGACGACATGGTCTTCATGAGCCTCACGCAGGCCTACTGCGAGCTGCCCCACATCGATGCCATCGCCGCAGCCGCGCTCACTCAGATCGACGGCATGCCGATCGTCGCCGGCAGCCCTCTCGAGGTCGAGGGATGCCTGCGCTACGTGGGCATGACGCGCGAAGCGGCCCGCCGCGTCGGCCGCGGGGGGCTCGGCATATCCAACATCGTGCCCACCGGCGTGAGCTCCCAGGGGAACATCGCCGGCAGCGGCATGGCTGGTGGCCACCACGACCTTGCGGAGATCGGCAACATCGCCGAGTTCAAGATCGACTTCGACAATCTCAGCCGGGTCGCCTACGCGCGCGGCTTTGGGCGCCCGGTCCTGGGGGCCACCGGGCAGGTCATCGGCGGCTACGCCGGCGGCCCTGCAGGCTGTGCCGTCACGCTTGTCGCCTATCACTTCTTCGCCCTTCTGGTACTGCAGTGCTCGGTGCAGCATCCCTACGTTTCGCACATGAGTGCGCAATGCTGCACCACTAGAGACGCCATCTGGGTCCGTTCTCTGGCTCTGCAGGCGATCACCACGCACAGCGACGTGCCCTGCCTGGAGTCCGGGGCATATGCGGCCGGACCGGCCACCGTGCAGGCTTTCCATGAGGTCGCGGCGATGGCGGCGCCGTGCGTGGTGTCGGGGGGCAATGTGGAGTCCGGCCCAACGGCCAGGGCGACTCATCCCGACTACCTGTCGCCCCTGGAGCCGCAGTTCGCCGCGGAAGTGGGGCGCGCCGTCGTCGGCAAGGCGCGCGCCGAGGTGAACGAGCTCGTCGTGGCGCTTCTTGAGCGCTATGAGGATAGCCTGAACGACCCGCCGCGGGGCATGCGGTACCAAGACTGCTTCGACGTCGTGAGTCGCCGTCCGGGAGACGCGGCGCGTGCCGCCTATCTGCAGGCCAGAGAGGATCTGACAGGGATGGGTGTGAGCTTCGCCGCGCCGCCTGTCTGCTCCTGAGCAACCGAGGCAGAATGCTCTTGACGGAAGCGGCGGGCGGTGGGTAGTATGCGAGAAGTATACAGACTGCATGTGAACTGTATGTGAGCGACGACCGTACCGGGCGAAGAGTCCCTGAGACAGGTCGGAAGGGGGGGCTAACGACATGCCGGACAACATGTGGGACTTCGGCGACCCCTACGAGTGGATGGAGCGCACGAGCAAGTTCCCGCCGGTCGTGATCACGTGCGCTCTGGACGGAGGAATCCAGGGCAAGGAGAGCCATCCGGCGTTGCCGGAACTGCCACACGAGATTGCGCAGTCGGCCAAGGAAGCCTACGAGGCCGGGGCGTCCATCGTGCACATCCACGGCCGCGACCCGGGGGATTTCACCAACTGCACCGACGACCCCGAGGTCTACCGCGAGATCCTGGGCCTGGTTCGGGAGAAGTGTCCGGATCTGATACTCAACATCACCACGGGCGGCGGCCCCACCACTACGGACGAGGGCCGCATCGCGATCCTCGATGCCGGCCCGGAAATGGCCACTCTCAACCTCGGGCCAGATATGGAGCGCTTCGAGCTGGCCGCACGCAAGCCCCCTTTGCCTCACCCCCGCGAAGCGATGATCGTCGACATGTGCATGCCGTTCACCTACGGCTTCATCGACCGGCTCGCCGGCGTGATGCTCGAGAAGGGCATCAAGCCGGAGCTCGAGGTCTACCAGCCAGGCCAGTATTGGGTGAGTCGCGGCCTGGCCGAGCGAGGCCTCATCAAACCGCCCTATACGCACCAGTTCGTCATGGGGGTCCAGACGGCTTCGTATCCCACGCCGTGGAACGTGCTCAACTTGCTGACCGAACTGCCGCCGGACTCGCTGTTCACCGTGGCCGGCATCGGCAAGTTCCAGTGGCCTCTGGTCACCATGGGCATCATCCTCGGCGGCAATGTGCGCGTTGGACTCGAGGACAACCTCTATCTGCGTCGCGGCCAGAAGCTCAAGGGCAACGGCGAGGCGGTCGACAAGGTCGTCCGCCTCGCCCAGGAACTCGGCCGGGAGATCGCCACGCCGGCACAGGCGCGCGAGATGTACGGGCTATCCGCAACACCAAGCAGCTATTGATCAGGGAGTGTGCCATGAGGGACGAGAAGTCGCGCGAGCTGTTCGATCGACTGGCACTGGTGATGCCGGGAGCCAACACTCGCACGGTGACCCACTACGACCCGTTCCCCGTCGGCATCGAACGGGGTGAAGGGTGCCGACTCTGGGACGTAGACGGCAACGAGTACATCGATCTCATCAACAACTACACAGCGCTCGTGCACGGACACGCCCATCCTCGGATCGTCGAAGCGATGTTGCGCACGGCTGAGCGGGGCCTGGCCGGCGCCGTTCCGGCTCCTATTGCTCTGCAGGGCGAGCTTGCCGAGCGCCTCTGCTCGCGCACACCGTCCATTGACCTCGTGCGGTTCACGAACTCGGCCAGCGAGGCGGTCATGATGGCCGTTCGCACGGCGCGGGCCTTCACGGGCAGGGACGAGATCGTCATGCCCGCGAACGGATACCACGGGAGCTGGGATCAGGTCTCGCTGAGCGGCGTGGACGAGGAGCACCCGGACGGCGCCAAGGGGGTCACCCCACCTGGGATCCCGCAGGTGCTTGCCGACGTTGTGCACTTCGTGCGCTTCAACGATGTAGGCCACCTCGAGGAGCTCATGCAGAAGCAGGGCTCCAAGGTCGCGGCGATCATCCTGGAGCCCATCCTCGGGCACATCCTCGACCCCGGGGATCCTGAGTTCGTGCGGGCCGCCCTTCGGCTTGCCCACGACAACGGCGCGCTGCTGATCCTCGATGAGACGATCACGTATCGGCTGTACGTTGGTGGATGGCAGGTCGAGCAGGGCATCGAGGCCGACCTGACGACGATGGGCAAGACCATCGGCGGCGGTACGCCGGTCGGTGCCTTCGGCGGCAAGGAGCACATCATGCGGATCCTGGATCCGCGCGGGCCGAAGCCGCTCGCGGCGCACGGGACTATGAACGGGCATCCCTTGTGCATGGCCGCCGGCTGCGCCAGCGTCGACCTGCTTGACCAGCCGACGATAGACCGTGTGAACGGCATGGGCGAGCGGCTGGCCACACTGCTTGACGGGGCGGCACGTGATGCGGGAGTGGACATGCACGTGCACGCCTGTGGTTCGCTCCTGCAGGTCAACAGCGCGGCCCCTCTCGCGTTCCACAGGGCGTGCCTCGAGGAGGGGTTGTACCTCGCGCCCCGTGGCAGCATGAACCTGTCGACGGTGATGGACGATGCGGTCATCGACGAGGTCGTCCACGCCTGGAAGAGGGCCATCGACCATGTCGACTGGCCGGCATGACATGGCTTCCAAGACAGTCAGCCTGATCAGCCGCGAGTCCCTGGACCGTATCCACCGGGAATCCCTAAGGATCCTCGAGAACGTCGGCGTGCGCGTTGAGAACGCCGGCTGCCGCAAGGTGCTGGACAGGGCCGGGGCGAAGCAGGTCGGGCAGACCGACGTCTTCCGGCTGCCGGCTGCTATGGTCGAAGAGGCTCTGGCGCAGCTCACGACGACCTACGACCTCGTGCATCCTGGTGGCAGACGGATCACCACGCCGGACGGCAGACAGCATGCGGGCGTGCGGGTGAAGATGCCGAAGGTGCTGGACTACGGGGCGACTGAGTGCCGGCCGCCCCGTCGCCAGGACGTCATCGATCTGAGCCGTGTGGCGAATGCCCTGCCCGGGGCCGAGTTCACGGTGGCCATCCAGTACCCGTGCAGCGACGTGCCGGCTGAGATCGATGTGGCCGACAGCCTGGGCCTTGTGCTTGCCGTTACCGGGAAGCTCAGCCTCTGCGCGCCCGGGAACGTGGACGACGCGCGCACGTCGCTCGACCTTGCGATGGTGGCGACTGGTAGCGACGACATGGACCACGATCCCGGAATATGGGCCGAGATTAACACGACCACGCCGCTCACACTCGGCGACCGCGAGGGAAGCATCATCCTGCACGTTGTCGGTCGGCACTGCCCGGTCGACCTCTGTCCTATGCCGGTGGCCGGGGTCGCCACGCCCGCCACGCTGGCCGGCAACCTGCTGCTCGGCAATGCTGAGATGCTCTTCCTCTGCACGCTGGCGAACGCCATCTGGCCGGGTGCCAAGGTACTCCACGCCACCACAGGCTCGGTGATGAACATGCGGACCGCATACCTCTCCATGGGTTCCGTGGAGACGTGTCTCATCAGTAGCGGCGAGATGGCCCTGGCGAAGTACTACGGCATGCCCACCACGCGAATGGGAGGCTATAGCGATTCCCAGTGGCCGGACGTGCAGGCCGGTATAGAAAAGGCCTTCGCGATCCTCACGCTCGCGCAGAGCGAGGCCGACTTCGTCACTATGGGCGGCCCGCTGGACAACGCCGCCCATCACAGCTACGAGCAGGTGATCATAGACCACGACATCTGGGAGGCGGCCCAACGGCTCACCACCGAGATCGTGGTCGACGAAGACACCCTGGCGTACGATCTCATCGAGAAGGTGGGTCCGGGCGGCTCGTTCCTCGGTGAGCGGCACACGCGCAAGTATGTGCAGGCCGGCGAGCACTACTACGGAGGCTCGTTCAACCACAGCGGCCGCATGGGGGACGAGTACACCATGCTTGCGCGCGCGCACGAGCGCGTGGAGGAGATCCTGGCGCGGCCGTTCGAGTACGCCGCGCCCCCAGACGTGGTGCGGCGCATCAAGGACTACGTGCGTAACCATGCCCATGAGAAGAACGTGGCGGCTCCGGAATGGACGGAATGATGTCCACCGAGCTCTTCGCCCAGATGGCCCAGACGATCGTCGACGGCGAGGCCG
>CAZIGT010000071.1:9051-11866 GCA_964538465.1 uncultured Thermoleophilia bacterium | reverse complement strand
GCCGATGGCGCCGGAGGGCAAGCCGGCGCCGAGCGCCTTGGCCAACGTGACCATGTCGGGCACCACGCCGAACAGCTCCACCGCGCCGCCGGGGGCCGTGGTGATGCCGGTCTTGACCTCGTCGAAGATGAGGATGATGCCATGCTTCTTGGTCAGCGCGCGCACCGCCTCGAGGTAGCCCGGCTCAGGAAGCGTGACCGCCATGTTCATGAGCACCGGCTCCATGATCAGACAGGCCGGCTTCTTCCCCTCGGCGATGAGGCTCTCGATGCGCGCCTCCATCATGGGGATGTCGTTGAACGGAACGGGGACGGTCATGTCGACCACGCACTGCGGGATACCGCCGCCGTAGGAGATCGACTTGTAGTGGTCCCGCGGGCCGATGCTCTCCTCGTACTCCTTGGTGATGGAAACCATCACGTAGTCGTGGTGGCCGTGATAGGAGCCGAAGATCTTGAGGACCGTGTCGCGGCCGGTCACGGCGCGGGCGATGCGGATGGCGTCCATCGTGGCTTCGGAGCCCGAGTTGACGAAGCGCCACTTCGGCAGCTTGAAGTTCTTGGCGAGGTGCTCGGCGACGATGATGGCATCCTCGAACGGCAGCGCGAACTGCGTGCCGAGCTCGGAGCGCTGCTTGATCGTCTCCACGATCGCCGGGTGCGCATGACCCTGGACCATGCAGCCGTACCCATTGTGGAAGTCGCTGATCTCCTGGCCGTCGACGCAGTAGACCTTGGATCCCTTGCCGTGCGTGAAGTACAGGGGCCAGGGATCGCGGGCCTGATAGCTCGAGGCCACACCCATAGGCATCGATCCCATGGCGCGCTCGTACATGGCGCGCGACTTGGGGGTGGCATCCTCGATGCGCTTCTCTTCGCGCGCGGCGAGCTCGGCGATCCGCTTGGGGTCGATCGTGGCTTCTGACATCGGTGAGTACTCCTTGTCGTTCTTGGCTCCCGACCGGTCGTCGCAACGACGACGGCGGGCGGGTCCGCTTCCGGATGGCTCCCTCGATGGGGCGCCCACGGGCCTGCTACACGTCTTCACGAACCGCTCAGGCACCACCCCCGCATACGGGTTGCTTCGCCCCGCTGGTACCGGGACGTCATCGCGCGTCCGGCGGGTCCGGACCAGGCCGGGCACCGGGCGGATACTCACACAAAGGGCGCATGCTTGTTTTATACGTCACAAGCCGGCTTGTCAAAAAAAGTAAAGCAGTACTCGTGTTTTGTGGGCTGGTGTCGAGGCTGTCGCGCCGCGTGGGCTTGACATATATGCTACGTGCACCATTCACGTCGATAGCCGTCACGTGGATGGCTTCATCAAGACGCGTCGATCGCCGGTGGGTGGGGCGGCGCGAAGCATCAAGGAGACGGCATGGCCCAAGGTACGGTCAAGTGGTATTCGACGGAGAAGCGCTTCGGCTTCATCGTCCAGGAGGAGGGACCTGACATGTTCTTCCACAAGAACGGTCTGGCTGAAGACGTGTACTCAGTCTCAGACGGTCAGGCAGTGGAGTACGAAGTGCGAGAAGGCCGCAAGGGCCCCGAAGCTTTCAACGTGAAGCCTGTCGAGTGAGTCTGTCGTAGAGTGCGAGCGAAGCGCGCCCCCTCGCCGCCACCGGCCAGGGGGCGCGCTTCGTTTCCGGAGCGCCTGCGAGCGCGCTTCGTTCCCGGGCGCGGCTGGGGGAAGGCTCCGTTGCCGGGTACGGCTGGGAGCTGGGCTGGGCTTCGGCCTTCGACGCGCCGCCCGGCTGCACGCCCGTCGCTCGGCCTTCCGGCGCTCATCCGCCGGGCGCGCTCTTCCCCGCCTGCCGCACTCTCATCCGCCGGACGGACCCTTCCTCGCTTCATGCGCGAGCACGCCGACTGCGCTCTTCCCCACCTCGTACACGAGCACGCCGTCCTTGACCACGGCCGCCACAGGGTCGGCGCCGAAGTCGTATGGGATGGTCTCGGCGTTGGGCACGTCGGCCACCACCACATCGGCCTTCCTCCCCGCCACGAGGCTGCCGACCTCGCTCTCCAGGCCGAGCGCGCGAGCCGCGTCGCACGTCCAGCCGCGGATGACCTCCGCGACGCTCATCCTCAGATAGCTGGAAGCGAGCGTCGCGATCACGTACGGGTTGCGGCAGTGGCAACTGCCGGGGTTGAAGTCGGTCGACAGGGCGACCGGCACGCCAGCGTCGATCAGGGCGCGGGCCGGGGCGAAGCGGTGCAGGCCCAGGAACGCCACGGCGCCGGGCAGCAGCACGGCCGTGACTCCGGCCGCCGCCAGTGCGGCAATGCCGTCTTCGCCGACCCGGTCGAGGTGGTCGGCGGACACGGCGCCGACCTCAGCCGCCAGCCGCGCGCCGCCGCCGTCGGCGAATTGGTCGGCGTGCAGCTTCGGCCGCAGACCGTGCTCCAGGCCGGCCAGCAGGACGCGCCGACTCTGCTCGACGGAGAACGCGCCCTGCTCGCAGAAGACGTCGCAGAAGCGCGCCAGCCCGCGGCGCGCCACCTCGGGCAGCATCTCTTCCACGACCAGATCGACGTAGCGCTCCGGCTGTCCACGATACTCGGGCGCCACCACGTGCGCGCCCAGGAACGTGGGCACCACCGTGATCGGTTGTGCTGCCTCCAGTCGCGCGTACACCTCGAGCAGGCGCAGCTCGTCCGCCGTCGTCAGCCCGTAGCCACTCTTGGCCTCCACGGTCGTGAAGCCCCGACGGAGGAAGTCGCGCAAGGCGGCCGACCCGCGGGCGTGCAGTTCCTCGGTGCTCGCCAGGCGCGTGGCACGCACCGTGCTCAGGATGCCGCCGCCGGCGCCCGCT
>CAZIGT010000071.1:4310-9041 GCA_964538465.1 uncultured Thermoleophilia bacterium | reverse complement strand
ACGTGGCGCCGGCGGCGCGCATCTGGAGCTCGTGCGCCCGCGAGCCACCGAACAGCCGGGGCGTGTGGCACTCGCCGAGGCCCGGCATGACCACCTTGCCGCGCGCGTCGACGGTCCGGGTGTGCGGCCCGCGTGCCACGTGCTCGTCGAGACGGCCACTGGGGCCTACCCAGGCGATGCGGTCGCCGGCGATGGCCAGCGCGCCGTTGATGATGGCGCCCAGCCCCCTGTCCGCCGGCGCGCAGACGAGCAGCTCCGCCGCGTGCTCGATCACCAGGTCGGCGAGCGGAGGGGTCATGTCGGGGAACACATGAGCGGGGTCATGCCGAACAGCGCTTGAACGGGGTCATGTGAGAGGCCGCGCGAGGTCATGTGAGGGAGCGCATGAGCACGGCGAGCTCGCCGGCCGCCACCGTCTTCGCCATACGCGCGATCTCCGGCGCCAGGTGCCTGTCGCGGTAGAGCGGCGGCGCGACGCGGCGCACGAGGTCATGAGCGCGCCGCGTGCCCACGCCCGGCTGCAGCGGCGCCAGCAGGTCTATCGCCTGCGCCGCGCACAGCGCCTCTATGCCCAGGATCGTCTGGGTGTTGCCCACCACGGTCATGAGCTTGTGCGCGGCCGTCATGCCCATGCTCACGTGGTCTTCCTGGTCGCCGGACGTGGGTATGGAATCGACGCTGGCCGGGTGGCAGAGGACCTTGTTCTCCGCCACCAGCGCCGCGGCCGTGTACTGGGCGATCATGTAGCCGCTGTTCAGGCCGCTATCGACGGTGAGGTACGGCGGCAGCTCGGAGAGCGACGATGTGAGCATGCGGAACGTGCGTCGCTCGCTCATGTTGCCGATCTCCGAGAACGCCATGGCCGCCAGGTCGAGGGCCAGGGCCAGCGGCTCGCCGTGGAAGTTGCCGGCGGAGACCACGTCGCCCGTGTCAGGGAAGACAAGCGGATTGTCCGTGATCGACTCGATCTCCACGGCGACCACCTCACGCAGCCAGCGGAACGCGTCGCGGCAGGCGCCGTGCACCTGCGGGATGCAGCGGATGGAGTAGGCGTCCTGGACCTTCCCGCAGTCGGTGTGAGACACCATGATGCCGCTGCCCCGCGTGGCCCGGCGCACGTTCTCGGCGGTGCGCAGCTGGCCGGGAATGGGACGCAGCTGCTGGATGCGCTCCTGGAAAGGCCCGGCCGACGCCCGCAGCCCCTCGATGCTCATGGCGCCGATGAGGTCGGCGGAGTCCAGCAGGGCCTCGCCGTCCACAACAGCCAGGCAGCCGATGGCGGCCATGAACTGCGTGCCGTTGAGCAGGGCGAGACCCTCCTTGGCCTCCTGGCGCAGGGGCTCGAGGCCGGCAGCCGCAAGGCCGGGGCCGGCCGGCAGGGACTCACCTGCCGGCCCCAGGAACTCACCCTCCCCCATCATCGCCAGGACCAGATGCGCCGAAGGCGCCAGGTCGCCGGACGCCCCCAGCGAGCCGACCGACGGGACGCACGGCACCAGATCCAGCTCGAGCAGACGGCAGAGCATGTCCACGACCAGCGGCCGCACCCCCGAGTGACCCTTGGAGAGCGCGTTGACGCGGATCGCCATTGCCGCGCGGACCACGTCCCGCGGCAGCAGTTCGCCTACGCCCACGGCATGGCTGCGGACGAGGTTCTCCTGGAGCGTCCGCACTTGCTCGACGGGAACGTGCGTAGTGGCCAGCTGGCCGAACCCGGTCGTGATGCCGTAGACGGCGCGCTCCTCGGCCACGATCCGTCGAACGACAGCGACGGCGCGCTCCAGACGTTCACGCGCCGCATCGCCCACGGTCATGGCCGTGCCGTCGCGCGCCACGGCCACGACCTGTTCGATGCTCAGCGGCGCGTCGCCGACCACGACCTTCATCACTCACCGCCCACCCTGTGTCTCTGAGACCATCGGCAGGTCCAGGCCGCTTTCCACGGCCTTCGCCACGGCCTCGGCGTAGCCCGCGTCCGCGTGGCGCATGACGCCGCAACCGGGATCGGTCGTGAGTACCCGTTGTATGCGCTCGGCCATCATCTCGCTTCCGTCGGCCACCACGACCATGCCGGCGTGCAGACTCTTGCCGATGCCCACGCCGCCGCCGTGGTGGAAGCTTACCCAGCTGGCGCCCGCCGCGACGTTGAGCATCGCGTTGAGGAGCGGCCAGTCGGCGATGGCATCCGACCCGTCCCGCATCGACTCCGTCTCCCGGTACGGCGAGGCGACGCTGCCGGCGTCCAGATGGTCGCGGCCGATGACGATCGGCGCCTTCACCTTCCCGGACGCCACCAGGTCGTTGAAGAGCTTGCCGGCGCGGGCGCGCTCGCCGTACTCGAGCCAGCAGATGCGGGCCGGCAGGCCTTGGAAGGCCACCTTTTCCGGCGCCATGCGCATCCAGCGCACCACCGCCTCGTTGTCGGGGAAGGCTTCCAGCACGGCGGCGTCGGTGGCGGCGATGTCGGCGGGATCGCCGCTCAGCGCCGCCCAGCGGAAGGGACCGTTGCCGCGACAGAACAGCGACCGTATGTAAGCCGGCACGAAGCCGGGGAACGCGAACGCGTCGGTGTACCCGGCCTCGTCAGCCACCCCGCGGATGTTGTTGCCGTAGTCGAAGACCTCCGAGCCGGCGACCTTGAAGGAGACCATCGCTTTCACGTGCTCAACGATCGCGGCCACGGCGCGGCGCTCGTACTCGGCAGGGTCGGCAGCGCGGAGCGCCAGCGCATCCTCGTAGCTCATGCCGTTCGGCACGTAGCCGTTGAGGGTGTCGTGGGCGCTCGTCTGGTCGGTCACCACGTCCGGGATCACGCCGCGGCGCACGAGCTCGGGGTAGATGTCGGCCGCGTTGGCGCAGAGGCCTATGGAGAGTGGGCGACGTTCCGCAGCGGCGTCGGCCGCCAGCTCGAGCGCTTCGCCCAGCGAGCCGGCGGCCGTGTCGAGGTAGCGGGTCTCGAGGCGGCGCGCGATGCGCTGGGGGTCCACCTCCACGCAGATGGCTATGCCCTCGTTCATGGTGACCGCCAGCGGCTGCGCGCCGCCCATGCCTCCCAGGCCGGCCGTGAGCACCACCCGACCGGCCAGGCTCCCGCCGAAGCACTGCTGTGCCAGGGCCGCGAACGTCTGATAGGTCCCCTGCAGGATGCCCTGAGTGCCTATGTAGATCCACGAGCCGGCGGTCATCTGCCCGTACATGGTGAGGCCGAGGGCGTCCAAGCGGCGGAACTCCGGCCAGTCCGCCCAGTCGGGAACCAGGTTCGCATTGGCGATGAGCACGCGCGGCGCCCAGGAGCTGGTCGTGAAGACGCCCACCGGCTTGCCGCTCTGCACGAGCAACGTCTCGTCGTCGCCCAGACGGCGCAGCGTGCGCACGATGGCGTCGAAGCACTCCCAGTCGCGTGCCGCCTTTCCGGCACCGCCGTACACGACCAGGTCCTGCGGCCGCTCGGCCACCTCGGGGTCCAGGTTGTTCATCAGCATCCGCAGCGCGGCTTCCTGCTGCCAGCCGCGGCAGCTGATCTGCGACCCGCGGGGGGCGCGGACCACCTGCCGCGGAGGGCTGCTGACCCGTTCGGATCGAGTCTGTGCCATCGTTCACCTCGCTTCCCTCTGAGGCCGCAGTGGAGAGGCCTGCTACGACCATATGTACCCTGACGCGCACCGCTCCGCGGTTCAATGGCCCCGGGTCGAAGTCCAGCATTCTGGACGTTCTCTGCTTGCGCCTGACCGACCCGGCCGTCATGCTGGACGCATCCACGAGTCCGATCAGCGTGCTGGAGGCAGCCATGAGCCCCGCGTCACGCCGGACAAAGCCATGAGCCCCGATGACAGACACACGACGAGCGCCCCTGCTGGCGATGCCGCCGGGCGCCCCGCGACGAGGCTGCTCGACGTGCTCGAGTACCTCTCGCGCCGCTCGCGACCCGTGCCGGCCGCCCGGATTGCGACGGCCTGCGGCATCCCGCGATCGACGCTCTACGGACTGCTGAACACGCTCAAGGAGAGGCGCTTCGTCTCCTACTCGGCCGCGGACCGCGCCTGGAGCCTGGGGCCGGCGGCTGCGGAGCTCAGCGCCGCCGCCCCGCTGTTCGCCCACGGCCTGGCCGTGCTGCGCGCGTTCGCCTCCGGCCCGCGCAGCCTGACCCGGCTGGAGATCGCCTCTCTCGGAGGCCTGCCAGACGCTGCGGTCGAGCGCGTGCTGCCGTCCATGGCCGAGAGCGACCTGCTGCGCGAGGATCCGGACGGCCGGTACTCCCTGGGACTCGAGCTCGTAGGGCTGGCGTCGAGGGTCGGCAGGGTCGACAGACTGCGTACTGCCTGCCGTCCCCATCTGGTGCGGCTGCGCGACGCCACCCAGGAGACGGCCAACCTCATCGTGCGCGACGGCGACCACGCCCTCTACATCGACCAGGTGGAGAGCCGCTACGCGCTTCGCCATAGCGGCTGGGTCGGTCGGCGCGTGCCGCTGCACGGCACGGCCACCGGCGCCGCGTTCGCCGACCGCTCCGTGTCCCACGCGGTCGCCGACGCGGTCGAGCCGGGGGTCACCGCCGTAGCGTGCGCCCTCACCCTGGCCGAAGACGATGTGGCCGTGGGCATCACCGCGCCCAGTTGGCGCATCGAGGAGTTCGGTCTCTGGCGCGCCCGGGACATGGTGGAAGCCGTGGCGCGCGAGATCTCCGAACGGCTCGCCCCCTGACCACACTGGGCGGCTCGCCCGCGGCAGCCC
>CAZIGT010000071.1:0-4210 GCA_964538465.1 uncultured Thermoleophilia bacterium | reverse complement strand
GGCGGCTCGCCCGCGGCAGCCCACATGCCCCTTGACCTTCCGGTGAACACGCTCCACAATAGTGAATGATGTTCACCAGCAATGACAGCGTTCACGGAGGGGCCGCCGCGCGTTCCGCACCCGCCGCGGCCGGGTCCGCCACTGCCGCGCGAACCCGTCCAGACGGCACGCCCGCCGCGCAAAGCCGCCCTGACGGCGCCACCGACCCCACCCCGGCCGAGCGCCGGCAGCGGCGTCACGCCCGCACCCGCCGCGACATCCTGCTCGCCGCCCGCGAGGTGATGCTGGAATCCGGCACCGGCGGCGTGACCGTACGTGAGGTGGCACACCGCGCCGACTTCAGCCCGGCCGCCCTGTACAAGTACTTCGCCGGCCGCGACGAGCTCCTCGCCGCCCTGACCCAGGAATCGTTCCTGGCCCTCAAACAGTCCATCGACCGCGTGCCTCAGACGCTATCCCCGGACAAGCGCGTGGTCGCACTCGGTATGGCCTACTTGCGCTTCGCGCAAGAGAACCCGATAGACCTGGCCTGCATCCTGGAGTGCACGTCGAGGCCGCTGCCCGAGGATGTGGACGTCTCGGTGGTCCTTGCCGTGGTGCGCGCGCTGCGCAGCACGCTCGAAGAAGGCGTGCGGCAGCGCGTGTTCCGCGACCTCTCCGAGAAGGAACTCGCGGCAGTCGCGTTCGGGCTGTGGTCGCTGGTGCACGGGGTCACCACGCTGCGCGGCATCGACCTGGGACCGGTGAGCCGCCAGATCAGCGCCGACCCGCGGCGCATCCTTGAGATCTACGTCGACGGCCTGCGCCGCGACGACACGTGATCGACCGCCTCGAACCGCGACCCGTGGAGCCACGACCCGTGAAGCGCGTCCGATGAGGATCATCCCCCCACCTCCGGCTTGCGACCCGCACCGCGGCATCTTCGCGGCGGTGGGCCGCTTCGCGTACCGGTTCCGCTGGTTCATCGTCGGCGTGTGGTCGGTGGCCTTCGTCCTGGGTCTGGTGGCCACCTTCTTCCTGGGCGACGTGCTCAAGAGCGGCGGCTTCGCCACCGCCGAATCGCCTTCGGAGAAAGCCGCCACGTTCATCAAGAGCCGTCTAGACACCGGGTTCACCACGCTCGAAATCGTGTTCAGCAGCAAAGACCTCAAGGTCGACGACGAGGAGTACCAGGCGGCGATGACGAAGGCGCTCTCCGGCATCACGCCGAGAACCATGCCGAACCTCAAGCAGATCATGCTCCCCGATGCCGCCAACTCGGAGCAGCTGGTCTCGAACGACGGCAAGACGGCGGTGGTGGTGCTGGTCTTCGATGCGTCCAAGTATCAGGTGCAGAGACAGGTCGCAGACGTCCGCGCGACCCTCCGCAAGACCGCGCTCACAGCCAAGGTCACCGGCGAGCCGGCGGTCAACGCGGATATCGTGGAGGCGTCCGGCCGCGACCTGCGCGTAGCCGAATCGTGGGCGCTGCCCGTGGCGCTGGTGGCGCTGCTGTTCGTGTTCGGCACTCTGGTGGCCTCGGCCATGCCGGTGATCTGCGGCGGCATGGCCGTCACGGTCACGCTCGGCGCCCTCTATCTGCTGGCCCAGGGGTTCGACGTGTCGGTCTACGCGATGAACGTGGCCTCCCTGCTGGGCCTGGCGGTGGGTATCGACTACGCCCTGTTCATCGTCGCCCGCTTCCGCGAGGAGCTGGCCTCCGGCGCGACTGTGGGCCAGGCCGTGCAATCCACGGTCGCCCATGCCGGCCGCTCCGTCTTCTACAGCGGCCTGGCCGTCGCCATAGGCATCCTGGGCCTCGTCTTCTTCCCCTTCAACGCGCTGCAGACCATCGGCATGGGCGGCGCGCTGGTCGTGCTGTTCTCCGTGCTCGCCGCGGTCACGCTCCTGCCGGCCCTGCTCGGCATCCTCGGCCCCCGCATCAACAGGTTCCGCATCATCCGCGTAGGCAGCCACCCGTCGCGCTTCTGGACCACCTGGTCGCACTGGGTCGTGCGCCGCCCCATCCTCTTCACGCTGCTGGCCCTCGGTGGCGTGGCGCTCGTCTCCTGGCCCGTGACCACGGCCCGCATAGAGATGCCCACCGCCAAGGTGCTGCCGGCGAGCGCCGAGAGCCGTCAGGGGGCCGAGGTGATCGCTCGCGACTTCGACATGGGCGAGCTGTCGCCCATCAGCGTGGCGCTGTCGTGGGAGTCGCAGAGCACAGCCTTCCAGGCGCAGCGCCTCATGACCCTCTGGCGCTTCGGCCGCGAGCTCCAGGCGATGCCGGGCGTGGAGAGCGTCACCAGCATCGCCACCCTGCCCGGCGTGACTTCGCCCCTCACGCTCCTGCTGTTCTGGCGCGCCGCCGAGCCGGCGCTGAGTACCGGCGAGCCGGTGAAGATCGCCGGCTTCACGATCGGCAAGGCGGAGATGGCCTCGCTGCAACAGCTCGTCGACATCACCGTGGGCGACGGCGTAGTCGTCTTCCGTGTGGCCCCCGAGACCGAGCCGAGCTCGGGAGAGGCCTCGGCGCTGGCCGACAGACTCCGGAAGCTCGAGCCGCCCAAGGGCATGAAGCTGTGGGTCGCCGGCGAGTCGGCCGGCCGCTCGGACTTCTTCCGCGGCCTCTACGACCGCTTCCCGTGGGTGGCCGCCATAATCCTGGGCGTCACCTACGTCATCCTCGTCTTCCTGTCGCGCAGCCTGCTGGTGCCCCTCAAGGCCGTGGTGACGAACGTCCTCACCATACTCATGGCCTACGGCATCATCACCTTCATCTTCCAGGACGGCCGCTGGGAGGGCATCCTCGGCTACACGAGCGCCGGGTCGATAGACGCCATCATGCCGATCATCATGTTCTGCACCCTGTTCGGCGTCTCCATGGACTACGAGGTCTTCCTGATAGCACGCATGCGGGAGACGTGGGACCGGACCCATGACCTCGACGCGTCGGTCACGTCCGGTCCCAAGCAAAGCGGCCGGGTCATAGTGAGCGCGGCGGCGCTGGTCGTGGTGGTCGCCGGCTCGTTCGCCTTCACGAGCATCAGCATGACAAAGGAGCTGGGCATCGGGGTGGCGTTCGCCATCCTGTTCGACGCCCTCTTCATCCGCATGATGCTCGTGCCGGCCGTGATGAAGCTGCTCGGCAGGCACGCCTGGTGGCTGCCCCGCTGGCTCGACCGCGTACTGCCGCGCCTCCACCTCGAGTAGCAGCGGGCGCACCGCGGCACTCGCACCCCCGTCGACAGCCGAGCCTCAGCCCGGAGGCCTCTCGATTCGGCTCCCCCGATCGGTTGCCCGGCGAGGAGACCTGACACGTTCGGTCGCCCACAGACATCATATGCCAGCGAGTAACGACCCGGAGAGCGGCTTGAGTACAAGGATGCATTCTCGCGTGGGGCCTTGCGCCTATGCGCTGTCGGCCTTGGCATTCGCCGCATGTGTCGCCGTCGTGGTCTGGGTCGCTGTGAACGGGTCGGCAGACGCGTCGAGCGACCCTGCTACGTCGCCACCCGCTCATCGCTCGCTTGTCGTGTGGATGGTGCCTCCTAGAGAGATTACTGCTCAGGGCGACATCTTCGAGAACGGCATGCTCCATGCGCGCCTCTCCACGACCGACGGCAGCCAAGACGTTTCGCTCGGCAAGGGTGTGGCTGCGAGTGTGTATCGCGAGAACGACGTGGTGGTCATCGCGGCGTCCGACTGGAGCGGCATCGGACGACTTCTTCGGCTCCGTGACGACGGGTCGGCTGTCGACACCGTCGTCAAGGACTTGCCTGGAGATCAGCTCCAGGTCGGGCTGGTGCACGATGGCGAGTTTCTCTTTCCCGATGGTTCAGGCGAGGTGCTCGGCATCTCGGTCAGCGCTGCACGGTCCAGCGAGCCGGTCAAGCGCTACGCGGTCGCGGAACTGAGTCCTAGTCCATCGTGCACGGCGCCCCCGGACCTCAAGATGAACCTCATAGACGAGCCCAGTATCCCGTCAGTCAGGGCATTGCTCGAGGTCGGCACGGACGTGCTGGCCTGCGTGAGCACCGGACAGGCAGCCGCGATTGCGAACCTCGATACGGGAGCAAGCGAGAGTCTGAAGGGTTTCGGCATCATCTACGATGCGAAGCGTGGTGGAGATGGATTCGTCTACGTAGTTGCCGGCAGGCCCCTCGACTCGGCGTTCTCACTGAAGATCCTGCAAGTCGACCCTGAGTCGCTGAAGGTCCTCGGTGAGAGC
>CAZIGT010000070.1:0-11902 GCA_964538465.1 uncultured Thermoleophilia bacterium | reverse complement strand
ACGTCACCGGTCGCCTCGTCGAGCGGCCGCGCAGGGGGCGCCGCGCGAGCTGACCCGCCCGGCCAGCCGCGACGATCACGCGCTCACGCGACCGGCCAGGCGCGCGACGATCGCGAGCTGACCCACCCCGCCAGGCGCTTGACGATCGCGAGCTGGCCCGCCCCGCGGCTCGGCCACGAGGCGCAGCGGCTGCGGGCCCCGCCACCCCAGCGCTCGCGGGCCGCTGCGCATTCACGGGGGCTTAGGCTACCCCGGCGCCCGCGCGCCTAGCTGCCCCAGCGCTCGCGGGCCTGGTCCAGCAGTTCGAACACGCGGCCGTCGTCGCGGTATGACGTGCGACCCTTCAGGCCGGTGACCCAGCGCCCGGGCAGTGCCCGCCTCCCGTGCAGCGCGCCGACCGCGGCACCCACTACTGCGGCCACGGTGTCGTTGTCCTTCGTGTCGTTGACGGCGCGGACGATGGCCTCTTCCGGATCGTCCGCGCAGCGCATGAGTATGAACAGCACGCTCGGCACGGTCTCGAGAAGGAAGGCTCCCGAGTGCCAGATGTCGCCGGCGCGCAGCACCGCCACGTCGTTGGGCGCCGACCTCGTCTCCTGAAAGGCCCGTGGCACGTAGTCCTCGACGAAGCGCCACAGCGGACCGGTGAACGGCGTGCCGTCTGGCGAGGCCTGCCCCGAGAGCGCCGGCCCGCCTCGGGGGACCAGCTTCACATCGCCCTCCAGGTCGCGCGCTACCTCGACGTAGCGCCGCCACCACCACTCCGCGGGCGGCGGCTCATCCATCACCAGCAGTTCCCATAGCATCGCCAGGAATGCCAGACAGGCGGAGGTCGAAGTGTGGTTGTTGTGGGTGACGGCGGCGGCCAGCGCGGCGTCCGCCCAGAGCTCTCGCGACGGCCGCGGGAGGTGCGGGGTCAGCACCGGCGCTATGCGCATGAGCGCGCCGTTGCCGGCCGAGTCTGCGGCGCAGTCATACCACCGCTCGTCTCTTCCCATCCAGTTGCCGAGGGATTCCTGCACGGCGGCTCCGATACCGAAGATCTGTTGGGATGAGAAGCGCTCGAGCAGGTGCTCCGGAACGACGTGGCCGTCGTCCGCCATGAGCTGCTCGAGCGTCCAGAAGGCCAGCTGAGTGTCGTCGGACGGCAGGGCCTTCTCGACCTCTGCGTCCGGAATCGACGCGGCCTTCCTGCCGACGTAGTCGCGTATCTCGCCGAAGCGCTCGCGACGCTTGCCCGGCAGCATGGACTCGCTCGGGTTGCCCAGCGCATCGCCTATGGCCAACCCGAGCATCATGCCTTCGACCCGATCCCAGTCCGGACCGGTGAGGCGAGCGGTCTCGTCGCCGGAGGGCCGGGCCATCGCCGGCCCGGCCGCATGAGCGGTCTCGTCGCCGGAAGCGCGGGCCATCGCCGGCCCGGCCGCAGGGTGCGCCAACTCGGGTGTCTCGCGGCCTGTCACGCTGCCGCTCGCCCTTGAGCCGGCCGCGCGCGCCGCCCGCCACATCTCGGCCGGCTCCAGGTCGAACAGCCGTCCTCGCTGCACCCGAAGATGGTGCTCGGCGATCAGCCGCTCCATCAGCTCCCGGTTGCTCGCCATCCCCTCACCCCCGGTCTTGCGAACGTCTCAATGCTACGGCAGCGCAGTCACATCGTCCCAGCTTCGCGGGTTTCGCGCAGGCCCCCGTCACCGGGACTGGACACGCCGACCTCACGCGCTGTGACCGCTGAGGACCGGGTCGACCAGACGCTCCACGAAGGCGTCGTCGCGCGGCTCGCCGCTCAGCAGAGCCCGAGGTAGATCGCCGCGTCGAGGGCTTCGACGGAGGTCGCGATCACCAACGGCGGCGATCGTCCTCACGACTCCGGTGATCACGACCATTGCTCTTGACACCGGGTGTGCATAACTGCATTCTGAATGCAGTTTTTCCCACGCACGAGCACGTGCGAGCGCGACGTGGTGCCGGGGGAGGGG
Organism: uncultured Thermoleophilia bacterium; assembly: GCA_964538465.1. GTDB lineage: Bacteria > Actinomycetota > Thermoleophilia > UBA2241 > UBA2241 > UBA6103. The sequence goes on along the minus strand of CAZIGT010000070.1, from coordinate 9,926 downwards.
ACCCGCGATGCCGTCCGAGTACATCCGGCGCAGCATAGAACCCGTCCTCCAGGCGGCTGCCACCGAGTTCCCGGCGGTAGTGCTCACCGGACCGCGGCAGTCGGGCAAGACGACGGTGCTGAAGCACCTGTTCGGAGAGCGCTACGAGTATGTCTCTCTGGAGGCGCTGGACACGCGCGCGTTGGCCGCGCAGGATCCGCGCGCATTCCTTCGCCTGCACGAGCCGCCGGTGATCCTCGACGAGGTACAGCAGGCACCCGATCTGCTGCCCTACATCCAGGAACTCATAGACGAGCGTCGCCATATGGGCGGCCAGTACATCCTCAGCGGCTCGCAGAACCTGCTGCTTCTGCAGCAGGTGAGCGAGTCGCTGGCCGGCCGGGCGGCCATCCTGAAGCTTCTGCCACTGTCGCTTCGCGAATGGTGCCACGAGCCGCGACGGCCGCTGCCCTGGCAACTGCCGCCGGGCGGCCGAGCGGCCGGCGAGGCCGCATCGAGGCACTCGAAGTCATTCATGCGCCCCGCCGATCTCTGGCGGCGGCTGTTCCTCGGTCTCTACCCGGGCCTCAGCGCCTCGCCTGCACCCGACTGGCTGCGCTGGCAGCAGAGCTACATAGAGACGTATCTGGAGCGCGACGTGCGGACCGTGCGCCAGATCCGCGATCTCATGACATTCCAGTCGTTCCTTCGGCTTCTGGCCGCGCGGAGCGGCCAGATCCTGAACATGACCTCGCTCGCCACCGAACTGGGTCTCACGTTGAACACCGTCAAGGCGTGGGTCTCTGTGGTGCTCACGTCCTATCAGATAATCGTCCTGCCGCCCTATCATGCGAATCTGGGCAAGCGATTCGTCAAGCGTCCCAAGGTGTACTTCACCGACACCGGCACGCTGTGCTACCTGGTCGGCCTGCGGGACCCGTTGCACGCCATGCAGGGCCCCATGGCTGGTGCCATCATGGAATCCGCGGTCGTGGCCGAACTCACCAAGGCGTACCTGCACAGTGGTGACGAGCCACGACTCACCTTCTGGCGGACCGCGCGCGGCTCAGAGGTGGACATCCTCGTGGAGGATCAGCTCCGCCTGTATCCCGTCGAGATCAGGGCTGGTGCCACACCGCGGCCCGAGATGGCGCGCGGCATCCTCGAGCTCGCGCGCACGCTGGCGGCGGCCGAGGTGGAGGGCCTGCGGCCGTCGGTGGAGCCCGGCTACGTCGTGTACGCAGGGGAGAACCTGGCCCCGCTCGGCGACGGCGTCACTGCTCTGCCGCGGGGGGTGCGCTAGCCGTCCATCTGAGCGACCGGGCGGGGGCCGAGGGGCTTCAAGGGGGGCGGCGGCCGGGACGAGCGTGCCATGCCTGTGCCTTTCCCAACGCAGGCGTGAGGGTTAGCATCCGGGCGGTGGTTGTCGCAAGGTGGTTGACACAAGGTCAAGGGGGTACCACATGCTACGCACAGGGGGCACTCCGGCCTCGTACATCGTGCCACGGGCACGCGCGAAGATGGCGGGCCCGCTCGCCGGCCTGCTTCCGGTCGTCGTGGCGGCTCTCATGCTGCTCGCGCCGCTGCTGCTCCCGAGCCGCGCCGCGGCCACCCCGCTCATCCGCACCTTCCCCGTCTGCACGGACGCCTCCGACCAGTACCATCCCGACGTGGCCTCACGCACGTACTCGCCGGTCTGTATGGACCGCATCGTCTGGCAGGACTGGCGCAATGCGAGCGGCGGCGCGGGGTACGACATCTACAGCTACGACCTTGCGACCAACCAGGAGATCCCGATGTGCACGGCGGCGAGCGACCAGCGGGATCCGGCCGTGAGCGGTGCCGCGATCTGGCGCGACGGCCGGCTGCCCAACCCCGACATGGACCTCTGGGGCTGGCAGCTCGACCAGGTCGCCCAGACGTACACAGGTGTCCCGATCGATACCCTTCCGGAAGAGGCCTATCTGCCCGACACAGACATCAACACCGGCGCCTGGGTCAGTGTGGCCAACAGGAACGTCGACCAGGACGAGTGGAGGGGCGACGTGAGGATCATGTGGTTCCCTGACGGCAGCACCATCCGCATCGAGAGGGACCAGGTGATCACCGACCTGAGCGTGTACCAGTCGCTCGACGGTGTGAGCCCGGTGATCGTCACCTGGTCGGAGTGGGCTGATGCGCGGGTGCACGTCGCCGAGCTGCGGCGCGCCAATAGCCACCTCGAGCTGGCGCGCGAGTACACGCTGCCGCATACGGGCATGAGGGAGTGGGCGCCGGATGCGGGCGGCGGACGCATCGTCTTCGTCCGCACGGTCGCCGAGTACGACTACGACCTCGTCTCCTACGACCTGCGCACCGGCAAGGAGACGGTGGTCTACCGCGGTCCGCGCAACCCGCAGGAGCCCTCGGTCAGCGGCGACCTCTGCGTCTTCGCGGCCTCCACTGCCGGCACGCTGGCGGGAGAGCTCGACATCTACGGCTGCAACCTGAAGACGAAGACCGTCTTCAAGGTCTGCACGGCGCCCGAGTACCAGGAGTCGCCGGCCGTCTCCGGCTCCATCGTGGTCTGGGAGGACGGCAGGAACGACACGGGTATCGCGGACAACGGCGACATCCAGGCCGCCCAGGTAGACACCAAGCCCCCACGCGTGTTCGCGCCGCGCAAGGCCACCGTGAAGCGCGGCGCCAAGGCCAGGCTCGCCTTCAAAGTCAAGGACAACAAGGCCGCCAAGGCCAAGGTCACCATCATGATCAAGAAGGGCAAGAAGAAGGTCAAGCGCGTGAAGGTGGGCTGGCGCAAGGTCAAGAGACTCGGCTACGCCAGGTTCCGCTGCAAGCTGAAGCCCGGCACGTACCGCTTCTACGTCTCCGCGGTCGATGAGGCAGGCAATCCCCAGAAGCGCATGAGGGCCAACACGCTGATCGTTCGGTAGGCGAGCGCCTGAAGGAGGCATCCGGTCACTGACGGCCGTTCACGAGTCTGCGTCGGTGGAATCGAGTATGTGAACCCCGGATGCCGGCAATGTCAACGCTGGAGACGGCCGCTCGCCTTGCAGGCTGCTGCAGGGGGCGGGATAACGAGGCATCCCCGCCGGGGGGTTACATCCCCTCGGCCCCCCGAGGTCACGACCTCGGGGGGTTTCTTCTTTTCGGGAGGAATCGTCAACGTGATTGTCAGCGCGGTCGTGGACGGGTTCAATCTGTACCACTCGATACTCGATGTGCGTAGGGACACCGGCCACGACTACCGCTGGCTGGACTTGGCGTCGATGTGTCGCGGACGGCTCTATACGATCGATTCGGAAGCCACGTTGGGTGACGTGTTCTACTTCTCCGCGCTGGCGACCCATCTTCAACGCGACCATGCCGACAGGCCGGAGCGGCATCACGCCTACCTGGCGGCGCTGCCAGCGTCCGGAGTCCACACATGCCTCGGCCGGTTCAAGACGCGGCACATCAAGTACCACAGCGCGGAATCCCACGTGAAGCTGCGGCGGCATGAGGAGAAAGAGTCAGACGTCTCCATGGCTCTCAAGCTGGTGGAGTTGGCGCGCAGTTCCTCGTGCGCGGCGGTCGTGCTGATCCCCGGGGACACCGATCTCGCGCCTGCCTTGCGTGCGGGCAGGGAGGTCGCGCCCACCAAGCCAATACATGTCATGTTCCCCTATCGACGGGCGCACCACGAGCTGCGCAGGTTGGCGACGAGATCGTCGCGCCTTGGGGAGCCCGCCTACGCTGCGAGCTGACTCCCCGAACGGGTGGAGCTGCGCAGCGGACGGAGCGTGCATCGTCCACCGGAGTGGCAGTAGGGGGCTGCTCGGCGTCGTGGCCCGGCGCTACTCGCTGCCGAACGACCCGTCGGCGCTCATCTTGAAGGTCGCCGAGAAGTCGGCCGCCGAGAGCTGCCGCACCAGGTTGGCGGCCGAGTTGTTGCCGTCGACCGTGGGCACGCCGGGCTCGGCGAGGTACAGCGACAGCCAGCGGCCGCCGCGTATGGCGCCGGTGGAGTCGATCTTCACCGTCAGCAGGCCGCTCAGGCTCAGGTTGCCGCCGGTGCCGAAGTTGTCCCAGCCGCCGAAGTTGCCCAGCGAGTAGGCGACCAGGCGATGCTTGTAGCGCTCGATGCCGCGGATCACGTGCGGGCCGGAGCCCAGCACCAGGTCGGCGCCGGCGTCTATGCAGGCGTGGGCGAAGGCGCGCAGGTTGCCGCGGTTCTCGCCGAAGGCGTACTCCGTGCCGTTGGGCGTGTGGACGAGGTCGGCTCCCTCGGCGCCGCCGTGGAAGAGGACGACCACCAGGTCGGCCTTCTCGTCCGCCTGACGCACCAGCTTGGTCGCGGTGGTCAGGTTGTTGACGTCGTTGTTCCACGGGTACGGCGAGAACCCGATCGCGGCCACGCTCACACCCTTCACATCCACTATCGTGAACTGCTTGGGAAGCCCCGTGTACTCGACCCCCACGGCCTCGAGTGCGTCCTGTGTCTGCTGGAGGCCGACCTCCAGGTAATCGTGACTGTGGTTGTTGGCCACGCTCACCATGTCGATGCCGGCCCAGGTGAGGGCCTTGGCGTAGCTGGGCGGCGCCTGGAAGCAGTAGACGTTGGCCGAGTTCGAGCCGTAACTCTTGTCCGTGGTGGCGGTGGAGTACGTGCCCTCGAGGTTGACCATCATCAGGTCGGGCGCGCTGAGCTGTGTGCGGACGTTGGCGAACAGCGCCTGTCCGGAGTTGGGCGGGTTGCCGTATTTGGATCCAGGGGTGGTGTCGCCGGCCCAGCCGATGGTGATGACCTTGGGCTTGCCGGAAGTGGGCGACTTCGATGGCGACGGGGAGGCGGAATCGCCGCCGGCTCCAGAGCCGCTGCCGGAACCAGAGCCACCTCCGGAGCCGCCTCCGGAGCCGGAGCCGTTCCCGTCGCCCGCGGCGGCGTTCCCGTTGCCGCTCCCGCCGTTGCCGCTGGCGGTGCCGCCGCCGTCGCCGAGCAGCGCCCAGGCGGTCGCGGCGATGCCGCCGACGATCACGAGGAAGACGAACAGCGCGACGATACGGCGGATCATGATGCGTCGCCGCCGCTCCCGCCGCGACGGCCGGGGAGCGCGATAGGTCTGATACGGGCCTCCGGGCCGGCCCGTGCCGACGGACCCGCCCGACCTTCGGGGCCCGCCCGGGCCTCCAGACCCGCCGGGCCCACCCGGGCTTCCGGACCTTCGGGGCCCGCTCGGGCCTCCAGACCCGCCGGCGACGCCCGAGCCTCCTGAAGAGCCCGGGCGGCCGGGCTGCTGTGCGCGTCTCGAGCCTCCCGAGTAGCCCGAGCCGCGATAGGGCCGCTGATCGTTCATGCCTGGCGAGTGTAGCGGAAGGCGCGCGCGCGGGCGAACGTACGCGCGGTCACCACGCGCGAACAGCCGGCCGCGCATTCGGCCGCGCGCACTCGGCCGCGTGTGCACGAATGGCCGGGTGCCCGCGTCGCCGCGCTCCCGGTTCCGTCCCCGCCGTGACTCATACTGGGCCACGTGCGACCCGTGAGGTGTGACCCATGACAGAGACCCTGCTCTGGCTGCTCGTCGTGCTGGCGGTCCTGAACGCCGCGCTGCTCGTCTTCATCGCGGCGCGGGCCGGCCGCGGCTCCCGCCGGGCCGATCCCCTGCGCGACGAGCTGCGCTCGGCGCGCGAGGAGGCGGCACGCGCCGCCGCGGCCTCCCGCCAGGAGCTGAGCAACAGCCTGGAGGCCGCCAATCAGACGCTGGCACTGACCCTCAAGAGCATAGGAGACGTGCAGCGCGAGCAGCTCGGCGGCCTCTCCAGAGACATCAAGACGCTCAGCGAGTCCAATCAGGCGTCACTGGACCGCATCCGCACCACTCTGGACATGCGCGTGGGCGAGCTCCAGGCCGGCAACGAGAAGAAGCTCGAAGAGATGCGCAAGACCGTCGACGAGAAGCTGCAGAGCACCCTCGAGAAGCGGCTCGGCGAGTCGTTCAAGCTCGTCAGCGACCAGCTCGAGTCGGTACAGAAAGGTCTCGGCGTGATGCAGAGCCTGGCCAACGGCGTGGGAGACCTCAAACGCGTGCTCACCAACGTGAAGGCGCGCGGTACGTGGGCGGAGGTGCAGCTGGGGGCGTTGCTCGAGGAGATCCTGGCGCCGGGGCAGTACGAGAAGAACGTGCATGTGGAAAAGGGCTCCCGCGAGGTGGTCGAGTACGCGGTGAAGTTGCCCGGCCCGAAGGGCGAGCCAGACTCCTGCGTCTGGCTCCCCATCGATTCCAAGCTGCCGCAAGAAGACTACGTGCGCATCCAAGACGCCGCCGACTGCGCGGACACGGTGGCCGAGCAGCGCGCCCGCGACGCTCTGGCGCGCGCCATCCGGCTGGCCGCGCAAGACATCCACTCCAAGTACGTCAAGCCGCCGCACACCACAGACTTCGCCATCATGTTCCTGGGTACTGAGGGGCTGTACGCCGAGGTCGTACGGCAACCCGCTCTGGTCGAGGAGCTGCAGATGCGCCATCGCGTCGTCGTCGCCGGGCCCACCACGCTGGCGGCCCTGCTCAGCAGCCTGCGCATGGGGTTCCAGACGCTGGCCATCGAGCAGCAGGCCGCCGAGGTCTGGCGGGTGCTCGGTGCGGTCAAGGCCGAGTTCGCCAAGTTCGGCGACGTGCTCGACAAGGTCAAGCGGCAGCTCGACACCGCCAGCCGCACCATCGAGCAGACCGGCGTCCGCACACGCGCCATGGAGCGCAAGCTGCGCTCGGTGGAGCAGCTTCCGGACGCCGAGGCATTGCAGGTGCTCGAGCTGGCCGGCGCCGAGGATCCCCGGGTACCAGGGCCGCCCGCGGCCGTCGAAGAGACGGTGTTCTAGCGCCGGTAGCCTGCACGGTGCATGATTGCAGCGCTTGTCGTTCGCTCTCGTCGGGGGTCACATGGCTCAGGGCGTTCGTACCGGCTGGGGAGAAGAGAGCTGGAACCCAGTCACGGGCTGCACCAGGATCAGCCCGGGCTGCGCTCACTGCTGGGCCGAGCGCATGGCGAGGCGGCTACAGGGAATCGGCCAGCTGCGCTACGCCCAGGGCTTCAAGGTGACCACCCACGAGGATCTTCTCGACACGCCGCTGCACTGGGCCAAGCCCCGCCGCGTCTTCGTCTGCTTCATGGGCGACCTGTTCCACGACCAGGTGCCCGAGGAGTTCATCCTGCGGGTCTTCAACGTCATGGCGCAAGCCCCGCGGCACTACTTCCACCTGCTCACCAAGCGGCCGGCGCGGATGGCGGATCTGAGCCCGCGCCTGCCGTGGCCGCCCAACGTGCTGGCCGGCGCCACTGTCGAGAACGCCGACCAGCAGTTCCGCATCGAGCAGCTCAAACGAACGGGTGCGGCCGTCAAGTACCTGTGCCTCGAGCCGCTTCTAGGCCCCATCCCGGCGCTTGATCTGCGCGGCATAGGCTGGGTCATCGTCGGCGGCGAATCGGGGCCGGGTGCGCGGCCCATGCACCCCGACTGGGTCAGATCGGTCCGTGACCAGTGCGTCGACGCCGGCGTGCTCTTCAACTTCAAGCAGTGGGGAGGGGTGCGCCGCCGGGAGACCGGCCGCGAGCTGGACGGCCGTCTCTGGAGTGAAAGCCCCGCGTATCCAGAGCCCGCCGCGCCGCGCGAGCCGCCGGGACCCGGGGGCCAGACCGGACTGCCGGAACCAGCGGCACGGCCCGAACAGCCGGATCGTGCGCCGGCGGGACTCCCTCCCGATCCGTCACGCGCTCGCAAGCCCAGGCATCAGGACGACGACGCGCAGATGCGGCTTGACTTCGGGAGCACGGAACCCCCCGCTGACGCCCGATCGTTCAGGGCCGACGACTCATCGCCGATGGCCGTTCCGCCGAGTCCGGATCGCGCCGGACGCTCCCACTGTGAAGCGGGGTCGCCTGGCGGTACCATGGGCACCTGCATCTGGAGATCTCGAGCGGGAGGCTCCCGTGGCTAAGGAATCATCGTTCGACGTGGTCAGCCAGGTCGACATGAACGAGGTGCGCAACGCGGTCAACATGGCGCAGAAGGAGATCGCTTCGCGCTTCGACTTCAAGAAGAGCATCAGCAAGATCACGCTGGAGGAACACACGCTCACGCTGCTCAGCGACGACGAAGGCAAGCTCAAGTCGGTGGTCGACCTGCTCGAGGAGAAGCTGGTGCGCCGCAAGGTGCCGCTCAAGGCACTGCAGTACGGCAAGATCGAGGAGGCGCTCGGAGGAACGGTCCGTCAAAGCGTGGCCCTGGCGGCGGGCATCCCCGAGGACAAGGCCAAGGCCATGAACAAGCTCATCCGCAAGGAGTTCAAGAAGGTCAAGGTGAGCATCCAGGGCGATAGCCTGCGAGTGTTCTCTTCCAGCAAGGATGAGCTTCAGGCCGTCATGGCGCTGCTGCGCGAGGAAGACTTCGGCCTGCCGCTCCAGTTCGTCAACTACCGCTGAGGCGAACGCGGCGCGGCCGGGCGGCCGAAGGCCGGCGGGGGACGCAGCGCAGGCGGCCGAAGGCCGGCGGGGGACGCAGCGCGGGCGGCGGGCAGCCGGCGCCCAGCGGCGCGGCCGGGCGGCCGGCGTCCAGCGCCGGCCCCCGCGAGCCGCGCCGAGCCGACCCGATCCACCCCCTCGGTGCCCGTCTCGCCTATACTCGGCACATCGCGGATGGGACAACAAGGGGGGGTCATGTCTAGTCTCCGTTCAGTCCATGCGTTGCGCCGGAGGACGCTGCGCGGCACGCTCCTGCTCCTGCTCCTCGCCACCGTGTGCGCCGTCGCAGCGTCGGCCGCCGGAGCCGCCGGATTCGAGTACGTGAGCACGATCGGGTCGGTCGGCACCGGCAATGGCCAGTTCGCCGACCCGGTGGGCGTTGCCGTGGGCAGCAACGGCGTCATTTACGTGGCGGATGCCAGCAACCTGCGCATCCAGGAGCTCGACGCCGCGGGCAACTTCATCCGCTCGTGGAACACGGGTGTGGGCGGTGGCGGGTTCAAGGGTCTCGCCGGCATCGCCACGGCCCCGGACGGCAGTGTGTGGGTCGCGGAGGTGAGCGCCCAGCGTCTGCAGCACTTCAGCGCTGAGGGTGTCTACAAGGAGCAGATCACCGGCTTCGGAGTGAGCTCCCCGACAGATGTCGCCGTGAGTCCCAACGGAACCTTGTATGCGCTCAACAATGCGACCAGAGAGGTGTGGTACTACAGCGGGACCACCAAGCAGGGGGCGTTCGGCGGCTCCGGGTCCACCGACGGAACGTTCGCGATCGTCAGCGGCGTCGCGGCGAACGCGAGCGCCGTGTTCGCCTGCGACTACACCGGCGGCTACACCGCGCCGCGGATCCAGGCGTTCAGCCTCACGGGCGCGTTCGTGCGCTCGTTCGGCACCATGGGTTCCTTCGGTCCGCCCCAGCTGCTTCAAGGCCTCGCCGCAGGGCCGAACGACACCGTGTTCGCTGTGGACAAGACCTACGCCTGTGTCATCGCGTACTCCGCCGACGGCACCTATCTGGGCCGGTTCGGCCACCCCTCGGACAACCCGCCGCTGACCTTCGGGAACCCCATCGCCGTGGCGGCCGGGGCGGACGGCTATGTCTACGTTGTCGACCAGGCCAAGAACAATGTGGTCCGCCTCAAGTACAGCAGCGCGGAGCCATCGCCGCCGGTACCGCTCGCGCTCAAGAACGTCACCGTGAAGAGGGGTAAGACGGCGAGGCTGAAGTACAAGGTCACAGACAGCGACAGCGCCACGTGCACCGTGACCGTCCAGGTGCGCAACTCCAAGGGCAAGGTCGTCAAGACGCTCAAGCAGGGCACCAGGAACGTCGGAACGACGTATACGGCCACATTCAAGTGCAAGCTCGCCAAGGGCAAGTACAAGTGGTACGTCTACGCGATGGACGAGGACGGCAACAAGCAGGCCAAGCCGGGCGTCAAGAGGTTGACGGT
>CAZIGT010000069.1:1005-11960 GCA_964538465.1 uncultured Thermoleophilia bacterium | reverse complement strand
ATCCTGTGGCGAACGGAGATGCCCCGCTCGCGACAGGGTTCGGATTGTACCACAGCGAATAGGGTAGCCCAGGAGCCCTCAGGAGCAGGCCATGTCGACGGCAGCAGCATATCGACGCACCCCGGTCGTAGCCGATTGGCAGCGGCGCTACGAGGTCCTGGGCACCCTCGGCAGCGGCGGCTTCGCGACCGTCTACGAGGCGTTCGACCATCACCTCGAGCGGCCGGTGGCGCTGAAGGTGATCCGCGAGCGCCGCGGCCTCTCAGGGCGCGTGGCCCGTGAGGTGGAGGCCGCGGCGGCGCTCGCCCATCCGGGCATCGTCCGCGTCTTCGACTTCTTCACCGACGGCGACCAGAGCTTCATCGTCTGCGAGCTGGTGGAAGGCCGGCAGCTCGACGAGCTGATCGGCGTGCTCGACGACGGTGGCGCCGTGGACGTGGCGGCGCAGATCCTCGAGGCGCTCTCGCACGCCCACGCTCAGGGCGTGGTCCACCGCGACGTGAAGCCGCACAACGTCATGGTCACGGCCGACGGGCGCGTGAAGGTCATGGACTTCGGCATCGCCCGCATGTCCGGCGCCGACACGCTGACGGCAGAGGGTGACATGCTGGGCACCATCGCCTACATGTCGCCCGAGCAGGCGGCCGGCCGGCGGGCGGGGCCTGCCAGCGACGTCTACTCGGCCGCCGTCGTCCTGTACGAGCTGCTGAGCGGCGAGAACCCGGCGCCGGGCCGTACGCCCGGCGAGCGGCTCGGGAACATCGCCGCCGGGCGCCTCGTCCCGCTCGAGGAGCTGCGGCCGGACCTGCCGCCGGCGCTCCTCGATGCCCTGGACGCCGCGCTTGCGCCGGTGCCGCCTCAGCGGCCGCCGGCGGCCGACCTGGCGCAGGAGCTGCGCGCGGTGCTCGCCGGCGGTGAGCTGCGCCGACACCGCGCGCTGCCGGCGAGCGAGCTCGCGCGGGCCGGCTCGCTGACCGAGCGCATCATCGGCTCAGGGCTGGCGGCGGTGACCATGTGGACGCTCGCCGGCCTACTGCCCGCCTACCCGGGAACCTGGCGGCTGCCGCTGGCCGTAATGGCACTCGCCGTGTGGGCGGTCACGCCGTCGGGCGGCCTCGCCTTCCTGCTGGCCGCGCTGGCCTTCCCCATGCTGAACGTGTCGGCGTATGTGGGCGCCGTGTACCTGGTGGCGGCGCTGGCCACGCTCCTCCTGGCGCGCCGTCGTCCCATCACGGCGGTCTGGCCCGCCCTGGCTCTCGTCCTGATGCCCGTGTACGGCGCGTTCCTGGCGCCGGCGGCGGCGGCCGTGCTGGGCCGCGTCCGCGGCCCGCTGACGGCCGCCTGGGCCGGCATCGGCGTTTCCTTCTACCTCACGCTGACCGGGGCGGTGGGCTCGCCGTTCACGGTGTTCGCGCCGGGCGGCCACGCCGCGGCGCGCATCGCCGCCGCCGACGGGGTCTTCGCCACGCTCGCGCGCATCGCCGCTACGCTGTTCTCGCCGCAGGCGATCGTGCAGGCCTGTATCTGGGCGGCGTTGGCGGCGGCACTGCCGTGTGTCGTGTTCCCGCAGCGCCTGGAGCGCCGGCTGTGGGCCTGGTCGTTCACGTTCGCCGGCCTGTTCGCGGCGTCCGCGCTGCTGCCGGCTATGCTGGGTCGGGCGGCCACGGCCGGCGAGCTTCTTCTGAACCTGCTCGTGGCCGCGGTGGTAACATTGGGCGTCGCGCTGCCGGGGTTGCGCGGTGTGGCCGCGAAGGGCGCTCACGGGCACCCGGCCTACGACGCGGGAGACGATGACGGTGTTCAAGAAGCTTGAGCGGAAACTCGAGAAGGCCGTAGAGGGTACGTTCGGCCGCACCTTCAAGGCGAGCGTGCAGCCGGTGGAGCTGGCGCACAAGCTCGCCAAGGAGATGGGCGACAACAAGACGGTAAGCGTCTCGCGCGTGTACGTTCCCAACGTCTACGAGGTCTACCTCGCCCCGCAGGACTACGAGCACTTCAAGGCCTTTGAGGCGGAGCTCGGCAGGGAACTGTCGTCGTACCTGATCGCTCATGCCCAACGGGAAGGGTTCACGCTCGTGGGCCCGCCGGTCATCGAGCTCTATTCAGACGAGCAGCTGCACCTGGGCGAGTTCGGCATCGCTACTCGCACCGAGACGCCAGCGGCGCCCGCGGCCTCGGCGATCGCTCCGCAGCCGGTGCCGGATCTGGCTCCGGCCGCGCCGCCGGCCGGCTTCGCCCAGACGGTGGTCATGCCTCAGCAGCCGCCGGCGGTGCCCATGCCGCCCGCCGCGGCGCGCACCATCGGCTCGCTCGTCATGGGCCGTCAGGCCTACGACCTCGTCAAGGACGCCACCGTCATCGGCCGCAGCAAGCGCTGCGACGTGGTACTGGCGGACCCGAACACATCGCGCCAGCATGCAGAGGTGCGGCGCCAGGCCGACGTGTACACCCTCGTCGACCTCGACTCCACCAACGGAGTCTTCGTCAACGGCAGGCCCGTACGTACGGCCGTGCTCCAGCAAGGGGATCTCATCGAGCTCGGCGCCACGCAGCTGCGCTTCGAGAGGCATACTTGCTAGAGATCCTTCTGCTCGTCCTGCAGATCGTCACCCTAATACTGCTGTTCCTGTTCATCTGGTGGGTGGTCCGCTCCGCGCGGCGCGACCTGGTGAGCAGCGCCGAGGTCTCCCGTGCGGCCGGCCGGCAGCCTGTCTCTCGCTGGGGTGCCGGCGGTGGGTGGGCGCCGGTGCAGCCTACCGCGCGGAACGGCGACGACTGGCCGTCCGCCACACCGACGGTACGGGGAGGAGGCGACTGGCCGTCCGCCACACCTACGGAACAGGCTGGCGCCCACTGGCCGGTGGCCGCGCCCGCGGTGCAGGCAGGAGGAGACGGGCCCACAGCTGCGCCAACCGTGCAGGCCGGAGGCGACTGGCCCACTGCCGCGTCCCCAGCCGCCCCTGCGACCGGCGAGCCTACCATGGCCGCTGAGCGGAGTCCACGTCTGGTCGTCGAGAGCAGCCCGCTGCTGGCGGCCGGTCAGGAGATACCGCTCGAGGACTCCCTGGAGATCGGCCGCACTCCGAACAACGACTTGGTACTCGGCGAGGCGTTCGTCTCATCCGCGCATGCGCGGATCGTGCGTAAAGGCCAGTCCTTCGTCGTGGAAGATCTGCACAGCACCAACGGCACGTTCGTCAACGAGCGCCGGGTCGCCGAGGCGCAGCTCAAGCCGGACACTCGGCTTCGCATCGGCGAGACGGTGTTCCGCTACGAGGAGTGATGCTGGTGGGCTTCGCGGCGCGCTACGCGGCACGCTCAGACATCGGCCGGCACCGGCAGACCAACGAAGACTCGTGGCTGGCGCGGCCGCCGCTGTTCGCCGTCGCCGACGGCATGGGCGGTGCGCAGGCCGGCGAGGTCGCCTCGCGCGTCGCCCTCGAGACGCTGGCCGCGCGCGCGCCCTGCGCCGAGCCGCTGGACCGGGCGGCCGCCGGCGAGTCGCTGCTCGCCGCCTGTAGGGAGGCCAACGACCGCGTCTGGCAGCTCGCGCACGAGCATGCGTCGCGGGCCGGCATGGGGACCACCCTCACGGCCCTGGCCTTGTGCGCCGACGGGGCGCGGCTGGCCCACATCGGCGACAGCCGCGCCTACCTCCTGCGCGGCGGCGAGCTCGCGCAGATCAGCGACGATCACTCCCTGGTCGGCGAGATGGTGCGCAGCGGCGAGCTGGCGGAAGAGGACGCCGCCGCGCACCCGCTGCGCAGCATCCTGAGCAGGGCGCTGGGCACCGAGCAAGAGCCGCGCATCGACCTGCTGGATATCGATCTGCTCGCGGGCGACGTGCTGCTGCTTTGCAGCGACGGGCTCACCGGCCCGGTCCCTGACTCGCAGATCGCCCTCATGCTGGCCGAGCCGGACCCGGAAGAGGCGGCGCGGCGCCTGGTGGACGCCGCCCTGCGCGCGGGCGGGCCGGACAACATCACTGTCGTCGTGGTGCGACTCGAGGAGGCGCCGGCCGCGAACGGAGGGGGTGAGGCGACCGCTGACGCCGCCGGGTCGGGCACGGTCGCGGTGCCGGGTGCGCCGGTTGAGCCGGATCCCGATGGAAGCCCGGGTGCCGGCGCGCTGACCGCAGACGCGGCAAACGGAGCGGCGCCGGCGGCGGCTGCCGCGGATGGTGCCGCGCCGGAGGCCGCGGGCTCTGCGGACGTCCAGGAGGACCCCGGCGAGCTCGCCGACGCCACCGGCCTCACGATGATCGTCGGCGCCGCGGAAGCCGGCACAGCCGCCGCCGCAGCCACGAACGGCGCCCCGAACGAGCCTGGTCTTGCTTCGTCCGACGCCGCGGAGACAGATCTGGAGCGGCCCTACCTCGGTGGAGCCGCCGCTCCATCCCCGTCTCCTTCGGCCACGCCGGTCGCAGGCAAGAGCGCTGCCCGCGGCAGTCGTCGCTGGCTGCGCTGGTTCATCGTGCTGGCCGTGATCGCCGTCGTCGTGGCGGTGGCCGTGGTCGTCGTGGGCCAACTCGAGTGGGTCGGGGTGAGCGACACCGGCGCCGTCACCGTGAACCGGGGCTTGCCCTGGGAGTTCGCCGGCGTGCGTCTGTACCGCGAACATGAGGTCACCACTCTGCGGTACGCCGACCTCAGCGCCGCCGACCAGCAGAAGGTGGACACGCACAGCCTCGGCTGGCGGGGCAGCGGCGAGCGCCTGGTGGCCGAGCTGCGTGGGGAAGCGCCATGACGACGGGGCGGGGATCCTGAGCGCACGCAACCGCGAGCTGGCGTTCCTGGTGCTGGCCGCGGCCATAGCGGCCGCGGCCTTCGTGGCCGTTTACTCCGGTCAGTTCCGCGTCATCAGCCGCTGGTCGCTCATCTACGTGGGCATCTATGTGGCGATCTTCGCGGCGCTGCATGTGGTGCTGCGGCTGCGCCTGCCGCAGGCGGATCCCTACCTGCTGCCCACCTGCGCCCTGCTCACGGCCATCGGCCTCGCCGAGGTCTACCGCATAAGCCCCCACCTCGCCATGCTGCAGGGCCGCTGGCTGGTCGTGGGGGCCGTCATCTTCGTCCTCACCGTGTACCTGGTGGGCGACCCCGTGCGCCTCGACCGCTACCGCTACGTGATCGGCGCCCTCGGCCTGCTGCTGCTCGTGATCACCATCCTCCTGGGCACGGAGGTCAACGGCGCCAAGCTCTGGCTGCGCTTCGCCGGCTTCGGCATCCAGCCCAGCGAGTTCGCCAAGATCTGCATCGTGGTCTTCCTCGCCGGTTACCTCAACGACAAGAAAGAGCTGCTCAGCGTGCCCACCGGCAAGCTGCTCGGCCTTCACGTGCCGTCCGTCCGCTACTTCGGCCCGCTCATCGTCATGTGGGTCCTGTCGCTACTCATGCTCATCTTCATGCGCGACTTCGGCATGAGTCTGCTGCTGCTGGCCATCTTCATCACGCTCATCTACATGGCCACATCGCGCCTGGTCTACGCCATCGCCGGCCTGCTGCTCTTCGCCGGCGGGGCGGCGCTCGCGTACGAGCTCGTGCCCCACGTTCAGGACCGTTTCGCCATCTGGCTCGACCCTTGGGCCGCGGCCGACACGACCGGCTACCAGCTCCTGCAGTCGCTGTTCACCATGGCCGACGGCGGCGTCATCGGCCAGGGACTAGGGCGGGGGTACCTGGTTTTCCCCAACGGCAGCCCGGTGGTGCCGGACATGCAGACCGACTTCATCTTCACGGCGGTCGCCAACGAGATGGGCGTGCTGGGTGCCGTAGGCGTCATCCTCTGCTTCCTGCTCTTCTGCTGGCGCGGGTTCCACATCGCGGTGCGCGCCACAGACGGCTTCTCCAAGCTGCTGGCCGCGGGCCTGGCGGCCGCGTTCGGCCTGCAGACGTTCATCATCGTCGGCGGCGTCACGCGGCTCATCCCGCTCACCGGCATCACGCTGCCGTTCGTGAGCTACGGCGGCAGCTCGCTGCTGGCCAATCTCATGCTGCTCGCGCTGCTCCTGATGGTGTCGCACAGGGCGGCCGTGGTGAGCTCCGGCAGCCCTGCCGCCCGCCTGCGGCTGGCCGAGGTGGGGTGAGGAATGAACAAGGCCATGGTGCGCGTGTTCATGGTGCTGGTGGTGCTGTTCGCGGCGCTGGCGGCGAACGTCGTCTACATCCAGGTGATCCGCGCCAAGTCCCTGCGGGAGAAGCCGCAGAACCACGCCCGCATCCTGCAGGAGGCCAGCGTGGAGCGCGGCCGCATCCTGGCATACGACGACTCGGTGATCGCCGCGTCGCGCAAGAAGGACGGATACTGGCGGCGCGTGTATCCCAAGGGGGTGTTCGCGCCGCAGACCGTCGGCTACAGCAGCCTGCGGTACGGCAACAGCGGCTTGGAAGCCGGCATGAACGAGTATCTGACCGGCGAGGCCGCCGACCTCGGCCTGCAGGGCTGGCTGGACAAGCTGCTCGACCGGCAGGTGGCGGGCGCGGATGTGCGCACCACGCTGGTGCCGTCGGTGCAGCGGGCCGCGCAGCAGGCCCTGCACGGCCTGCGTGGCGCCATAGTCGCCCTGGACCCGGTCACGGGCGCCGTGCTCGCGTGCGCCTCGGCGCCCGCCTACGAGCCGGCGAAGCTCGACACGGACTACGGCAGGCTGAGCCAGAGGGCGTCCGCGCCGCTGCTCGACCGCGCCCTGCAGGGGTTGTACCCGCCGGGGTCGTCGTTCAAGGTCGTCACGGCCGCCGGCGGGCTGCAGACCGGCGAGGTCACCCCCACGACCGAGTTCGTCGACACCGGCACCTACCTGGTGGGCGGCGGCAAGGTCGTGAACTACGGCGACCAGGTCTTCGGCCGCCACACGTTCACGCAGGCTCTCACCTTCTCGATCAACACGACGCTCGCCAAGGTGGGCACTGAGCTGGGGCAGCAGCGGTTGATCCGGTACATGCGCAGGTTCGGCTTCTGGGTGCGGCCGCCGCTGGAGGTGCCCACCGGCGCCGTCTCTATCAGCGGCCGGTACGACGGCGGCACCCTGCTCTCGCCGGACGCGCCGATGGACGACCTGGCGGTCGCCTGGGCCGCCGACGGGCAGGAACAGGTCCTGGCGACCCCTCTGCAAATGGCGCTGGTCGCCGGCGGCGTGGCCAACGGCGGCCAGGTGATGACTCCCTACCTCGTGGACTGCGTGATCACCGCCGAGGGCAAGGAGGTCCGGGTCACCGAGCCGAAGATGTGGAAGAAGGCCATAGATGCCAAGGTGGCCATGGAGCTCAACGAGATGATGCAGCAGGTGGTGAAGGTCGGTACCGGCACGGCGGCGGCGTTGTACGGCATAGACGTCGCCGGCAAGACGGGCACGGCCGAGACAGGCGACAGCAACCAGGCGTGGTTCATCGGCTTCGCGCCGGCAGGTTCGCCGCGGGTGGCGGTGGCGGTGACCGTCGAGAAGACACCTCTCACCGGCGGGGCGATCGCGGCGCCCATGGCCGCGGCCGTCATGAAGGCGGCGCTCGCCGAGGACCGGCTCCCATGAGAAAGGTACAATCGCGCGCATGACAGACGAGCTGAAGCAGGGCGAGTACATCGGGCAACGCTACCGGGTCATCGGCGTGGTGGGTCGCGGCGGCATGGCCAGCGTCTATCTTGCCGAGGACACCACGCTGTCCCGGCAGGTGGCCATCAAGGTGCTGCACAGCCGCTTCGCCCAGGACGAGAAGTTCGTCGAGCGATTCCGGCGCGAGGCCAAGGCCGCCGCCGGTCTCAACCACCCCAACATCGTGAGCGTCTACGACTGGGGTCGCCTGGGCGACCAGAACTACATCGTCATGGAGTACGTCCAGGGCGAGACGCTCAGGGAGCGTATCCGCCGCCACGGCCGTCTGGACGGCGAGCACGCGGTGGCGATCGCCCTGGAGCTGTTGGCGGCGATCGCCGCCGCCCATGCCCGCGGCGTGGTGCACCGCGACGTCAAGAGCCAGAACATCCTCATCGACGGCGAAGGCCGGGTGAAAGTCACCGACTTCGGCATCGCCCAGGCCGGTGACCCCTCGATGACCGAGGCCGGCTCCATCCTGGGCACGGCGCAGTACCTTGCCCCGGAACAGGCTCGCGGCGAGCCGGTCGACGAGCGCTCGGACCTCTACTCGGTCGGCGTGGTCCTCTACGAGATGCTCACCGGCTCGGTGCCGTTCCGCGGCGACAGCGCCGTGACCGTGGCGCTCAAGCACGTCAACGAGGCGCCGCCGGAGCCTGCAACGCTCGTGCCGGGCCTGCCGTACGCGCTCAACCAGGTCGTGCTCAAGGCGCTTGCCAAGGACCCGGACCTGCGCTACGCCAGCGCCGCCGAGTTCATCGCCGATCTGCGGGCCGCCAAGGCCGGCGGCCCGCTTCTGGCGGCTACCTACGATGCCGACCTGGAGCGCACGCAGATGCTGGGCGCCACCGCGACCGGCGAGCCCACGCGGGTCATGTCGGCGCGTGACCGGGCGGCCGCTCGTGCCGCGGCGGCCGGCCGCGGCGGCCGCGTCGAGATGGGCAAGAAGAAGGGCAGTACGCCGTGGTGGGTCTGGGTGCTGATCGCCGTGGTCGTCGTGGCCTTGGCGGTCGGCGGCTACTTCATCTACCGCGCGGCGTTCGGCGGTGCCGGGGCCGGCGTGCCGGACGTGGTCGGCCTCAACGAGCGCAGTGCCACGGCCCGGATCACGCAGGCCGGCTACAAGGCCCAGGTCAGCGAGGGTTACTCGGACGAGTACGCCGACGGCTTCGTCTACCGTCAGCAGCCCGCGCCGGAGACGGAGCTGCGTGAGGGCGGCACCGTCGAGATCTGGGTGAGCAAGGGGACGAGCACCGTGGAGCTGATCAGCTTCCGCGGCCTGTCGCCGGACGACGTGGAGGCTTGGCTCAAGGAGAACGGGCTGGTCGGCGAGCGCAAGAGCGGGGCCAACGAGTCGGTGGACAAGGGGCTCGTATACAAGCAGTCACCGGCCGCGGGAGAGGAGGTCAAGCGCGGCAGCACGGTCACCTACTGGGTCAGCAGCGGCCCGGGCAAGGTCGAGGTGCCGGACCTGAGCGGCATGAGCGCCGACGACGCCGAGGCCACGCTGGAGGAGTACGGCCTGGTGATCGGCGCCACCTCAGAGGCCAGCAGCGAGACCATCCCTGTGGGATCCGTCATCAGCCAGGATCCGGTGGCGGGCACCGAGGTCGCCAAGGGTACGGCTGTGGACATCGTCATCAGCACCGGCCCGTCGACCGCCTCGCCCACACCCACAGTGACGCCTACCAGCGCACTGGTCCAGGTCCCCTCGGTGCTCTCGATGCTGGAGGGCGATGCGGTGGCGCTGCTGGAGGGCGACGGCTTCGCGGTGGTCGTCACCTACGTCAGCGGCCCGCAGGCGGCGGGCGGGGCGGGGGCGGGGCCGCGTCGCCGTTCGCGTTCGGCCGTCGCCTCAGACCAGGTACACGATGCAGAGCACGTAGGCCACGTAAGTGGTCACGCCGCTCACCAGAAGCCACCACGGTAGCCGGTGGTGGAAGCGCAGCGTCAGATAGAGCACCAGGCCCGAGAACAGTGCCAACAGGCCGCTCAGAAGGGCGTTGAACGTGAGCGCCCAGTCCGTGAGCAGGAGACCGATCGACACCGGGAACGTGCTCTGGAAGACCATGGCCCCGGTGATGTTGCCCAGCGCCAAGGTATCCTTGTTGCGCCCTATCCAGATGACCGAGTTGAACTTCTCCGGCAGCTCGGTGGCCACCGGGGCTATGAGCAGCGCGACGATCAGCGGCGCCGCGCCCATGGCCTTGGCGATCACCTCCACCTGCTCCACGAACACCTGGGCTCCCCACACGATGCCCCCGAGGGCCACTATCAGCTGCAGGATGATGCGCCATGTGTGGGGCTCCTCGCGGCGACGGTGGAACCAGAGCGGCTCGCATTCGCCTTCCAGGCAACCGTCGCCGCGCATGGTCTCCCACACGTAGTAGGCGTAGAAGGCCAGAAGCAGGACGGCCAGGATCCAGTTGAGCACCTCCACGTGGAACAGGCCCACCACCATCGCCAGCGTGTAGCTGATGAGGAAGTGCGAGAGGTCGCGGCGCATGATGTCTTCGCGGATGGTCACGCGCGGCGTGCGCCGGCGCGTGAACGAGAAGGTGATGACGGCCACCCCGGTCACGAACATGGCCAGGCTGCTCAGCATGAACGGGGCGCCCATGATGGCACCGATGCCGATATCGCGTCCGTGGTCGCCGCTCAGGAAGATGAGGGCCATGAGCGGCACCATGGTCTCCGGCAGCGCCGTGCCGACCGCGGCCAGCACGCTGCCGGTGGCGCCTTCGTCGAGATTGAACCGGCGCCCGGTCCACTCCACGGCGTTCGTGAACAGCTCGGCGCAGACGAGGATGAGGATGAAGGAAAGTGCGAAGTACACGGCCGTCATGTCGTGCTGAAGGGTACCAGAGGGGTGAGGCAGGCGCCGCCGCTCGCGCGTGACCGTGCGGCAGCGCCGTACGGAGCATGCGGTATCCTTGGCCCGGCGGCGCGGGGCGACGGCCGGCGATGCGGCCGTGTCCCGTGCCCGGATCGTCCGGGGAAGAATCGGGCTACGGAGGGCTGCATGCGGCGCCGGTCGCCGAACAGGAAGCGCGCGCCACTGCTCGCCCGCGGGCTGCTCATCGCCGTTGCCGCGTGCTCCCTGTGGGCTTGCGGCACGGCGCAGGCCGCCGAGTCGTCCACCGCCTCGCCGCAGGCGGTGCGGCTGGCGGACGTCAAGGCCTACTCCGTGCCGTACATCGCCTGGAATGGGCGGCAGCGCGAATGCATCGTCCTGCTGCCTCTTCGCTACCGTCTGGGTAGCCCGGAGAGGCTTCCCTGCATCATCAACCCCCACGCTCGCGCCAGCGGGCCCTGGCCGAGTACAACAAGGCCATCAACAAGTCCTCCATCGCCGAGCCGCTCTTCGTGC
>CAZIGT010000069.1:0-995 GCA_964538465.1 uncultured Thermoleophilia bacterium | reverse complement strand
ACTGTGGGGTGACCTGCCCACCACGGCGCGCGTGGCGATCATCTGTGCCGGCAGCGCCGGCCGCGTGGACGCGGACAGCTCGTGGTCGTATCCCCGGCAGATCGCCGACCTCATGGACCTGCCGCATGTGGTCACCGAGTCGCTACCCGGATTGCACCTCGACGACTCGCGACTGTATGCCGCCGGCGTCAGCATGGGCGGCATGGAGGCTCTGAGCATGCTGGCGCGCTATCCGGACCGTCTGGCCGGCGTGGCCAGCTTCGACGGCGTCGCCGACCTCGCGGCCTACTATGGCACGCTGTCGTGGAGCGTGCGGGAACGCCAGCAGGCGCTACTGCGTCGCGAGGTCGGGGGGTCGCCGGGCAGAGCGTCGTTCCGGTACAAGCTGCGCAGCCCGCTGACGTTCGCCGCTACGCTCGCCACGAGCCAGGTGCCCATCGGCGTCTGGTGGAGCAGCCGCGACCGGTCGGTGCGCTTCCAAGGATCGCTCCAGAGCGGCAAGCTGTGCCGGCGCATCCGCTCGGTGGCCGCCGAGGCACCACTGTATGAGGTGATCACGAGCTACGCGCACGGCTTCGTCCTGCGTGACGACCCCGGCCGGGTGCTGAAGCTTCTGCGGCCGGACGGATACTGGGTCACCAAGCCAAGTACGGCGCCGGCGGAGTGGAGCTACGCGAGCTGGCTGCCGGACGTGACCGTCTGGGGTTGCCGCTTCATCACCGACGACGGCCTGAAGAGCATGTGGCGCGTGACCATAGGGCCGGACCAGGTCTCTGCGCAGACGCCGGCCGCGCTCAGCGTGCAGGTCCCTTGGACGGGTCGCTGGACCGTCACGGTGGCCATCGACGACCGGTACACCTCGGTGCGGCCGGAGAACGGTGTCCTCGAGATCGAGCTGCCGAAAGGCCGCCACACGGCGGTCATCTACCGCTGAGGCCGAGGGAGGGCCCGGCCTTCAACGGTCCCTGAGAGACGACGGGGGCGGCCTTTCGGCC
>CAZIGT010000068.1:2696-12239 GCA_964538465.1 uncultured Thermoleophilia bacterium | reverse complement strand
AGCTTCGTGGCCGCGTAGCTCGTGCCGCCCAGCGCGATGAACAGCGCGATACACGCGACGATCATCGCCGGCGACGGGGGACGCAGCCTGATATGTCTCTTGCCCGGTTCCATGCCCTCTCCCTCCCTGGCTCGACGCATCACGGATCAGGTACTCGTGCCTCGTACGGTTCCCGACTGTACTGCGCACACCGAGAAGAGGGTTGAGGGCGCCGTTGGGCTTGGCAGATCGGGTCCGGCCGCACGCCGAAGCTGATGTCTGTCGCGGATCCGTCACCCGACCGGCGCCCATGTCGATCCCGACCTCCACCGCCTCGAGGACCTCCTTGGTCTTCTTGGGCAAGGCACCGTCTGAATAGGCGGCGGACTCCATCTCCAGGAAGGCCCTGCACACCGGCGACTCAAGCGACTGGAGTGTCGTGTGAGCTCGCTTGTGCCTGCGCACGATCTCGCCCAGCTTGTCCATGCGTCCTCCGCGATCCGGGGTTGATCATCAGGCCGAGCCTCGAGGCGCTCGCCGCTTCGGCGTACCAAGTTGGGCCACCAGGCCCTCACTACTTCCGCGCATCAAGGGGTCTCAGCATCGTCCAGGCATTGTCCAGGGTGCCGTGCCGGACGAACCCGAGCTTCTGGTAGAGGCGCACGGCGGGGTTGTCCCGCTCCACGCTGAGGCTGACGGCGCCGACGCTTTGGCAGCGCGCCGTCTCCAGCAAGGAGAGGAGCAGCGCCGTGCCGATGCCCCGGCCGCGCACGTGCGGGTGCACGCCGATGCCAAGCTCCGGCGTCGCGGCGTCGACGTAGCCGTAGGAGTGCGCCGCGTCCGTCCAGAAGCGATACCAGGCGGCGCCCACGGGGCCGCGGTCTGTCTCGGCCACCACCGCGGCGTCGCCCGCGCGGCCCCACCCCTTCAGCAGGTACGAGTGCCCCGTCTCCCGGATCACCGGCTCGGGGGAGGAGGCCGGCCTAGGCGGCGCGCCGGGTCCCGCGGGCGCGTCCGGCTCCGCCTCGCGCGACGTGATGGCCCATGCCAGCGCCGCCTGCAGCGTGCCCAGGTCGTCGACGGGCGCCGGCCTCACCTCGAAGCCGGATCCGCTCATCAGAGCCACCCACTGCCTCCCGTCCTACAGCGTGTAGCGCAAGACGTTGACGACCTGCGTCTTGTTCCCGAACTGCCGGGGTCCCGTCTTGCGCACAAGAACGAAGCCCAGCTTCTTCCAGAACTCGAGGGCACGGCGGTTGTCCTCCACCACGCCCAGCGCGATGGACCGGCCGCCGTTCATCCACACATAGCTTCCGAACTCATGCACCACGACATGACCTACGCCCTGACCGCGCGCCTTCGGCGCCAGCAGGAGCAGGCCGATCCACCACGTCGCTTCGTCCGGGTACTCCCGCAGGCCTTCCAGCAGGCCGACCAGGCCCTCTCGCTCGTGGAACACGCCGTACATGAACTTGTCTTCCAGGGATCTTCCGGGAGGCACCGAGCCGAATTCCTGTTCGGCCGCATCCGGCAGCGGCCCCCGACCCTCGACAAGGCGAAAGTAGTCCCTGCACTCCTCGAACAGCCTCTGGACCGCCTCAACGTCCTCCAGCGACAGGAGGCGCACCGAGTGGCGGTGGAGGTCTATCTCGAAGTCCGCATCTGGCTTCATTGCTGCCGCTGACATGGCACGCCTACCTACTCCGTGGACACGCTGAGCCAGCCCTGGTTGGTGGGGTCGGTGCACACGGCACGTTCTTCGCCGGTCTCGAGGTTGCGGGCGTAGATATCGTAGCTGCGTTCCTTGCCCTGTGGGCTGTTGCGCGCGTCGAGCCAGACCACCCAATCCCCCGTGATCTGCGGGTCGGACTGATCGCCCGGCGCATCGCAGATGACCTTGCGCCGGTGCGTAGTCAGGTCGTAGGCGATGATGTCGCACTCAATCGCCGCGTCCGACTGCTGGACCACCTCGTCCCAGGCGATCCACTGGTCGCGGCCCTGAAGACCGCTTGAGACGGCGATGCCACCGAGGCCCACCCGCGCCTCGCACAGGCGGTGCAGCACCCCGGTGTGCAGATCGCGAACGCAGATGGCGCCGTACTTGTAGCCGTCGGTCGACGGCGGCTCGTACCACACGACCTTCTGCCTGGCGATGACCGGGAATATGAGGCGCCTTCCGTTCGTCGACGTGTGCGAGGCGACGGCACGGGTCCCTGGGCTGTCGACCCGGCCGAGCATGATCTGATCCTCCGTGGAGGTCGAGTCACCGTACTCCCGGTCGACCTGCTGCCAGATGAACCGCGGCGAGTCGAGGCACAGGGTCAGTTGTTGTTGCTCCGCCTCGCCGATGTTCGTGGCGACCGTGCGCATGGTGCCGGTCTGCAGCCAGTGGCGATCCTCCAGCGTGCGATCGCTCTCCAGGTCGACCACCGCGATGTCGGCGGAGTACGTGGTCGACAGCTCCGGGCTGGACGCGGGATCCACGGAGAAGCTCCACCACGCCATCGAGAGCGGCCAGTATGAGGAGAGGACCGGGCTGCGGGCGAAGGCGCCGGGCACCTGGTACTCGGCGCGCTCGCCGCTATCGAGGTTGAGCAGCATGACCGACCCCTCGTACGCGCCCTCCGCCGACTTCGAGGCCTCAGGCGGCATCGCCCAGGCAACCAGGCCGCCACACAACGCCGGAGCCTCCTCGATGTCGGCGCCGCGCGTGAGACGCCGCTCTTCCCCGGTAGCCACGTCGTAGCAGTAGAGATCCATCTCCGCGTCGCCGGCCAGCGGTGTGGGGTCCGACCGGCCATCGAGCCAGACGATCCATCGGTACGACACCTTCGGCCAGAGCTTGGTGCTCTTGACCTTGGAGACTGTGATCGCCTCCCCCGACTCGAGTTCAACGGCGCGAACGGTGCTCTGGTCGTCGAGGTGGGCGTAGCGCGCGCTGTCCACCCACACGACCCAGTGGTGGTCGCCTCTGGTGGGGTCGAAGTACGGTGACGGGGACACTGTCGAGTGGGCGCCTTGGGGCTCGGCCGCGCAGCCCGAGAGGGCGAGAAGCGCGGCCGCAGCCGCCGCGATCGCGGCCGCCCCCGTCACGGCTGTGAGAACGGCCGCGAGAACCGCCGCGCCCGGCGTAGTCACTGCCTGGGGTACGCGCACAGGACCGTGTCCACAGGCCTGATCCCCCTGAAGCGGGGGCAGATGGAGGTGTCCTTCACGAGGCTTCCCCGCCCTGCTAGTCTGCCCCCTCCAACCGCTGAAGCAGCGCGGCCCATTCCTGCCGCAGGAGCGGCAGATCGTCCGTGGCGAAGCCCAGCACCGTCTCGTCATCGACCGCCGCGTAGTCATGGGCGAGCAGATTGCGGAAGCCCACTATCATCCGGGAGTGCGAGATGTTCTCAGCGACCTGAGGTTGCTGGCGACGGATGTTCGCGACGGCTTCGCCGATGAGGATGAACTCACGCTCGACCGACGACCGTACAGCTCGCTCCTCGCGATAGGTCTCGAGACCGACATCGCGGAGGACAGCGTCAATCGCGTCGCAGGCGTCGATGATGTCGGCGAGGTATGCCGAGACACTACGCGGCATAGAGCTCGAGCTTGGTCGCTTCAATGTCGCGTGCGATGTAGCGATTCCTCACGGCTCCCGCCATGACCAGATCGACATGCGTGTCGAGCAGCGCACTCATCTCGTCGAGCAAATCGAAGTACGCGTGCGCCTTGTCGTGCCCGCTCATGGGTCCGAACTCGACAAGCAGGTCGATGTCGCTGTGGCCGGGTCGGAAGTCGTCGCGCAGGGCTGAGCCGAATATGAAGAGGCGCACGACGCCATACTTGCGGCACAGGGCCGCGATGGCCCCGCGCTTGGCTTCGACGACGTCAATCATGTGATACCTCCTACAGCCATCCTACCCGCTTGAGCGGGAGATGGTCACTACTCTGAGCTCCCCGCGCGTCCGGCTACCCGGTCTCGAAGTCGTACTCCGTCACATCGCACACCGGGCGATACCCGATGGCCTGGTAGATCTTGTTGAACGTGGGGTTGGCCAGATCCGTGTAGAGGCAGCACGACGCGAACCCCTCGTCCAGCAGACGCTGCGTGAGGGACGCGACGCACGCTGAAGCGTAGCCGTGGCGACGGTGCTCGGGAGGCGTGTAGACGGCGTTGACACGCACCGTTCGACCTGTGCGCCCCGCCCAGCCCGCCATGCTCACCGGTGTTGGGTCCTCCCAGATGAAGAGACTCCTCTCGCGTACGCGCCTGCGCGCCACGTCAACCGGGTCAGTCGGGTCATCGAGGCCGGTCTCTTCGTCGAACGCGTCGCCCCGCCGCGCAACGATCGGCAGATCCTCTTCGGTGGCCGACCGGAATGTGCCGGAAGGCTGCGGTAGAGGGAGCACGCGGCGCGCCTCAAGCACACGCATGTGCGTGCCCAGGCGCGCCTTGGCACCCGTGCGCGCAGACCACAGCCCGGCCAACTGCGTAGCGGTGGGCTCGGGACCCATGACTGAGGGGAGGCGCGGGTACTTCCCCGCAAGATCGGCCACCAGGAGGCTGAGGGCGTCTTCGTCCGCCCGGCTGATGACGGCACTGAACGGCGGAGTACGGAGCGCACACGCTACGACGGCCCGTCCATCCTCGACCGTGGCAAGGTAGCAGGAATCGTCGAAGCGGTGGCCCGAGCCATCCGGACTGCAGATGCCCAGCATGAGCACGTTCTCGGCCTCCGAGGCGCGAAGGAAAGCCTCGGCCCTGGCGAGGAAGTCCGCGGGATCAGTCTGGCGGTGGAGAGTCAGCATCGGTTGTCCATGTTGCCGCCGCGAAGCTCACGAATCGAGTCGGTCATCTCTCCTCCTGCCTCAAGCCGGTATTCCGTCACATCACACACCGGGCGATGGCCGTGCTACCGGAACCTCACAAGGCGGATCTCGACCTGGCAGCCCACCGCTTCCGCGTACTTCCTCAGAGTGCTCACCGAAGGCGAATGCTTGCCGACGGCCTCCAGCCGCGACACAGCGCTCTTCGTAGTCCCCATCGACTCGGCGACCTGCTCCTGGGTGAGGCCGGCGCCGGTACGAGCAGCAAGCAGCTCACGCACGAGGGAGTACTCGTCGGCGAGCTCCTGGTAGGCCTCCTGGAAGCCCTTGCGCTTCATGGCCTTGGCCAGGAACTCGTTGTGGTCGTGGGCCACGGGTCGATACCCGGAGTCAGCCACCACGCACCTCCTTCAGGCGGCGACGAGCCACCGCCAGATGCCGAGGCGGAGTCGTCTGAGTCTTCTTCACGAAGGCGTGGAGAACGATCACACGCTCTCCCAACAGAAAGCAGTAGAACGCACGTCCGACGCCCTCCCGTCCATGTGGCCGCAGTTCGAACAGCCCGCCACCCAGCGAGCGTGAGTGCGGCATCCGCAGGTCCGGACCGAACTCTGTGAGCAGCTCGACTATACGAGCATACTCGGCGAGGATGCCGACCGGCCACGCCTCGATATCGGCGAGAACACGGTCATTGTAGTACTCGACTGCGTACGGCACGTGCAAGTTAGCAAATCCGCTAACTGCGGTCAACGCTGGGGCGTTCTGTGCGGTTGCGCAGGATTCGGCAGAGTGCGTGTCCGAACGACGGACTGTCTGGGGCGTTCCTCATGGACGCAGCGTAGCCACATGTGGGGGCGGGGTCCCCGGCAGAAGCCCACGACCGAGTTGACGTTCCTTGACCGCGGCCGTTGACGTTTGCGGCGTGGCCCGTCCTAAGGCGAATCGTGCCCCACTGGTCAGTCGCCGGCGTAGGTGACCCAGGTGATGAACGTGAGAAGGAACGAGAGGACCCCGCCGGCGAGAGTCTGCCACTCTGCGGTGCGACGACGGAAGGATGCGACGGCGCCCCACAGGAGCACGACCGGCGCGGCCACAACCACCAGCCCCACGGCGACGTAGAGAGCCAGGTACTCCTCCACAATCGTGTTCCCGCGATGGATGCCGACGACGATGGCGGCGATCGCCACGCCCACGGCGGCGAGGAGGCCGAGGAACACCCACGGTCGCGCGCTGCGCCCCTTGTAGACGAGGACGCCGCTGAGGCCGACGAGGGCGATTCGCGCCGCGATGATCATCACCCACGCCGCCCAGGACCAGGCGCTAGCTGCCAGCATCCCGTTCAACCCGAGACGGCCTTCAGCGCGGCCCGCGCAGAGGCGGCGTCAAGAGCCACCGCCTCGGTGAAGCCTGTGGAGCCCGTGCCGCATGCCTGCCAGAAGGAGGAGTTCACGGTCGCCTCCGCGCCGCGAGCGCTTCGAGCAGGGCATCGCGGCTGTCGACGACCTCGTCGAGGGCACCAACGAGCATGGGGTTCAGCTTCGCGCCCAGGAATGCCGCGTGGCAGTCGGTATGGAGACCGCTGATGAGACGCTCGCAGCCAGTGGCGAGCCGGTGCCCATGCGCAAGCCCGAGCTCGACGCAGGCACCCTCGTCAGGGATGCGGCCGTCGAGCACAATGAGAAAGACATCGCAGGCGATGATGCGCTCGCGGTCGAGCTCGAAGGTTGCGCGCCGCCGCTCTTCGCGCGTCATCGATACGTACGGCGGCTTGTCGGCCTCGACTCCGTCGCGCTGCGGCAGGAAGACCTCGTGCCCGGCAGCTTCGAGGTCGGCGCAGAGGGCCGCGTTGAACGCCAGCTCGGCCTCACTGAACAGTGGTGCTGCGAAGTAGATCACAACGCTCCTATGCCGAACGCCGTGGATGTCAGCAGCGTGGCACCGCAACGTCCGTCTGGATGTCGCTGCTAGTCCGCCTCGCCGACCAGGATGAGCTGACGCTCGACCGCCGAGCGAAGCAGGTCGTTTGCCTGGTAGGCGGGCAGGTCGGCTCCACCGAGATACCGCTCGATCGCA
Organism: uncultured Thermoleophilia bacterium; assembly: GCA_964538465.1. Lineage (GTDB taxonomy): Bacteria > Actinomycetota > Thermoleophilia > UBA2241 > UBA2241 > UBA6103. The sequence goes on along the minus strand of CAZIGT010000068.1, from coordinate 5,372 downwards.
TTGCACGCGTCGACGATGTCTGCCAGGTAGGCGAGCGGGCTACGCGGCATACAGCGGCTGCTTGGTGCGTTCGATCTCGCAGGCTATGTAGCGATTCTTCACGGCGTCGGCCATCACGAGGTCCACCTCGCCGCCTAGCAGGCCCCGCAGATCGTCGAGCAGCCCGAAGTACGCATCGGCGAGAGCATGAGCGTCCATGGGTTCGAACTCGACGAGCATGTCGACGTCGCTTAGACCGGGGCGGAAATCGTCGCGCAGGGCTGAGCCGAACACATCAAGACGCACCACCCGGTGCCGAGCACACGACTCGGTGATTGCCTGATGCTTGTCTTGCAGTACGTGGACCATGAAGACCCCTCCCCGCGCATGCTACCCGGCCGGAGCCCGCCTGGCCACAGTGATCGACCGATTCGCGACTATCTGCTGCCGATGGCTCTCAGAGTCCGCTCGCCGGCCATGTAGATGACGCCTCGTGCATCGATTGCGGGCGATGTCTGGCTGTAGTCGTCCTCCGCCACAGACCACTTCAAGTTGCCCTGGGCGTCGATGGCAAGGAGCTCGTCGCCCAGGACGTAGACGGTCCCGCGAGCGTCGATCAGGGGCGAAGTCTGGATGTCCTCACCGGCTCGATACTCCCAGCGCTCCTTCCCGCCTGGACCGACGGCGAAGACACGGCCGCCGTCACTCGCGAAGTAGATGGTGCCGTCCTTGCCGATCGCGGGACCACAGCACAGAGTATCCCCGGCCTCGAACTCCCACAGCTGTGTGCCTTCTGGGCTGATGGCCCGCAGTCTCCCGTCCCACCGGGTGCACACGTAGATGGTGCCGTCAGCCCCTACTGCCGGAGTGCCATCGATTCCGTACCCGACTTCCAGACGCCACAGCGGTGTTCCATCCGAGGCGATCGCATAGAGACGCCCGGGAAGGCCCAGCCGCTCCGTGCCGCAGTACACCGTTCAGTTGCGGCCGACGGCGAGTGAGGGAAGGCAGTCGTCGCCGTCGCCATCGAACTTCCACTTCTGTCGCCCGCTGGCCGTGAAGGCGAAGAGGGAACCCACGCGGTCGCAGACGTAGATCGTGCCGTCGCTGCCGATCGCCGGTGAGGACTCTGGCCGGGTTCCCAGCGAGACGCGCCACTTCTCAGCGCCGCTTGCGGCGATGGCGTACAGGTATCCCTCGACGTCGATTGCCGCCGCAACTGCGTAGACCGTGCCGTCTGCGGCTGCAGCCGGAGAGGTATCGATCACTCCCTCGGTACGGCAGAGCCATTTCCTTGATCCGTCGGGATTGACGGCGAGGAGGCCCCTGTCGAGGCCGACGTAGACGGTGCCGTCCGGGCTGACGCACGGAGAGGAACAGGAGTGGGAGAACTCCGAGCCAAGGGACAGCTGCCAGAGCTCACGGGGTTGGGGTGGTCCAGTGTAGGGGGAACGCCCTGTCCGCTGGGCATCGTGACCAAGCATCGACCAGCGCGCAGCGACTCCGGAGGGTGATGGGCTGGATGACCCCCCTGCGCCCGCGACTCCCGGTTGATACACCGTTAGCTGCGGCTCTGGCGGCGTCGCGACCGCCGGCACGGGCGCGAACGACCCAGGCCCCATAGCCAGCACGAAGGCCACTGCACCCACAACGCCTACGCCGAGGGTCAGGATCACCCAGCGCAGCTTCACACCGACCAGTGTGAGTATGGTGGCGACAGCGTCGTCGAACCCCAGCGCCAAGGCGATGTACAGCAGCGCAAAGCCCGGGAAGATGCCAACGCGACCTGCGAATGCGTAGACCACGATCGCTATGACCAGGACGGCCATGACTGCGACAGCGCCCACCGTGCGATTCGGCGGCGCGGGCCGACGTTGCCGCCGGTCCCACCGTGGTCGGCGGAGTCAGCACCGGGCACCGTGCCGGCGGGCTCCAGCAGGTCCCGGATGGGACTCATCAGGCGGCGCTACTCAATCCGCTCGTCCGGCGTTGTCACCCCCGGCCAGCCCGTAGCCGTAGGTCGCTCGGAACCGCCGCACCGGAGGGTCCTCGTCGTCCCAGTAGTCCTCGAAGCGCAGCTCGGTGAGGCCGGCTTCCTCGAAGACCGTCAGTTCCTCTTCTGTGAGAGGCCAGGGCATGGTGCCTTCCGGCTCGTCGGGCTCCCGTCCTCTGGCGATCACCAGCAGCGTTCCGCCCGGGGCCACGAAGCCCGCCACCCTACGCATGGCCTCGCCCCGCAGGTACGCAGGCAGCACCTGCAGTGTGTACGACTCCAGGACGAGATCGAATCCCTGCGCCCACTCGTCCGGAGGCCGAAGAAGATCCGCCTCCACATAGCACACGGTCGAACCCGGGAACCGCCGCCGACACCACGAGATGGCCGTGGGGGAGATGTCGAACGCGGTCGTATGGAACCCCCTGCGCGAGAGTTCCTCGGCATCGTCGCCCAAACCGCAGCCGATCTTGAGAGCCGTGCGCCCCGCGCCGGCCACGCCCTGCTGATCGAGCCAGCTCACGAGATTGGGGTTGGGAGTCAGGTCGGCCCAGGGGATGATCGAGGAGTCGCCTCCGGCCGTTGCGTACAGGACTTCGAACCAGCCCAGTGGGTCCCCGTCGGCCACATGCCGCTGGGCCAGCTCCTTGGCGGTCGCTCTGTCTCGGTCAGGCACAGGGACACCCACCCGCAGCGTTCGACGT
>CAZIGT010000068.1:0-2686 GCA_964538465.1 uncultured Thermoleophilia bacterium | reverse complement strand
CCGTTGCGGCTGCCGCAGCCAGCGCCGCTCCCGGCGCATCGGCGGCTTCTGCTCGATGTGCCTGCTAGGCGCTCTCGGCTGCATCTTCGTCCTCATCGTCTACCTCGCCCAGATCGTGATACGACATGAGCGCATGGATGGTCCGCGTGGCGTTGATGGCGTGCTCGCCCCAGTGCGAGAAGAAATCGAAGCGCCAGTCCCACAAGACCTCGACTGGGATTTGCCCCTCGATCTGTGCCATGCAGATGAGCGCACTCGTGAGGTCGCAGTAGATCTCGGCCAGATCGTCCGCGAGGCTTCCCTGATACGGAGCGTCATCGGGAGGCTCCACGGGATCGAACAGCGACCAGTACAAGTCGTACGTCCCCAGGAAGTCCTGCAGCGAATGGTAGAGCGGTCGCCAAGTCTCAACCCACTCGTCGCTGGAGAGGGTGTCGGCGACTGCCACATCGGCACGCTCGTTCACCTCGTCCTCGTCGTCCTCCAGGTCAAGGTCTGGCAGCAGTGATGCCCGATACGTGAGCTCGCAGAGCAACGGATGCAGTGAGATGAGGAAGTCCTGGGGCGACTTGCCCTCGCGGCTGTCGATCGCCTGCAAGTAGCGACGCGCGACCGCCGCGAGCTCAGCTACCTGCTGCTGTCCGGTGTCTTCGCTCACCACTCACCCCACGCCAACCCGCCCAGCGTCACCCGGATGCGCTGCAACGCCCTCGCGGCGGCTGCTTGATTGGTCGTGAACATCATCACACGCTGCGGGATGGTCCGCTCGACGCACGAGGTTCCTCTTCAACGAGCCACTCGCTCGCTCCTGTCACTGAGACACCGGCTCGTCTTCACGCGGCCAGAGTGCAACAAGCCCTGACCCGAGCAATGGACAGGCGGCCACGCACCACGAACCCCAGGCAAAGGCCGTATCGACGCCCGACTGGGTCGCCGCAGCGCAGGTGCCGACGACCACCGCCAGCAAGGCGACTGAGCCACCCACCCGGGGCCAGCGCAGCATGAGGCCGGCCGCCGCGAAGCCGAGCAGAGCCGCACACTGCAGGCAGAAGAAGGGCAGCAGGCTGATGTCCGCGCCCTCGGCCTCTGCCAACCCCATTCCAAACCCCCAAGGGAACAGGATGAGGGCGGCGACCAACGCGCCGAAGAACGCCGCAAGGCTGGCGCGGCAGGACTGCACATGGCCACGGCGGCGCAGGACCAAGACCATGGCGAATCCGAGCGGCAGACCGGGGACAAGCAGGTAGGTCAGTACCCAAGGCAGCAGGAAGCTCAGGAAGAGCCCGACGATGAGCGCAAGGGAGCCAAGGACAACGCAGACACGCGGCCAGCGCCACACCGTGACACTGGCTAGCGCGGCAAGAGCTGCTCCGCAGATCAGCAGCACCGCCTCCAGAACATCCCAGGAGTCCAGCACGGCGAGGATGGCGATGAGCGCGTAGCCAATCGCGGCCAGTGCCATCAGGATCGATGCCGTCAGAACCGATCGCGAGCGACGGGAAGCCGTTAGCTCGGCTGCGGCCCTTGGGGCCTCAGTGCTCTCGCTCGTCACAGAGACACCCAGCCGCTGCGTTCGACGTCGTAGGGCCTGATGACGACCTTCACCTTCCTGTCGTCGCCCGCCACCGACTGGAAGGCCCTCGCGAGCCGCGTGGCAAGCTCCTGCAAGGCCTCTTTGGTGCGCTCAGGCCGTTCCCAGAGGTCGACGTTGATCCTGGTCACCTCGCCGTCGAAGCCGTCCGGCGTGAGAACCGGCACCAGGTCGATCTCCCAGTCGTTGATGGCGAGCTCGGGCATGCTGGTCAGGGCGCACCTAGTCGCTTCCTCGAGCTGTGGCAGCCGGTCGTCTCTCCTCAGGTTGAAGACGGTGACCAGTGGCATCGCTTCTCCTCCTTCGCGCCGCCGCGCACCCGGCGATCTTCAGCGCTGCGATTGGCGTTCCCTGAGGGAACCCAACGGTTCTGCGGTCACGCTCAGCCGTCAAGCCGGTCTGCAGCGTCGTCCGGTGCGTTCAACAACGATACCCTGGTCTGGAATCAAGACGCCGGTAGGACGAATCGGTACACGTGACGACTACGGGGCGTTTGGGCTCTCGCGATACGCAGGCCACACTCGCGAGACTCGGGCGGGTATTTCGACCGTCTAGCCATGGGCGACGACCTCCTACCTGCGAGGACCGAATCCCGAAAGAAGTCGGTCTCCGTGGAATCACGTCCGAGCCAGTCCACCACATCACCGCCCTTGTCGACACGTGGATTCTGACGTACTATTGTTGTGAATAGTGGCATGAGGAACTTGTTGAAGATGCGGTGCCGAGTGTTCTCACCACGTCTACGAACCCGCTGCCCGCTCGCGCATTGGGCCATCCGCTCAACGAAAGAGAGGGCTCGTATGAGACAACGGGGGCTTGCAATTGCCGCATTGACGGCCATGGTGTTTGCAGCGGCAATGGTTGTCCTACCCGGACTCGCTGCCGCGGCGAACTTCGCACCTGAGGCAGCACGCGACTATGCTGGTCGCAACTGGAATACGGATGTTCTCTCCAACGCCGTTGGGGAGGGATCGCACCTCAACGCTCAAGATTGCACACTGTTCGTCTCGGCGTGTCTTGACACCGCAGTCCAAGAGAGCTCTCCAAACCCGCCGCTCGGCACAGGCGGTGGAATTGGGAAGGTGACTTCGGGGA
>CAZIGT010000067.1:0-12272 GCA_964538465.1 uncultured Thermoleophilia bacterium | reverse complement strand
CCTTCCCCGCGTTGTCGTACTCGTCGAACCACATCAGCGCCAGCGAGCCATGCCCGTTCGTGTTGATCTCGTAGCTGAAGAAGCCGTTGCCCAGGAGCGCCGTGCAGAGGCCGAAGCGCATCTTGCGGTAGTTGGGCTTGAAGCCGGGCTTGGCGGCGGGGTTGTCGTACTCGCCGTCGCCGGTGGCATCCGGGCCACCGTCGTCCTCGTAGGTCTCGACCATGCTCAGGTTGGGTTGGCGTGCCTTGGCGAGCCATTCGAAGTAGCTACCGCTCTCGTCGGGGCCGAAGGCCATCTGCAGCCACGGTGTGCCGTACGCAGTGCCCCGGCTGTCGGGGAACCCCTCGAAGTTGTTGCCGTTGAGCAGGTCGTAGTTGGGGTAGCCCCAGTTGACGAAGATGATGCGGCCGTCGCCGACCAGCGTGCGGAGCGTGCTCTCGTAGACGCGCAGGCCGGCGTTCCAGGCGGCGTCGAAGGCCTTGTACCCGTCCGTGACACGGGTGTTGGAGCGGTCGGCGTCTATGCAACGCGCGGTGGAGTTGCCGATGAGCCAGCTCTCGTCGCCGTCGCTGCGGTCGAGCAGGATGCCGTCCCAGACGGGGTCGGCCAGCAGCCCCGCGGCCACGCGGGCGTTGTACTCCGACCACGTCTCGGGGCCGACGGCGGGGTCGACCGTGACCCGTGGGCAGTAGGTGCTCACGTCGAGCATCCAGGACCGTGGCCAGAAGCTGATGAGGGCGGCGACGCGGGCGCCGGCGGTGTGCGGCGCGGCGGGACGTACGTAGCCGCGCCGTACCTGCAGCGTCCGCGTCGCCTCGTCCACGCTGAGCACCTTGACGACCTCGTCGTCGATGAGCACCTCGTCGCCGGCGATGAAGAGGCGCGGATCGACCTCTTCGTCCTCGTCGGTGCCGGCGGGCGCCGGCAGGGTGAGGGTTGCCACCGGAATCGACGTCGTGGTGGCGTCCACGGAGGCCGTGAGCGTGCTGCCCACCTGCGTGAGGAACCATTCGCCCGGAACGGCCAGCACCTCGGCGTTGTCCTCCGGGTCGGCGTCGGCCGACGGGTCGAACGACAGTTCGCAGGCATTGGTCGACGTGAGCGCGATGAGGTCGCGGTTGCGGGACCGCAGCTTGGGTACCGCGCTGCGGTCCCACTCGCCAAGGATGAGCCAGTCGTAGCGGGCGATCTGCTTCAGCGGCTGCCGCCACGTGTTCGGCCACCACATGCCGAGGCGCGGGTACTTGAGGGTGAGCGCCTTGCCCGGCGTCCAGCGCGCGGGGACCGTGGCGCCCGCAGCGGTCGACGCGGCAGAAGCCGACGCGGACACAGCGGTCACGTCGGTGGCCGCGGGCTGGGCGGTCGCGGCTGCGGACACGCCGGCGGCCGCCGCGAAGCACAGAAGCGCCAGGACGGCAGCCGCGCCGAGCGCCGCTCGGCGCCTGCCGCGGCCCAAAACAAGATGAACCCTCTCACCCACGCACCGAGCGTACCACGGCACAGGGCGCACCCTTCCGCATGGGCGTCGTCTCCCCCGTCGACGGCTGCCGCGCCCGCACCACGCCCGGCGCTCACGGCATGACGATGCAACCGTCCCTTCGACCGGCTACCATAGTGACGTGCAGCTAGCCTTCACCACTGCAGATGAGCTTGCCCGCCTCTTGCAGGAGGCCGGCGAACCCCTCGACTTCCGTGAGATCTGGCCGCGTGTCTTCCCCGTTGGGTCGTGCCCGCCGGAGCTCATGCGGGCACTCGTCGCAGACATCGTGGACGGCGACGAGCGCTTCATCTGGGAGAGCTCCGTTCACATAGGCCTCGCCGAATGGCGTGCTGCGGACCGCGATCTGGCGGACGTCGCCTTCACCGTCGTGGATCTCGAGACCACGGGCAGCACGCCGGGCTTCGGCAAGATCACGGAGATCGGCGCAGTGCGCGTGCAGAACGGCGTCGTGGTCGACCGCTTCTCGCAGCTCGTCGACCCGCTCATGCCCATCCCCCGCATCATCACCGGCCTCACCGGCATCAGCGACCGCATGGTCGCCGGCAAGCCGACCATAGACCAGGTACTGCCGCGCTTCGTGGAGTTCTCGCGCGACTCGGTGATGGTGGTCCACAACGCCCGCTTCGACATGGGCTTCCTGGACTACGAGCTCGGCATGCTGTGCCGGCAGAGCTTCCAGCGGCCGGTCCTGGACACCATGCGCATGGCGCGCCGGCTCTGGCCGCAGCTGCGCAGTTCTCTGGCGGCACTGAGCGAACGGTTCGCCACGGCCGCCAGGCCGTCGCACCGGGCGCTCGACGACGCCGAGACCACCGCCGAGCTGCTTCTCATCTTCCTTGCCCGGCTGCAAGAGGACGGGCTCAGCACACTGGAAGACATAGTGCGCTTCTGCCAGCCGGAATCGCGACGCAACTACCACAAGATCGTGCTCACCGAGCGGCTCCCCTCCGGTCCCGGCGTGTACATCATGCGAGATGAGAACGAGGCGCCGCTGTACGTCGGCAAGGCCGAGAGCCTGCGGCGCCGAACGCGCGACCACTTCCTGCAGAAGCAGGCCTACGGCGCCCGCCAGGCGCTGGAACTACTTCACCACATCGACGTCATAGAGACGGGCTCCGAGTTCGAAGCGCTGCTTCTGGAGACGCGGCTCATCGGCGAGCTGGGCCCGCCATACAACGACCGCGGCACGCACGCGTCCGGCTACCAGTACGTCAAACTCAGCGACGAGGCTTTCCCGCGTCTGTACGTCACGCCCAACCGCCTGGACGACGGCGGCTTCTACGCCGGGCCGTTCCGCTCGCAGAGCTTCGCCCGGCGGCTGGTCGAGTGCCTCACGAGCGCCTACCCGCTGCGCACGTGCGCGCGGATGCCGCGCACGACGACAGGCGTGGCGCATGAAGGCGAGGGCGACGGGCGCGATGCCGAACCTGAAGGCCGTGCCGGCGGACCCGAGCCTCACGGCAGCAACGGCCGGCGTGCCGGACGAGGCAAGCGCGTCGGCCGCGCGGACGGCACCCACGGTTGCGCCCGCTACGACATGGGCGCCTGCCTGGCGCCGTGCCGCCACGAGCTGGACGGCAGCTATACCCGGGTCGTGGAGCAGGTGCGTCGCGTGCTCGAGGGCGACGGCGCGGAGCTGGAGGGCATGCTCGAGGCCCGCCTTCAGGAGCTGGTAGCGGCCCTCGCCTTCGAGAAGGCCGCCAAGTTGCAGGAGCAGCGCGAGACGCTTACCCAGGCGGTGCGCCTGGTGCGGCGCCTGCACGCCGCGCTGCGCACGTGGGGCGTTCTCGTGTATCCGGCGCGCGAACCGGGGGTGGCGCGCGTCTGGGGGCTGGCGGGCGGTGCCGTGGCTTTCGAAGAGGACGTCGTCGTCGCGCAGTTCGACAGAGAGGCGGCGGCCGCCCTGCTGAGCCGGCTGTACGCCGGCCCCGCGCCGCGGCCGCCCCTGCCCGTCGACACCATCGACGAGATTCTCCTCATCGAGAGCTGGCTGCGCCGCCACCGTGAAGCGGCCGGCGTACTGAGGCTGCCGGCCCCAGAGGCCGGGCCTGCCGGGGCCGTCGGCGCCCGGCCGCCCCTCGAGGTAGCGGAGGCCCTTGCCCGCCGCGTGGCCCTCGGCGTAAGTGTGTGACCCCACAAGGGCCTGCCTTGACCCGTGCCGCCCTCACGGTATCCGCCGCCCGACTCGACGCCGTGGTGTTCGACATGGACGGCGTCGTCACCCAGACCGCCAGCGTGCACGCAGCTGCCTGGAAGGAGCTCTTCGACACCTACCTGCGCGAACGGGCCGAACGCTTCGGCGAGCCCTTCCGCCCCTTCGACATCCACGCCGACTACCTGCCGTATGTGGACGGCAAGGCGCGCTACGACGGCGTGCGCGACTTCCTGGCTTCCCGCGGGATCCAGCTGCCCACAGGCGAACCCGCCGACACCACAGATACCGAGACCATCTGTGGGCTCGGCAACCGGAAGAACCACTACTTCCTGCAGGTGGTGGAGAAGCAAGGGGTACGGCCGTTCCCCGGCACTGTGTGCTTCATCGAGCAGCTCCAGGCGGCCGGCGTGCGCACAGCCGTCATCTCGGCCAGCGAGAACACCACGATGATCCTCGACGCGGCCGGCGTGCGTGGCCTCTTCGCCGCCCAGGTCGACGGCCTCGTGGCCCGAGAGCTCGGCCTGCCGGGGAAGCCGGATCCGGCTGTGTTCCTGGAGGCAGCGCGGCGAGTCGGCGCCGCGCCGCGCCGCGCCGCCGTGGTCGAAGACGCGCTGGCTGGCGTACAGGCCGGCCGCGCGGGGGGCTTCGCCCTGGTCATCGGCATCGACCGCACGGCACGGCAGCCGAGCCCGGACGGCGACGCCCAATACACGTGCGCCGCACCAGGCCCGCCCGCCCGTCTGCCGACTTGGGTCACGGTCGCGCCGGGGGCGGACCTGCCGCCACACGCGCGCACCGAGCACTGCCGCGCCTTGTTGGATCACGGCGCCCACGTCTGCGTGCGGGATCTCTGCGAGGTGGCGGTAGGCCCATAGAACGGCCGCCGGTGAGTCCGACCGTCCGCTTGACCGCGGAACGCTACGCGAGCCGCATCCGCCGCCCCGAACCCACCTCGACGAACGCGTCGCCCAAGCGCTCGCGGAGCAGCTTCGTCGCCCGCTTGCCGGTGCAGTGACAGGGCGCGCACAGCTCCAACTCGAGGCTCTCCAGGTAGTCGGCGGTGGCCTCGAGGCGATCCTTGCGCGCCTGCAGCAGATGGAAGCCGCCGAGGACGGCGCGCACCTTCGGCTGGCCGTCCGCGGCCTCCGGCAGACGGAACCTCGGGAGCACCGCGACCGGCTCGCCGTCCGACACGGGCTTCCCCTTCCCGGCCAGCCGCGTCTGGCTCCGCTCGGCTCCCGCTTCCTCGTCCCGCTCGGCCGCCGCCGCGCGCACGCACTCGACTGCATTGATCACGCCGGCGTGCGCGCAGCCGCAGAGGACGACCAGTCCCTTCGGCGTCTCGACCCAAAGGACCTGGTCGTCGACCACGTGGTCGCGCACAGTGCAAGCCTTGTCGAAGAAGAAGTTGCGCTCGGCCTCCTCCAGCGGGTGGCGCCGGGGCACGGGGCCGCTGGCCCACACACCCGGCGTCACCTGCACGGGGCCTTCCGCCCACACGATCCGTTCAGGTTGATCCCGCAACACGTGAAGACTCCTGTCCGGCAACCCGATCGCGTCCAGCTTGCCCGTCTTGCATACCCAGTATCGCGGCACCACGGCGCCGGGGTGCATCACGAGTGGGGCCTCTGGCGCCTGCTCAGCGGCCCAGGGGATGCCGCCGCCGTGGTCGAAGTGGCCGTGGCTGAGAACGAACGCATCAGCCGTCCTCAGATCCACCCCGAGCTTCCGCGCGTTGCGCAGGAACGCATCCGAACCGCCGCAATCGAACAGCACCCTTCCCGCGGCCGTCTCCACCCAGAAGGACAACCCCCATTGCGAACGCAAACCAGGCTCACCGTGAGCGTTGTCGATCAGCGTAGTGATGGTCACGTCGGTACTACGCGGGCCGTCGCCCATGACACCCCCTCGAGTCGTATGGTCCCCAGACGTTGATTCACGCCGCCGCTCGCTGTCAAGGGCGAACGGCGTCCGGTCGGCACGGTGCCCTGCCGGCGCGGTCGGCGACCGGCACTCCGCCCGACCGATACCGCACCCAGGCCGAACGGCGCCCGGCCGGACCACATCCCGGCGGCTCGGCGCCGCACGACCTCGCGCAACGCCGCCACGGTTGACACGAACATATGTTCGCTCTACTCTCCTTTCCCCAGCTCAGCGACCTCGACTCAGTGGTCTCGGCTCAGTGATTCGCAGCGTGGTGGTCCGCAGCGTGGTGGTCCGCAGCGTGGTGGCCCGCAGCGTGGTGGTCCGCAGCGTGGTGATTCGCGGCTCAGCGGCACCCGGATCCGCGGCCCGCAGCTCGCCACCGTCCGGCGCCCCTCCGGGTGTGCGCGAGCCGGGGCCGGCAGGCTGCGCAGGCCGCCCTGAGCGACGGCGTGGAACCGGCACCCCTCCGGGTGTGCACGAGCCGGGGTCGCGGACAGGACGACGACATGACAGACGAACGCAGACCAGACCCCCGAGGACGGGATTCCCACAGACCAGATCCCCGCGGGCCTGGTCGCCACGAGGAGAGCACCCCGAGCGGCCAGTCCAGCGGGCGGTCCAGGACACGGCCCGCCGTTCAGCCCGCAAGGCCGCTGTGCGGGCAGCCGCCAGGCCAGTCCGCCGAGCGGCCCATCTCCGTCGTCTGGGATCGCCGGCTGCGGCGCCCCACCGCGTTCGTCTGGCACCGCCGCCGCTACCGTGTAGAGCGCGTGGTGCGTACCTGGGTGGTAGAGACCGGCTGGTGGGACGACTCCGTCCATGTCAGCCGGCGCTACTGCCGCGTACGCGCCGACGGCCGTCTCTTCGACATCTACTTCGACCGCCTCACGCGCAACTGGTTCCTCGAGAAGGCGCTCGGCTGAGGCGGCGCCGCATGCAACCGCCGGCACTATGCAGGCACGACGTCGCGTACTAGCATGCGACCCAGAGGGACTCCGGGGACGGCCGCGCACACGACAGTGCCCGCCGCGTCGTTCCCCGGCAACAAGGTGGGAGGCGTCTCATGGAGCCGTCCGTGCGCGTCAAGCCGTCCGTGGGCGTGAAGTCGTCCCGGTGCACCGACCTGCCGCTGCGCTTTGCGCTCGTTGCGAGCGCCCTCAGTGCCCTGATGTGCGCCCCGGCAGCCACTGCGCACGCCTTCCCCGGTCAGCATCTGTGGACCGACGTGGTGTTCACCACGGATGTCTATGAAGACGAGGCGGCGGCGGCCATCACCCTTGCCCCGGGCGGATGCCCCGTCGTCGTGGGCAGCGCGATCACGGCCGCCGGCGCCCCCACGGACATCCGCCACGTGAGCTACGACGCCTCCAGCTCGCTCTGGCGCTGGAAGACGGTGCCGACCACCTGGAACGGCTCCGGCAACGGCGCCGACACGGCTGCCGCCGTGGTCAACTCCGGTGGTGCCGACTACGTAGCCGGCACCACCCAGGTGGGCGGCGCCGACACCGACTACGTGGTCCTCAAGCTCGACGACGCCACCGGGACCCAACTCTGGGCGACCCACTACGACGGTACGGCGCACGGCGCCGACGAGGGCCTGGCCATAGCTGCCGACGGCGCCGGCAACATCTACGTCACCGGCGCCAGCCCCGGCGCCGACGGCTCCGTCGACGTGGCCACCGTCAAGCTGCGCCCAGACGGGTCCACGGCGTGGGTGCGGCGCTTCGCCGGAGCGTCCCAGGGAGCGGACCGCGGGCTCGCCGTGGCCGTGAACGGTTCGTCGGTCTACGTGGCCGGCGTCTCCCGGCGCGCCGGCCACGGCGACGACATGATGCTCATCAAGTACTCGCTCGGGGGCGCACGGCGCTGGGTCGCCTACTACGACGACCCGCAGCACCGCGCGGAATCGCTCTCCGCTATCGCTGCCACGTCCACGGCGGTCTATGCTTGCGGCAGCGGGTCCGCCACTGCCAAGCCCGGCCGCGCCCTGCTGGTCAAGTTCGGCACCGGCGGCAGGGTCCAGTGGGCCGCTTGGGCCGGCGAGCGACGCCCTCAAGGCGCCTGGTCAGACCTGGCGGTCGACGGCAAGGGGTACGTGCACCTCACCGGCACCCTCCACCGCCCGGCCACGGCCGCCGACATCGCCACCAGCGTGTATGCGCCGAACGGCGACATGAAGTGGCGCCGCTACCTCTCCTCCACCGGCAGCCACGCGGACGCCGGCGCGGCGCTCACGGTCGACGCGGCGGGACGCACCTACGTCTGCAGCTCCATGACCAACACCAAGGGAGACACGGACATCACGGTGGTCGCGTACAGCGCGACCGGCACGTCCACGTTGTGGCTGTCGCGCTACCCCGACCCCACCTTCTATCCCGCCGAGAGCAACCTGGGGAACGACCAGGCGAGCGACATCGTCCTCGCCGGCGGAGCGCTCTACGTGATCGGGTCCAGCACTGCCTACCACGCCGCGTCGAACGGCGGAGCAGGCGACACCAGCCTCGACTTCGTCACGCTGAAGATCGATCTCTGAGCGCTCTCTACGCTGAGCGCTCTCTGCCTTTGAGCGCCGACCCTCGCGGATCGAGTGGCGCCCGTCGCGGCCCGGTCGCGCGCTACTTGACGAACAGCACCCCCACGCCCGCCGGCGTCTTGTGCCTGTTGCCGGCGATGTCGGTGGCCCTCACCTCGTAGGTGTACCAGCCCTTGTCCCAGCGACAGGTGAAGACCTTCGACAGCTTGGTGTTGGTCGCTACCACACCCAACTTGAACGTCGTCTTGCGCTTGCCGAAGCGGAACACCACCAGCCGCACGTTGGCCTGCTTGCACGACGGCTTGGGATCCTTGACCTTATAGTAGAGGGTGGCGAGTTGCCCGCGCTTGACCTCGCTCGAAAAACCCACGGTGGTAGGACGTTTGCGGTCCAGGTAGATCTGCACCGAGGCGGCGTATGGGTTCGGGTCGACGCCGTCGGTGAACTGGGCGGTGATGGTCTTGAGGCCGTCCGCTCCGGTGAACGTCCAGGGCGTCTGCGCGGCGTAGACGATCCACCCGCTGGAGGCGCCGTCCGAGTCGGTGAGCTGCATCTGCGTGGCGCCGGCTATGCCGCTCGCATCCAGCACGATAGCCGGCCTGCGCGTGGCACCGGCGGGCACGGTGGTCACCGTGCCGCTCGGAGCCGCGCCGGCGGTCGCCAGCAGCGGCGCCAGAAGCGCCGGCAGCGCGACCGCTATGGCCGCCGCGAGCAGCACGGCGGCCGCGCGGCCCTGGATCCTGTGCGGACAGAGCATCCCTCTTGTCACGGCGTACCTCCGCGATACCGAGTGTCGTGTGCCGCGGCCCGAGCGGGCTGCCGGCCGCCACGGCACTTCCCCGTGGGGTGGCCCCGGCACGCTCGTCCGTGACCCAAGGGTAGTACATCGCGGGCCGGCCCGCCGCCCGAAGGCGTAGGCGTTGGGGGCGCCGCCGCCCCACCTGCGGCCGAAGTCAGGCGGACGAGCCGCCGGCGCGCGAGCCGGCCGTCCCGCTCATGCGCACCGTCTTCTCGAGCACCTCGACCTCGGTGTCGAGGTCGATCACCCGGTGCTCGAGCAAGGCCTCGAGCTGCTGGTCGAACGCCTGCTGGATCGACTCCAGCGACCGTTCGGCGCCGGCCATACTCTCGGCCGCCGACGGCGAGGAGTTCTCGCGCTGCACCAGCTCGGCATAGCCGGTCACGATGCGCTGCGCGGCCTGCAGGTAGTAGGCCAGGAAGCCCCGGGCCAGCTGGATCTGCCGCGGCTCTCGAGCAAGCTCGTCGAGGATCTGCCCGGCGGTGTCGCACAGCCGCGCCACGCGGTCGCGCACCTCCGGCTTCTGGATGACTCCGGCCGCGGCCACGATGTCGTCGACTTGGCCGTGGGCCTGGTTGATCACCTCGGCCGCCTCGGCGTCGAGGCTGCGCGGCAGCTCCCGATGCTCGGACCCGGCAGTAAGGGCCGGAGGTTGCGGCGGCGCCAGGCGGGCGCCACTGGGCACGTCGCCGAACATGACGGCCCGGTAGTGCGGCCGGGCCACGAGCGCATGCACGAGCGAAAGGGCGCCGAAGAAGACGAGCGCCGGGACCGTCAGCCGCCACCAGGCCGTGCCCAGGGAGACGAACAGAGCCACCACCGGAAGCAGGTAGAGAAGCCCGCAGGCGATCCACGTGGCGCTCTTCGCCCGGGCGCCGATGTACAGGAACGCCACCCAGTTGAGCAGGCCCAGTGTGAACGTCCAGAGCACCCACAGCGAGTGCCGCCACCACCACCGGTAGCGCGTGGATCGCGGCACCACGACCGCGTCGTGCCGCCCCATGGCCAGCACGCCGCGCTTCTGGGGCTGCAGCTGCTGCACGTCGCGTACCGCGCTCTGGGGGTGGCCCTTCTCGCACTCGCCGTAGCCGTTCACCCAGACCCAGCGCTGGCACTCCTCGCAGTATCCGCCGAGCGGCATGATCACCTCGCATCGCGACTATGGACACGGCAATCATCTACCCGCGCGCCGCCCTCTGCACGCCTGCCGGGGGTCCAGGCGCACCAGCGCGAGCCGTCGGCGCCATGATCGCCCGGATGCTCCTTCCGGCTCCGCGCACCCATGGACTCGCCGCAGCTCTACAGGAGCCGAGCGTACCGCACACTCCCGTCACCGGGAGCGCCGGCCGAGGCCGTCGCCGTATACTGTGGCCGGCAGCAGTCTCACGCCGTCGTCGCCGGGCGTACGAGCCCGCCGCGACGGTCTCAGGACGGAGGGAGGTGACCATGGGCGCCGCAGTCTTCGACCACAGTCGCTGAGCCGGCGGACCCACGGCCGCCGTGCGCGACCGCCGGAAGGAGCCCCGTGCGGGTTCCCCGCTCGTCACCTCCCCGAAGGAGACACGCTTCCGCCCCTGCGGCCGCTCCGAGTGACACCGGTTCACTGAGCCGCCCGTCTCCGGCGACCCGCGACCCCGTCCCCTTCGCGTGGAGGTCGATACCCGACCACACGACCTGAAGAGGATGGACATGGGCGAGACTCCCGTCGACTACCACGACATGTGGCGCGATCTGGGCATGGACCTGGACGCACACGACATGCTGCTTGCGGCCATCCCACAGCTCTACCAAGCCGCCTACCTCACGCAGTCCGACAGGCCGGAGGGCATGGCCTACTTCGACTTCGTCATGAACGAGATCCACGGGCTGCGCATCAAGGAGCTGGTCGATCACCGCGCCGCAGGCGGCACGGTGATCGGCACATTCTGTCTCTATGTGCCGGAGGAGATCATCCGGGCACTCGGCGGCGTGTCCGTAGGTCTCTGCGCCGGCGCCGAGTGGGCGTACGACGAGGTCGAGCGCCTCGTCCCGCGCAACACCTGCGCCCTCATCAAGTCGGCGCTCGGCTTCAAGCTCGGAGGCGTGTGCCCGTACGTCGAGGCAGCGGACCTGGTGATCGGCGAGACCACCTGCGACGGCAAGAAGAAGGCCTACGAACTGCTTGCGGACATGGCACCGGTGTACGTCATGGAGCTGCCGCAGATGAAGCGGCCGGACGACGCCGCGCTCTGGCGCGCCGAGATCGGCCGTCTGGTCGCCAAGCTCGAAGAGGTCACCGGCCGGAAGCTCACTTTTGAGGCGCTCCAGAGCGCGACGCGCGAGGTCAACGCCAAGCGCCGCCCCCATCAGCGATTCAACGCCGCCCGCAAGGCTTCTCCGGCGCCCATCTCAGGCAAGGACGCCCTGCTGGCCGTGCAGATCGCGTTCAACGACGACGTCCCTCGCTTCACCGAGATGGTGAACAGGATCGCCGACGAGCTCGAGCAGCGAGTGGCGAGTGGCGTCGGAGTGGCACCTGCCGACGCTCCGCGCGTGCTGGTCACCGGCACCCCGATGTCTGTGCCCAACTGGAAGGTGCACGACATCATCGAGAAGGCCGGCGGCATCGTGGTCGGCGAGGAGATGTGCACGGGTTCGCGCTACTACCAGGATCTGGTCGATGAGAGCCCGCAGACCCTTGACGGCCTGCTCGACGCCATCGCGGCCAAGTACCTCGACATCGACTGCGCCTGCTTCACGCCGAACGACCGGCGCATCGACACCATGCTGCGCATGGCCGGGGACCTCAAGGCCGACGGCATAGTGCACGCGGCTCTGCAGTTCTGCGGCCCCTACCAAATCGAGGCCACGCGCGTGGACCGGGCGGCCAAGGAGAAGGGCGTGCCGATCCTGCGCCTGGATACCGACTACTCGGCCGAAGATGTGGCGCAGCTCACCACCCGCGTGGAGGCATTCCTGGAGATGCTGGGGTGAGGCATGTGACGCAGGAGTACTCTCACCTTCAACCTGAGGCTTAGTTTTGTCTGAAGCCACTGCATCTGGATCTGACCTCACGGCTTCTGGGCGTACGTCTGGCGGCCACATCGTGCTCGGGCTCGACAGCGGGTCGCGCACCCTCGGTGCGGTCTGGCTGCACGTGCCCGCTGTGCTCGCCGCCAACGCCGGGTGCACCCGAGCGGGTGGACCGAGCCCCGGCAGTCGCGAGCCGGCTCTCGCCTGGCCGCCGAATGGCTCGCCGGTTCCCGACAGCGACGTCCGCGCGCCTGGCGTCCAGTTACTCCGAAGCGCCGTCGTGGAGTCCGGAGCGGATCCGGCTGCGGCCGCGGCGCGGCTGGCTGCCCGTGGCGACCACGACCTC
>CAZIGT010000066.1:5837-12385 GCA_964538465.1 uncultured Thermoleophilia bacterium | reverse complement strand
CCTCCGGGTGGTCCTCGCGCGCGGGCGGGCGCGGTCGCCGCGCGTGCGCCCTGCGGGCCGCGCTGGCCCGGCTGCAGAAGATTTCACCCGCCTCGTTGCGCGCGATCCGTTCCAGCGCGTCGTTCACCCGGAGGGTGAACTCCTCGCCGCAGTTGTCGCACGTCAGGACCGCCAGTCCGTCGGCGTCGACGTGCAGGTCGTCGGGGTCGTTGGCGGGCATCGGATCAGACCGTCAGCACCATCTGTTGATGCCGACGCTTCGGTTCGTGCCGGTGCTCCTCGCAAAGCCCCGTGCGGTTGTGGCGACCCAGGGGCCGGTCGCAGGCGAGGCAGCGGCGCTCGTGGTCGATGCGGTAGACGCCTGCCGCCGACACCACTGCCACACCCTTGCGCGAGAGCCGTCTGGCGGCTTGGTAGATGGCGTCCACCGTGACGCCGAGTTCGTCCGCCATGTCGGCTGCCGTCCGGGCCTGTCCGTCGCCGAGCGTCTCGATGAGGTACTCGGTGGCGCTGCGCATCAGACCCGCCCCTGCTGCTCCTGCCGCTCCGAGATCAGCCTGCCCCAGCGTTCGATGAGCTTCTCGGCCTGCCATTTCTTGAGGTCGGAGAAGTGCTCGACGCCCTGCGTGCACTTGCGCATGTCGGCGGTCACGTTGGCCTCGGACATGCCGAGTTCCTGCAGTGTGGCCGAGAGCGCTCCGAGCGTGCTCAACTGGTCCCCCGTCACCTTCGCGGGCCGGCCGCGACGGGGAGGCTCGGCCTTCGGCTCGGGGGTCTGCGCGGCCTCGTCCTCGGCCTCGTTCTCGAAGACCTCGGGCATCCTCTCAAGGCTCTCCATCAGGTGCTCGAATACGGCCACGGGAAGGTCGGCCAGCTCGCCGACGAAGCCGAGTTGCTCGGCCGCGCTCCTCAGCATGGCCTCGCATCTGTCGCCGTCCGGTTCGCGGGAGAGAGCGAGCGTCCGCAGTGCCTCCAGCTGCTCGGGGGCGATGGTGGGGTCCGGCTCCGCTGCTTCGTTGCCGCCGAGACTGCCGGCGAACGTCATGTCCGCCTCGTAGGAGGCTTCGATTGCCTTGGTCAGCTCCGTGCTCTTCGGGGCGAACTTGAGCGCCCGCAGGAGGACCGTCTTGCAGGCCATGGGCAGGTAGTCCGTCACCCACGGGCCGACGACCTTGCCCTCCTTGTTGCGCGGCGCGAAGCGGTCGCGGACCTTGTCGATCTCCCCCCTCGTCATGACGTGGCGGATGATGCCGCCGTTCACGAGCTTGATGACGGCGTAGGCCATCGTCATGGTCGCCGCCGTGCGCTCCGCCTCCATGTTCGGCTTGTGGTCGATGTGAGCGGCATCGCCGAGGGCGTAGTCGAAGAAGTCGCCCTCGAAGACCGGGTAGGCCGATATGTCGCTGACCTCCGCGGAGCGGTAGGCCAGCTGCACGATGCCTTGGTAGCCCGGCTGGAAGTTGCATTCGACCGTCCTCGTCTTGGCGTTCCAGCGGGGTATCAGATATGCCTCGCCGAGCGTGCCCGGGCGCAGGCCCAGCTGCGCGGCTTGGAGCATGGCGCCCATGAACGACTCGGGCGAGCACTTGCCGAGTTCGGGGTTGATGCGCAACTGCGTGAGGCAGATGCGCCACATGGAGTCGGCGGTGATGTGCTTCGGCAGCGCGGCCTGTATCTGCCTCTTGAACGCTGAGCTTGCGAAGATGTCTTCGACGGTGCGTATCTGGCGGCTCTCGCGCTTGGCGACCGCCTGAGTGTTCGTCTGATCGGTCACGACTTCACCTCACGGTCGTACGAAGCTCCAAGACGGCCTGCACACCGGGCACCTCGCGCCCGGCCTCCAGGGCCGCCTCGATGGCCTTCGTGTTGGGCACTCTCATCAGGTACTCGTCCGGCAGGGCGGCGGCGTCGATGACGGTCGCCTTGACCTTGGCGCCGACGATCACCATGCCGTCGCTGACCTTGGTGGTGCGCTTGGGGGACGCCAGGCCGGGCACGAACGGCAGCACCGGCATGTCGATGCCGATGGCCTCGGACTTCTCGGCCGCGGCGGCCAGCCGGTCGCGCTGGCGCTGCGCGGCGCGTGCCGCCTTCGTGTAGGCGCGGCTCTGATACTCGCAGATCATGGCGCGCAGCCGCTGTTCGAGGTCCGGCATGTAGGTGCCGTCCTCGTCCGTCAGCGTCTCGCGGATGAGCGCGTCGTTGCGGCTCTTCGCCTCGGCGAGCGGCTCGTTGAGGTGCTTGCGCACAGCCTCGGCCGGTTTGTCGATCTGCTTGGCGATGCGCACCAGCGTCGCGCAAGCGGCCTCGTATTCGGCCTCGTCACCGATCCTCTTCAGGTCGCGCAACTCGCCGATGACGCTCAGCGCGTGCGCCTTGATGGGCTTGAGGTCCATGCTCACGTCGACAGTGGGGATGTTGCTGCTCATGGTGTGATCTCCTGGAGCGAGCGCGAGACTTGGAGGCAGCCGAGGAACCCGGCTTCGTCCATACTGTGTCCGCGCAGTGGTACGGGATCGAGGGTAGGTGCCTCGCCCTGGTCCGGTGCCGGCATGTGGATGATGAGCCGTGAGCAGACCAGACCGGTCCACTCCGCGACGATCCGCCGGTAGGCCGCCATCTGGAAGCGGGCACCCGGCCAGATGTGAGCGCCCGACTTGTAGTCCACGATGGCCGGCCGGCGGCGGCCCCGCAGGACGGCGACGAGGTCGGGCTTGCCCGCGACGCGCAGGCGCGGCGAGGCCATGATCTCCTCGCAGCAGATGACCTCCACGACCTCATCGGCGAACCAGTTGCCGAGCATCTCGACGGAGGCGCTGAAGCGCTCGCCGAGCTGCAGGGGCAGCAGAGGGATGCCGCGTGCGATGGCCGCCGCCGCCGCGTGGATGGCCGTACCGAAGTCGGCGCCGAGCCTGCGACGCCGCTCGAACTCGGCCGGCCCGATGGCCTTGATGAGCTCCAGCAGAGCCGGAGCATCGGCGATGCTCGTCACTGAGGTCACGCTCGGCACGCTCGCGCCGTCCAGCGTGTAGGCGTGCCGCTCGGCGTCGAAGGTGAGCGTGTGGGCGTCGCGGCAGGGAATCACCGGAGCGCCCCCGTCGTCTCAGCCATACGGCGGATGCGCGAGTGGATGTCCGCCTGCGTCACGTGGGCGTCGTGGTAGCAGCTGGCGAGCACCTCAGCGATGGCCTCGTCGAGGGCGGCGAGCGCATCGCGATCGTGGACGGTGCAGATACGCAGGGCGCCCTGCAGATAGCTCGCGGCCAGTGCCACCTGCGCCTCAAGCTCGCGGAGCGCGAGGACGTCCACGGGGCATTCACTGGCGTAGCAGCGCGAGTCGGGCGGGTCGGAATGGACGTCGTCCGGTGTGTCGAGGCCCTCGCAGGAGAGGCACGGCCATTCGTGGGCGTGCTCGAAGACCAAGCCGCTCATGCCGCACCGGCCCTCTTGCGTGGCGGCAACTCGACCTCGCGCCGGGCGAGCTTCTCGATGAGCTCGGCGACGCACGGCTTGGGGATGCGACGGTCGAAACGACCGCCGATGTTCACCACCAGGCCGGCGTTGATGACCTGGTTGGCGTAGTTGATCCCCCAGCCCATGACCCGCGCGAACTGGTCGGAGGTCATGACGTCGGGCGCTTCCGAGAGCGGCAGCGGAGGCCGCCTCTCGCCGCGCATCAGCGCACCGCCTTGTGCAGTGAGAGCACGACCGCCACGGCGCAGATGGCGAGCAGCACGCAGGCGAGGACGGCCGCGACCTGGTCCGTCTCAGGCAGCGCACCCCATCGGGGAGTCAGCCATCTGGCGAACGCCGCCATCAAGGCGACCAGCATGCAGGCCAGCGTGATGCGGCCGAGGACGGTCAGCCATGAGAATGACGAAGAATGGCGTGCAACGCAGAAGCGTGTTGCACGTCGCGAGGAGCGTGCTACACTGCACGCCTGTGGCTTTGGGTGAGCCACCGGGGTATCGGGCCGTGATCTCTGGCAGGGGACCGGCCCTTCCTCGTTTCTGGGTCTCAAGTTTCCTCCCGTGAGTAGACCCATGTGTGCGGGGAATGGGAGTCAGGCGATGGGCGACCTCCTTCGTAGGCAGGGGGGAACAATCCTCGCACCGCAGGGATGCGTGGTCAAGGACAGTGCGTGGGCATCCGATACTGACGCACGGGGTGAGAGGAGTGTCGCCACGTCAGACAACGCCTTCGGGCCACCAGAGGCCGCACTGCGGCGGCCGGTGGTCTTCCGAAGCGGGGGCGACCCTGCTAGAGTCTCGACAACCACGAGGCGACTCCTGTTCGCTGAGTGGCCAGGGACCCCGTTGGCGTTGCGCACCGGCGGGGTTCCGCCTTTCGGGACGCTACACCCCATGCGACGCGATGACAAGGCTTCCTCCCTGACCCTCAAGTACAGGTTGAGGCCCGGTCTGTTGACCTGCTCGTGGTGGGAACAGTACAGGCATCGTCTGACCAAAGGAGACAGAATGGCCTCGCGTGCGTGCCCAGGATGCCAGCGCACCATGGACGGTGATGTCCGGTTCTGCCCCTACTGCGGCACGCCCAGAGACGGGATGCAGCAGGACGAGCCGCTGCGCGATCGCGGCATCTTCACCGCGACCGAGATGCCCCTGACGGGCGATGGGCATGCCGAACATCATGTATCGGCGTCATCCCGGTCCCACGCGGTCAGACCGTCCACGCCGGACGCAGACGCCACGCAAGCAGACTCGGTGCGCCGAGCGATGGAAGACAAGCAGATTCTCGACAGTGGCTTCGGTTGCCTTGGCGTCGTGCTCCTGTTCGTGGCGCTGTGCATCGGCTTTCTGGTCGGTGTGAAGGTGGACGCATGGCTAGGCATCGTGATCGCAGGAGGACTCTTCATCGGCGGGATGTTCTGGTTGGCCGCCAAGCGGTATCCGAGATAGTAGGAGCCCCCGCCGAGTGCCGCGCTGGCGGGGGCTCCGTCGCCGGTGCGGGAGTCACCGGCACGCGCCGCAGGGGCGGCGCAAGGTATCACTTCTTCGACATCTTCACGCTGCCGCTCTGGCCACCGGCCAACTTGGCGACGTCGTAGATGCCGGCGGCCGACAGACCGACCAGCAGGCCCTGCATGGCGGCCTGGAAGGCGCCTGAGCTGCCGAGGAAGAAGACCGCCTCGAAGAGTGCGACGGCCACCACGACGGCGGCCAGCATCGCCCACTTGCCGGCGACGCCGAACGCCTTGATCAGCTGGACGATGGCCACGATGGCGGGTGCCGTGAGGATCACGTTGACTGCGTCCATGTTCACCTCCTCTCAGGTGTCGAGTCCGAGCTTGAGCACAGGCCCCACGAAGCGCAGGGCCGCGCATTCGAGCACCCATCGCCTGCCGTCGTCGTCGAGCGGCAGGAGCGCGGCGACGACCTTCACGAGCGCGTCCATCTGCGGGTCTTCGGATGCCGGGCCGCCCTGCCCGGCCACGGGCACGAACGTCTGCACGACCACGTCGCCCTGGCGCGCGGGTCCGCCCGGCTCGCAGACGACGTCGACGCCGCCGAACTCGGGCGGACGGGGACTGGCAAGCCAGTCGCGGTCCCACGACCTGCGGGTGCCGGGTGATCCGCCCTCTCTCGTCTCACCGCTGCCCGCCTGCGGCGTCTGCGGTGGCTCGGCAGGCTCAGTGGCCGTCCGGACCTCCGGAGAGCTCTGCGGCTCTCTGACGAGGCGGTAGCCGCCTCCCTGCCGGCCACTACGGCCCTCGATCTCGTAGCCGTGGCAGCGTAACGAATCGACGGCGTGCGCCCATTCGTACCGCGTCCAGTCGTCCGGCTTGACGACGAAGGCGCCCTGGTCGGCGCGCAGCACGGCGAGCATGCGCTCGCGCAGCTTGGCGGCCGGTGGGTGCTTGACAGGTTTCGGGCCCTTGCTCATGGCCGCCTCCTGCGGTCCGTGTTCGTGCAGGCAGCAGAGTCGCCCGGCGTGGTAGCGGCTCAGGATGGTGGTGCAACCGGGGTGAGCGCAGCGCCGACCGATGCCGTAGTCGCGAGGAGGGGTGCCGGTCGGAGCCTTTACCAGCCCCGGCACCTCGTTGCGCAGGACGGGACTCACCGGCCCTCGCTCTCGTAGAACCGCCGCATGTGCTCCTGTGCCTCGCGCCGCTTGCGTCGGTAGTCGAGCGCCTCGCGCAAGGCCGCGTAGAGGCAGACGGCCATGAAGATGCCGAACGGTATCCAGTCGAAGACGGTCATGTCGCCTCCCCGTTCCGTGCGTAGACCATCAGAGACGACGGCGCTGCTTGGCGTGGCGGCCTCTCGCCCGACGCTCGCGCCGGCGCCGTGGTACGGACTGTGCCGGCAGCCGCTGGAACGCCTGCAGCTCTTCAGGACTCGCCACGCCGGCGCCGACGGCCACGAGCAGTGAGGCCCGCGCCCACGGGCTGTGACGCTTGCGACGCGCTTGGCGCTCGCGCTTGCGGGCGGCGCGCTGTTCGGAGCGGCGCATCGTCCCTCCGCACTGTTCGCAGTCGTGGACGCAGCTCGCCATCGGGTCGGACTCGCAGACGTCGCGGCTCATGT
>CAZIGT010000066.1:0-5737 GCA_964538465.1 uncultured Thermoleophilia bacterium | reverse complement strand
GTCGGACTCGCAGACGTCGCGGCTCATGTCGTCACCGCCAGCTGCAGCTGCGACTCGGCGGCTTCGATGCGGCGGCGGGCGATCTCGTAGTAGTCCGCGTCGCGTTCGATGCCGATGAAGTCGCGCCCCTCCTTGGCGCAGGCGATGCCGGTGGTGCCGCTGCCGGTGAAGGGGTCGAGCACCACGTCGCCGGGACGGGCCACGAGACGGACCAGCCAACACATCAGGTCTACTGGCTTGACGGTCGGATGGTAGTTCTGAGCCGCTCTGTGTGTGCCCTCGGACTGAAAGGTGCCGGGGCTCTGCGATCCCGACGACCAATGCAGCGGCTTCTCTTCGCACCCATCTAGCCCTGCGTTCCGCTCCACCCTGCTCGCCTTGGCGCAATAGAAGAAGCGGGACACGCCACTCGCATCGTCCACCATCCCCGCCGCCCCTTCGTCCAGCACGAGGTTCGCGGGCCAGCGACCAGAAGCCTGGACACACTCGCCAGCGCCGCCATTCCGATAGCGCCAGTTCCCAGAGCCGTCGTGCCAGTCACTAATCGTCTGCGCGTACGCGCCTCCGTTGAGGTTGTCAGCGGTCGGGATCCTGCACTCCTCAATCCCCAGCTCCCGCATCGGCCCCGGCTTGCGTGCCAGGATGATCGGCTCCCATGCCGGCTTGAGGCACGCCTTTCCCTTCGGAAAGCCACTGCCGTACAGCCACATGAGCGTGTCGCGGATTTCGAACCCGGCATCTTCAAGGGCGCAGGCGAGACGGTGCCAGGTGCGGGTGCCGCCGAAGGCTAGGAGGTAGTGGGAGGGGCTGAGGACGCGGAGGGTTTCGGCCGCCCACTGCTTATGCCACTGCTGCATTGCTGGCAGGTGCCGCTTCACGCGCTCGAATGACGGTTTGTTGCCATCGGCGAACCCGCCGAGGTTCCCTGCCTTTGGCACGGCCAGCTTGTCCCACTCCTTCCCCATGAACTCAAGGCCGTACGGCGGGTCCGTCACCACGGCATCCACGGAACCGTCCGGCATCCCCGCCATGACTTCGAGGCAATCGCCGAGATGAAGCACGCTGCTCATCGTCAGTAGACCGCCCACGGCCGCCAGCCGCTCGCCCGGTACATCCCGAGCGCCACCCGCACGTTCGTGACCGGGTTGAAGAGGTCGCAGTCGGGGTGGTAGCGGCGCATGATCTGGAAGAGGCCACGGCAGTCGGTCGAGCGGTTCCACGCCGTCGGGTCGCCACCGCTCTCCCGGCGTATCACCATGAGCGCCGTGGGGATCTGAGCGGCCGGCCACCCCTCGTGCCGCAGCAGGGGAAGCCACGTCCGGGCGTTGACGATGCGCTTCGGATGCGCGATCCGCCGCCACGTCCGCTTCACATAGCGTCGCAGCCGCGCGAGCTCGTCCGTGGTGCGGACCCACGCCGGGGGCTTGACGCCGAGAAAGCGACAGTGATTGAGCGCGTGGTGTCGCGCCTTCTCGGTCCACTGCTGGTGGCTGAGGGCCGACGCCGCCTGGGTGTTGCCGATCCCGCAGCCGACGAACCAGCCGAGGAACGCGACCAGGACGGCGATCAGGAGCGGGGTGCCCAGTCTCGATACCTTCACGGTCGTTGCCTCCTTGGGTCGCCGGGGCGACGGGCCACGGGAGACAGCCCGCCGCCCCGACTGGGGGGTACGACCGTGAGTCTGCGCTCCGCTAGTGTCAGTCGACCGGCGTTCCCGCAGGTCGACGAAGCCGCAGGGGAAGCATCAGGCGGCGAGGCTCCGCGCCTTCGCCAGCAGCACGTCCATCGGGAACCCCTTGCCGGGGTCGGTGTGCCCGCCGACGACGCGGAACGCCTTGGTCACATCGGCGTGCGTGGTCACTCCACGGTCGCCATCGCGGAGACTGCCCGCGTTGCAGTAGACGAGCGGGTACCCGCAGGGCTCGACGTACTTGGCCAGCACGTAGGCGCACATGTCGAGCATGGGCTCGTGGGCGAGCCACTGCTTGCGCGTCCAGTGCGCGTAGCCCGCCAGCTCGATGCCGTAGGTCGTCGCGTTGTCGCCCTGCGCATGCCAGCCGACGAAGCGCAGCGGCAGGTACTGCTGGATGGAGTCGTCGTCGATGCCGAAGTGGGGCGAGGCACCGTAGGAACGGCTCTCGGTGAGGCCGCCCAGAGCCTCCGCCGAGCCGTCCGGCAAGCTGGTGTCGTCGTACTGCATGCAGTGCACGACCGGGTTGCGGATGCTCTT
This sequence comes from uncultured Thermoleophilia bacterium, assembly GCA_964538465.1. Lineage (GTDB taxonomy): Bacteria > Actinomycetota > Thermoleophilia > UBA2241 > UBA2241 > UBA6103. Next base: position 3,507 of record CAZIGT010000066.1, on the reverse strand, counting down.
CAGGCTGCGGATGCCGCCGTGTGCGACCGCGCGGAAGGACTCGCCGATGCGGTACCGCTTCTTCACCTTGGGCATCCAGGGCCGCAGAGCGCGGACGGTCCGGCGGTTGAAGCTGCCGGTCTCGGCGAGTCCGTGCAGGCGCTGGAAGTGGGCGAGCAGGGTGCGGGCAGGTTTGCCCATGCGGTCGGCGAGCGTCACGTCGCTGGCCTCGGCGAGCAACGTGGCGGCCTCCTCGGCGCGGCCCTTGGCGGCGAGCTTCGGCGCGGCCTGCTTCGCCCATGCGAGCAGGGCGGCTTTGCGGGCGGGCTTCTGTGACATCTCTGCCTCCTTACAGCTGCCCGGTGAGGGCGAGGGTGATGAGCACGTTGCCGGCCGTGACGGCCAGCGGCAGGAAGAGCTTGGCCGTGACGATGCGGATCAGCCAGTTGACGTGCTCTTGGTCCGAACCGTCGCCGCGGTCGTTGTCGTTGCAGTACCGGCAGTGCTGCTGGATCGAGGCCACCTGAGCGCGCAGCGTGTTGATGTCCCCGCGCGTCTCCGCAGTGGCGGTCAGGGTGTAGCGAGCGCGCTTCCACTCTGCGGATTCCTTGGGCAGATCAGCGAGCATGAGGTCGATCTGCGCCTCGTCGATACGGCCGTTGGTCATGCTCACCATCTCCTGTGTCCGGTGGGGTGTCCGCCGTGCGGCGCGGTGGGAGTCACTGATGCCGATGGCACAGGCTGCGGCGTGTAGGGCAGCCGCCATCTCCAGTAGGGGTCTTCGTCTTCATCGCTCGTGGGCGTCTGCGTCGCCGCCTGCTGCAGCACCTGCGCGCGGCTGACCGCCAGCTGCTCCCGCATCGGGTCGGCGCCGATAGTGAGGTTGTTCGTGCCCGCCGCCGCGTTCTGCGCCGCCTCGGTGACCATGAAGCACTCGCCGCTGCCCACGTCCTCGTTGCGTATCCACCAGTCGATGGGCGTGATGTGGTGGCAGGGCACCAGCGTGCCCTTCATCGTCTCGACCATGCCCTCGAGCTGGACGGTGCCGCGTGCCGTCGCGCGCTGGTAGATGTACGGGCCGGCGTCGTAGAGCGCCGCTTCCTCCGAGGCGTCGGGGACGCGCGGGTAGGCGACGAACTCGGTGAGACGGCCGCTGAAGTAGCAGGTGCCGTCGTACTTGCGCCCGGATTCGGCCCTCGCGCTGTTGTCGGCGTTGATGGCCGCCGCCGCGCCACCGGCCGTGCTGGCGAACGCCACGCCGTTGACGTAGAAGCTCCAACTCCCGCCGCTGCCCGAGTAGCGGGCCGAGATGCGGTACAGCGTGTTCGCCGAGAGGGCGCTGTCGCTCTGGGCCGAGCGCGTCCCCGCCGCGCCGGTGATGGTCGCGTTGAGCTTGCCGGAGGAGTCGAGGTAGACGGCCTGCCCGACGCTGCCGGTGTGCTTGTGGAACAGCCACTGCGTCGCCGCCACGGTGCTGAACACGACCCAGAAGCCGAACGCTCTGGCTCCCGTCCCGAGGTTGAAGAGGGACGACTGCTCGCCCCAGTCCACGTAGTCGTCGACGCCGTCGAAGACGAGGCACGACGGGTCCGCCGGCGAGTTGCTGCCCCGCCATCCCGTCGTCGACGTGAAGGTGGGCGGCGGGACGACGGTGTCCGCTCCCGCTCCGGAGGTCGCCCCGCCGAAGAGCAGGACGTGCCGACGCCATCTGTAGGACTGGAGGATCACGAGCTGGTCTTGATGGTGAAGCCGGTCGGGTCGGCGCCGGTCGCGGTGAACTTGAGGGCCACGACGTTGCCGTTCAGGTCGGCGGCGGCGAGGTCGATCTTGTACCAGCCGCTGCCGATCTCACTCACGGAGTTGGCGCAGGCACCGAAGGCAGCGCCGTCGAGTGAGCGTTGGGCTGTCACGGTCAGCCCCGTCTTGCCGCTGACGTGGTCGCTCGAATCGGCCATGAAGAAGGTGAAGCCCGACAGCGCCGTGTTCTTCTGCACACCGGAGTCCAGCAGGGCCGCGATGTCGGCGGAGATGCTGGCGCCGACCGGAGCCCCCAGCCGCGCGTAGGCGTCGCCCGTCATGGCCGCCGCCGCGCTGCCCTTCCAGTTGACGACGTTCACGCCGAGCTGCGCGCTCGACGTGCTGACCGCCGCGCCGGCGACGTCGCGCACGTCCGCCCCGATGAGTCCGGAGGCATGGGTCGCGAGAGCCACGCCGTCCACCTTCGTCACGTTCACGGCCTGGTCGGCGGCGAGGATGGTGGAGAGCTGCGTACCGGAGCTGGCGTTCTTGACGTTGCTGAAGTCGAGTCCGGCCTCGCCGGTCGCCGACACGTCGAGCGTGTTGGCCGGCGTGGTCGCCGCGACCCAGTTGGTCAGTCGGATGACGATGACGACGGGCACCATGTTCGCGGCGCCCTTGAGGTGGACCGTGACGAAGTTGACGCCGGCCGCATCGGCGAGAGCGGCGTCCGGCAGGCCGAGCTGATAGACGCCGGGCATGTTGGTGGCGTCGACGGCCACGAAGCCGCCGCTCGTCCACGTGCCCTTCGTCATGTTGACGAGCGAGATGGCGGTCGCCGCCCCCGCAGCGTTCTGGCGGTCGTAGTAGGCGGACAGGCCGGAGGAGTTGTAGACCAGTCCGGTCAGCAGGGCTCCGACCGAGGAGGATGAGTCGAAGATGGGCACCTCGATCATCTGCGAGGTGGAACCCCGTGGTATCTCGTAGTAGCGCATCATCGCGAAGTCCTCCTAGATGGCCGTGTCAGGAAGCAGCAGGCCGCCGCTGCGGGGAAGAAGCAGGCCGCTCGGGCGGGGGTCCCAAAGCGAGCGCCACCTTGCGGCCGAGAGCCACCAGGCCAGCTTGCCGATGCCGCTCGCGGCCTCGGTGTACTCGATCACCAGCTTGGGCCGATAGGACCCGCCACGCTCGGCCATCGAGACGTAGGCGCGCTCGTAGTCGGACGGCGCGCTCGCAGTCGTGAAGCGCGAACTGGTCACGCAGACGTAGGTGTAGCCGGTCTTGCTGACCGCGCTCTTGAACGCCGTCTCGGAAGTCAGCGTCTTGAGCCCGGCGCCGCCCACGGAGCTGGCGGCGATGGACGCCAGCAGTGTCGCCGACGAGAGCGTAGAGCCGGATGCCCAGTCGGCCGTCGTGAGCGAGCCGCCCCAGTCATAGAGGCGCATCTCGATGGACCACGTGCGCGGCGTGTCTGCGCCGTCGATGTACAGGTAGGCGGTCACAGAGTCGACCGTGCACGTGTCCGGCAGCGCGGGGCCCGTGTCGAAGCCGAAGAAGAGGTTGTCCAGCGTGTAGTCCGGGTCGTCTCCCGTGTCGTACACCTGCCCGACGTACAGTTGCGACGAGCTGGGGTCGGCGGCCAGGTTCGCGCCCGTGTTCGCGGACGAGTAGGTGTTGTGCGCCGAGCGAAGGCGGCCGTCGGTCGTGTCCGCGTAGATCGTCGCCGTGCTCATCAGCTCACCTTTATCCCCGACGCAGCCCCGTAGTCGGCCCCGTCCTCGGCTCTCGTCG
>CAZIGT010000065.1:0-12429 GCA_964538465.1 uncultured Thermoleophilia bacterium | reverse complement strand
CGCGGCCGGCCGCGCGGGCCGGCCGAGGCGCCGCGCGGGCGGGGGGGCGGGAGGGGGACCCCGGCGGGGCGGGCGCGGCCGGGCCCGCGCCCCCCCCGCGTCTGGGCTCCTGTGGCGGCTCCGTGCGGCCCGCGAGCCGAACCGGCCGCTGCCGCGGTCAGGCGCGGCAGCGCGCGACGGCTGTGGTCAGGCGCGGCGCCGCGTGCCGACCGCGTGCCGACCGGCCAGGGCAGCCTGTGCGGAGATCAGGTGCCGGGCATCTCCGTGCCGCCGCCCGCCGGCGGGGCACCGCCCTCTTCTCCCTCGGCCTTGATGGCTGCGATCTCGGCTTCCTTGGCCGCCACGGCGGCCTTGGCCTCGCGCACCTTCGCCATCTGGGCGTCGAGGGCCGGCGCCTGCAGCTGGCCGCTGTCCAGCAGGCTGAAAGCAGCCTGTCCGAGCTCCTTCTCAGCGTCGCCCACATCGCCCTGCAGCGACTTGAGCTTCACCTGGGCTTGCGCCACGCGGCCGGCCTTGCCGGCCTCGGAGCCGACGGTGGTGGCCGCCTTCTTCACTTGGTCGAAGAGTCCCATCAATCCCTCCCGGGTCCCGGTACGCATGCCAAGCACAGTGTACGCCAGCAAGAACGGCCTGGGGCGGCGGTTGCCCGTCGGGCTACGGCATCGTCTACGTCCAAGGACCGCGCGCCGGGGCGCGGCGGCCTGCGCATCGGGCGGACGCGCGCGGGGCCAACGCCGGTCGCGAGGTCAACGGACCAAGCAGGCTCAAGAAGAGCCGGCGAACGCCTCCCGCAGCCGCTCGATGACTACCTCGAGGTCGGCATCGCTGGTGGTCTCGACCACCACGGCGATGAACTCGGGCTGGACGACGGTGCGGATCACCGGGTCGCCGGCCCGCAGCTTCTCGTCGAGCTGCGCGGTGGTCACGCCGTATTCGGGCAGCGGACGGACGAACAGGCAGTTCACCGGCTCTTTCTGGAATGTCTCTTCCAGGGTGAAGCAGCCGGGCTCGATGGCTATGCTGGGCACTCCGGCGAGCCCGGCGCTCAGGCGGTCGACCTTGCGCACGTAGTCGGCGAAGCGGGCGTCGTGGTCCATCTCCAGCCATTCCTGGAGGGCCAGCACGACGCCGACCACCAGCTGCCGGTCGAGCTTGAACGGCCGGCCGAAGACGCGGTACTCACCGGTCTCGTAGCCGGTGAAATCCAGGCCGACGATTGCTTCCATGAGGTCGCGCCGGCCGACGATCACGCCGCCGGTGTTGGGGCCGCCGTAGTACTTGGAGCTGAAGCAGACCAGGTCGGCCCCGGCGGCCGTGTAGCTGCTCATGATGGAGGTCGGGAAGATCTTGAAGGCGGCGTCGACGAGGATCGGCACGCCGCCTTCATGCGCGATCGCTATGCACTCCGTCAGGGACAGAGTGCCCGGCACGCTCTCCAGGTGAGGCGGGTAGAACACGCACGCCGTATTCGGCCCGATCGCCGTGCGCAGCTGCTCGGCAGTGGTGCCGTTCTCGTCGCCTACCTCAACGATGCGTGCACCGGGATGGCGGATCATGCGGTCGAAGATGTACCGCTGCCTCTTCTGCACGAGCACGTCGGCCGGCATGCCGGTGACGTCCGGCAGTTGCTCCATCCTGGCGCCGTTGCTGCCGGTCATGCACGCGGCGACCATGAGGGCGATGGCGGCGGAGGCGCCGGGCGTCACGCGGCCGGCCTCGGCGCCGAGCAGGTCGGCCACGGCCCGCCCGGCCGCGTCCATGAACGGGACCATCTCCACGTCGGTCTCGTTCGCCTCGGTCATGGCCTGCCACACGGTGGGTGAGATGATGGAGCCGCCCAGGCTGGTGTACACGCCCATGGCATTGATGACGGGCTTAGCGCCCATGCGGTGCAGAACGGTCTTGCGCGTGGTCATGACGAGCCTCCTGACGTCCTCGGCGCGCACCGTACCACGGCGCGCCACGGCGGGAACGCAGATGCGTCGGCCCCGGCGGTGCCCAGCGCACCGCGCCCGGTGACGGCGAGTCCCCCGTGCTCGGTCAGGAGGCCGTCGCCTTGTTCCTTACGCGCGGGCGTAGCGTGGCGGTGCCGAGCACGATCAGCAGCACCGCACAGAGCCCGGCGACGGCCAGGAACGGCAGCGAGTAGGACTCCCGGTAGAGCACGCCGCCCAGCAGGGCGCCGGTGGTCATCGGTATGCCGGTGAAGAAGTCGAAGAGGCCGTAGCCCCAGACGAGCGGAAGGTCGCCGAAGGACCGTGATGCGACGCCGTAGGCCACATAGCGCACGGCGTCGCAGCCGCCGAAGCAGAGTGCCGCCAGACCCCACACGGCGTAGCCGGGGCCGAACACCAGCAGCGGGCCTGCGAGTCCCAGGCAGACGACGACCAGGCCGACGCCGGCGCGGGGCCCGCGCCGGTCGGCAAGATGGCCCGACGCCGGGCTCAGGACGGCCGCGCCGAACGCAGTGAGCGCGGCGAACACGCCGAGTGCGCCGTAGCCTTGGTCGTGGACCTGGGCCAGATACGGGTTCACGAACGCCTGGCACATGTACACGGCCATGAATGCCACCAGGAAGAACGACAGATAGCGGAAGAAGGCCCAGTTGTGCAGTGCGGCTCGCAGGTCCAGCCTCTCGCGTTCCGCAGGCTGCGGCACGTCGCGCAAGAAGGTGACGATCGTCGATGAGATCGCGAACAGGCCCGCGCTGATGGCGAACACCACGCGCATGCCGAACCTGTCAGCCAATAAACCACCCACGAGCGGCGCCACTATCATGCCTGCCGGTTGCGCCCCGAAGACGCGCGTGATGTTCGCGGCGATCTGCGAGGGGTGCGACTTGCGGACTATGTACACCTTCATCGCCGGGCTGTTGGCGGTGTAGAACCCGGCGAGCATCATGCCTGGGATCATCCACTGCCAGTTCGGCGCCAGCATGAAACAGAGGGCGGCGGGCACCGTGAGCCACCAGATGGCGATGATCACCTTGCGCACCGGGAACCGCGTGGCCGCCCAGGCTCCTGGGATCATGCCCAGAGTCATGCAGATGAGCGTGATGGCATTCAGGATGCCCAGCAGGAAGCGTGACGCACCCAGCTGCAGGGCGTACACGTAGAGCAACTGGTAGTAGAGGCCGTAGGCCAGCGCGTACGTGAACGTGGCGGAGGCCATGAGGGTGAGGTCGCGGTCGCGGAGGCGTAGAGACATGGACCGATTGTATGTGGCGGCCGGCTCCGCCCGCCTCCCGACCTGCCGGCCTGCTGAGGCGATCCCGCCGGCGCCCCGGGTCACGCGAGCGGGCTGCACGGACGGAAACCGGCGAAGATAGGCCCTACTATCACTAGACAATACGCGATAAGAGGGGCTATTATCTCGGATAGAGAGCATCCACACCGACGCGCAGGAGGCCCCGTGCCGCTGTCCGACGCCGCTATAGCCGCAGCCAATCCGTGGTGGACGAAGAACGACTGGGAGGCCGATGACGGACACCTGCGCAGACTGGCCGCCCAGCCGGTCCGCCTGCCTGCTCAGGTGGCTCCTACGATCACGATCGGCGAAGCGGGCACCCACGTGCTGCGCGGACCGCGCCAGGTAGGCAAGTCGACGGAGCTGAAGCTGCTGGTGCGGCGCGCACTGGCCGAAGGCCTTGGGGCGCGCCGCGTGGTCTACCTCTCCTGGGAGGACCTGTCCGGGGAGCACCATACGCGAGCCGCGGAGTCCGTCGTGCGGGCAAAGACACTAGCCAGGCCGGAAGGACCGTGCCTCATCCTGCTGGACGAAGTCACGGCGATCCCCGACTGGCAGCTCGCGGTCAAACGTCTCTTCGACACAGGGGAGACAGATCGCGACACTGTCGTCTGTACCGGTTCGTCCGCGGTGGATCTGAGGCGTGGGGTCAAGGAGCGGCTTCCCGGCAGGCGGGGTGCCGGCAGCGACCATTTCGTGGCGCCGCGATCGTTCGCGTCGTTCGCGAGCGCTCTGGACGACGGTCTCCTGGCCACGCCTGGTCTGACGCCGGCGCAAGTCGCCGGCGCCGAGGCTGAGGAGCTCCTTCAAGACGCGATGCTGTCAAGGGCCCGCCTCGACCGAGCGCTCGACCTGTACGGCTGCTTCGGCGGGCTTCCGGCCGCCGTCGCCGAGGCGGCCTGCGGCGCCCTCGATCCCTCGGAGGCCACATACAGGATCGTCGCCGACGCCCTGCTCGGCGAGACGCTGCGGAGAGGGGCCAGCGAGGCGGCAACATACGCCTTGCTCGAAAGGGTCCTGCGCTCGCTGGGCTCGAAGGTGAGCTGGCCGGCCCTGGCGCGGGACATGGATGTGCCGCTCGGAAGACGCAGCGGCTCGGCAGAGGTCCGCGGAGAGACCGTTCGCTCCTACATCGAATTCCTGGCGGCCTGCTACATGCTGTTCGTTGTCTACTACTGGCGGCATGACAGTGACAGCTCGGTGCTCTCCCGGGACAAGAAGGTCTACTTCGCGGATCCGCTGCTGCACGCCGTCTCACTGCAGGCGGCGCCTGGCCTCCGGGTGAACACCCCGGCGCTGGTGGAGAATCTGGTCGCGGCCGCGCTGTTCCGCAGCAGCGAACCGCCGAGCCGGCAGGCGGACTCGTACGTCGACCCCGACGCGTTACACGTCTACGGCACGGCGGCGGGCGGCGAGATCGATTTCGTGTGCGGACCGCGAGCGGCCGCGGTGCCCGTCGAGGTCCGCTACCAGCGTTCGCCCGATCTTCGCAAGGCCGCCGCCGTGCCCCGGGCGTTCCCCGGGCGGCGCGCCATCATCGTCAGCAAGGAGACGCTCCTCTTCCGCGAGCGCTACGTCGTGGTGCCGGCGAGCGTCTTCCTCTGGGCCCTGGGGTGACATCGGCTGTTCCTCTCTGCCCGCGCACCAGCCCGCCCACCTGGGTCCGACCGATGACTATGCTAGTGTGACCGCGCAATGAGCCGCTTCCTGGCCAGCTTCCCTCGATACTTCGCTTTCAGCCGCTGCGTTCGCGTCCTCATCCACTCGGCTCCCCATGTCGTGACCTTCGTCGCTCTCACCGTCGCCGCCCTCACGGTCCTGCCGGTCTTATCAGGCTGCGGGGTCGTGAAGAGCGTGGCGGATTCGCCGTGGCATCGCGCCGGCGGGGGGATGGAAGGTCTGACCGGTTTTGCATTCGCGGATGCTTCGCGCGGGTGGTACCTGAACTTCCGAACGCTGTTCGAGACGCGGGACGGTGGCAAGACGTGGCGGCAGAGCGACGGCACCCTTGTCGGCGCGGGAACCGAGGAGCTACCGGCGAGCATCGCCGATGTCAACGTGTCGATCATCGTTTGCAGGGGGGGCAGCGTCTACGCCGGCTACAACGCGGATGTGCAGGAGTACCCGGAGCCCTGGCCTGGCCAGGACCGTCAGTCGGGCGGCCTGATCAGCCGTGACGGGGGCAAGACCTGGCGTCGGTGCTTGGCGCTTCCTCGGAGGGACGAATACACAGTGTGCTTTTCTGCCCCAGACGAGCAGCATCTCTGGGTGCTCGTCCACAGGGGCAAGAGCAACAGGGATTTCACCGGCGAGAGCAATTGTGAGTCGAGCGCCGACGGTGGAAGGACCTAGACGCAGCTACCGGAAATCGCGCAGGCTAGCGGCAGCAAGACGAGACTGTCCGACCCGCTGCAGTTCACGGACCCCGCACACGGGTGGTCGGTGTACGGTGTGACCGAGAGCCGAGAGACGTGGTTCGGTCAGGCAACGACTGCCGACGGGGGCCGCAGTTGGCAGCCACGTACGTCACCGCCCGACGGTGGCGACGATTTCTTCGCTCTGGACGCAGAGCATGCCTGGACCGTGGCTGGCTACACGACGGAGTCAGACCCGACAGAGGGCGAGGGCGCCCTCGTCTACACGACCGACGGCGCTCGCGCATGGAAGCGCAATCGGAGATTCGATCAGCGGCCACTGTACTCGGTCATGTTCGCCGACCGGCAACACGGCTGGGTGGCCGGCTACAACGGTGCCGTCTACGGCACCAGCGATGGTGGCGTCACATGGGCCGAAGAGCTGCAGCTGCCCGCCGTCCGCTACGAGCCCATCCTGTTCTGCCGCGCGAAGGACGCCGTGTTCGTCGGGACAGGCGGGGCACTGTACATGCAGCCGTTGCCCTGAGAGCCGGCCCGCGGCCGTAGCGGAGCGGGCAGTTGCTCCCCGCGTGGCCCTGGTGCATACTTCGGCACTTCATCGGCTCACCTGCGTGCATCGGGCGGCGGCCGCGATCCGTCGCGGTTGCGCGGCCGCCCGCATCGCCGACGACCCGGGCCGCACAGTCGCCGGGCGCACGGGAGCCAGGACCAGCAGGAGGTGCACTCAGTGGTGGAACTGCGTCGTATCGACAGACTGCCGCCGTACGTGTTCCAGGCCGTCGACACGCTCAAGATGGAGGCGCGTCGAGCGGGCGAGGACATCATCGACCTGGGCATGGGCAACCCGGACATCCCCACGCCGGCGCCCATCGTCGAGAAGCTCTGCAGCGCGGCAGCGGACGGGCGCAACCACCGCTACTCGGCCTCCAAGGGCATAGGGGGGCTGCGCCGCGCGCTGGCCGCCTGGTACGACCGCCGCTTCAGCGTAGAGCTGGACCCGGAGACGGAGATCGTGGCCACCATAGGCGCCAAGGAGGGCCTTGCCCACCTGGCCTGGGTGCTGCTGCGCTCCGGCGACGCGGCCTTCGTGCCGGAGCCGTCCTACCCCATCCACGTGCAATGCGCCGTGCTTGCCGGCGCGGACATCACCACCGTGCCGATGAGCCTGGATGCGGCCGACATCGGCGGACCGTTCCTGGAAGCCCTGTCCGTGGCCTGGGAGCACACCTGGCCACGTCCCCGCATGCTGATGTGCAACTTCCCGCACAACCCCACCGGTGCGTGCGTGGACCTCGACTTCTTCACCCGACTGGTGGCGTTCGCCAGGGAGCGCGCCCTGCTGATAGTCCACGACTTCGCCTACGCGGATATCGTCTACGACGGGCATGTAGCGCCGAGCATCCTGCAGGCGCCTGGCGCCAAGGATGTGGCGGTCGAGTTCTACTCGCTCTCAAAGAGCTACAGCATGGCGGGCTGGCGCGTGGGCTTCTGTTCCGGCAACGCCGAGGTGCTGCGCGGTCTGGCGCGCCTCAAGAGCTACCTGGACTACGGCATCTTCCAGCCGGTGCAGATCGCGGCCACCATCGCGCTCAACGAGCACGACGAGGTGCCGCCGCAGATCCGCGATACCTATCAACGCAGGCGGGACGTGCTCTGCGAGGGCCTCGAGCGAGCCGGTTGGCACGTGACTCCGCCGAAGGGGACCATGTTCGTGTGGGCCCGCATCCCGGAGCGGTTCGCGGGCCTTGGGTCGCTGGAGTTCGCCAAGCTGCTGCTGCGCGAAGCGAAGGTGGCCGTCTCGCCGGGCGTGGGGTTCGGCGTGTCCGGCGCCGGCCATGTGCGCTTCGCGCTCGTCGAGAACGAGGAGCGCATCCGGCAGGCGGTGCGCGGCATCCGCAAGCTGCTGGCGTAGGCCGACCGTCGCGTGGCCGCTCCTCTGCGCTGCGGCCGGCGAAGCCCGCCGGCGGGCCGTATTCGCCTCGCCTGCTTCGCCATGGCACAATGGGGTGGCCATGAGTGAACGAGCGACCCCAGACGCATCAGCGCCGCCGGCCGGGCAGGTTCGGCCGGCCGGGCAAATCCTACCCGATCAGCGGGCGCGGCCGGCGAGCGGGCGTGTCGAGTTGCAGATCGGCGGCATGGCGCTGCGCGACGGCGTCATGTTTATGGGCGGCGAGCATTGGGCGGCGGCCGTACGCCGGCCGGACGGCGAGATCGACGTGCAGTCTGGCCGCCGGCCGCTGCTTCCCGGCCGCCGCACGCTGCAGCGGGTGCCGCTCGTGCGCGGTGTGGGCCGGCTCTTCGAGTCGATGGCCGCGCTGCCGCGGGTGCGCCGGCAGATGGGGCCGGTGCTGCCGCAGGAGGATCCCCGGCTGCTCGCGGCCGCGGGCGCCGGAGCGCTCGCCGGCACGGTGCTGCGCCACTCGCGCGGCGGATCGCCTGTCGTCAAGGAGACGCTGATCGCCGCCTGCACGCTGGCGCCGGCCTTGCTGGCGCTGCGCGATTCGCGCGTCGCCGGCTATCACGGCGCCGAGCACAAGAGCGTGGCGGCCGCCGAGACCGGTCAGTCGGCGGCCGAGTCGCGCAAGGAGCACCTGCGCTGCGGCAGCATGCTTGTCGCGCCCATGCTGGCCACGAGCGCCCTCGGCAACATGGCCCTGCGCCGGCTCGGGGCCGACCGCAACCCGGGAGCGGTCCTGGCGGTCGGCGTGCTGAGCTTGGGCGCGGCGGTCGAGCTGTTCTCCTGGGCGGCGCGCAACAGCGGCAATCCGCTGGCCAGGCTCATTCAGCGGCCGGGTTTCGAGCTGCAGCGGGCGGCCACCACCGCCGAGCCGGACGAGCAGCAGCTCGAAGTGGCCCAAGCGGCCATGGCGGAGCTGCTGCGGCTCGAGGGCGTGCCCACGGACGCGGCCGCCAGGCTGGCGGCCGGCCACACCGGCGAGATGCAGGTAGCGCCGGCCTCAGAGTCGGCCTGAGTCTCGGTCAGTGAGCCTCGGCGCCGGCCTCAGAGCCGGCCCGACAGTCAGCTTCCCAGGAATCCCCCGCCGCCGCTCTGGCCGCCCTTCCGCGGCTGCAGCGAGCTCTGGATGGTGGCGGCATCGAAGTGCGGGCCGGCATCTCCGGTCGTGGTGAACTGGTAGACGGCCGCCGAGAAGACGCCGTTGAACGTCTGCGAGACGAGGCTCACCACGATGAGCAGGCACGCGAACACCACGGCCCCCACGATCGCCATGACGCCGGACACCATGGCGAGAGCGATGCACACGACGATCCCCACGAGCACGACGGCGAGCGCCATGAGCCCGAAGATGGCGCCCATGGCGAAGCGGCCGGTGAGCTGCTCTCCCCATGTCTTCTTGAGCAGGACCCCAGAGCGCTTGACCGCATCGACCGGGCTCGCGTCCTCGGCCACGATCAGCGGAACGGTGAGGAAGGTGACCACTCCCCACGCTGCCCCCAGGATGCCGCCGACGATGCGTCCGGCCGCGCCCAGACGGTCGGCGATGAGCTGCAGGATGAGGCCCACGGTCGCGCTGATGGCCGCCCAGCCCAGGAGGGGTACCAGATGCGAGCTGGCGGCGCGCCAGCCGTCTGCGACGGTGGGGTCGCCGCCGCGGATGCGGATGAGTGCGGCGCCCACGAGCGCCGCCGCGCAGAACGCTATGACGAAGTACGTGACGAAGTAGAAGGCGACGATGCCTACGACCTCCCCGGCCGTGATGCTCCCGCCGCGCGTGCTGGAGAATGAGCCGGTCAGAGCGAACGGGACCGCGAACGCGGCAATGATCAGCAGCTCCGCTATTCCCGCCACGATCGGGAAGACCACCAGCTCCTTGTCCTGGTTGATGACTCCCGCGCACTGCCTGGTCAGGTTCCAGCCGTTGGCCAATCGTCCCATGCCTGCGTACCTCCTCGCACGATTCGTGTGGGTGACGAGTGTGAGGACCCTATCGGCAGGCGCGAGCGAAGCCTGAAGACAACTCGCGGCTGCGGAAGACGAGTGAGAAGCTGTCCTTCAGGAAGGAGACACCCATGCCCCAGCGCGACGGCTTGCGGGGTCGCATGGGGTCGCGAACGACTGTTGCGGTTCCCTCATCTCTTGGCTGCCGTTGAGAACATGCCGCTCGGTGAGTCAGGAGACGGCGGCAGAGGCGGTTGGCACGGCGCGCGCCGCGTTGCGGCGCGCACGGCGCGCCTCTGCCTCTGACCAGCGGCGGCGGTCTTCGTCCGTCTCGGCGATCAGCTTCGGCACCTGGGCCGGCCGTCCGTTCGCGTCGAGAGCGACGAACACCAGGTAGGCGGAGTTCGTGTGCGTGATGTCGCCCGTGGTGAGGTCCTCGGTCTCAACGCGCACACCGATCTCCATCGAAGTGCGGCCGGCGTAGTTGACGCTGGCCATGATCTTGACCAGGCTGCCCACCTGCACAGGGTGATGGAAGTCGATCTGGTCGATGTGCGCGGTGACGACGCGGCGCCGGCAGAGGCGGTACGCTGCTACGGCCGCCGCCTCGTCGATGAGCTTCATGATCACGCCGCCGTGGATGGTGCCCTGGAAGTTCACGTCCTTGGGCATCATTACTTGAGCCAGCGTGATGCGCGTCTCCTCTACCGTCTTGGCGAGACGCTCGCCGGGGCGGCTGCTCACGTGACGTCGGTCTCGCCGGGCATGCGACGGCGACGGCGGTCGCGCAGCTCGCGCTTCTGGCCGCCGCCCGAGTCGCCCTGGCGGCGCTCGTGGTGACGGCGCTCCCAGATCACGGTGACGTTGGGGTTGTCCTTGTAGCGAGCCTCGAGACGGGCGAACACCTCGTCGCCCAACTCACGCGGTACCACACAGTAGATCATGCCCTGGCCCTTCTGCCTCTCGACGGCTGTGGTAAGAGTAGCAGAGGGGTGGTCGCGGGGCTACGGGTGGGGACAGACGGCGCACGTCCGACCGTGCTCCGTGGTCGTGTCGGTTCGGGCGGGCCGGCGCTCAGGCGCGTGTCCGATAGAAGAAGCAGAACGGGCCGGTGACGCACCACACATTTCCCGCTGGCGTGACCCTGCAGTGCGTCCCGGCCCGATCCTAGGGGGGGTACCTGATCCCACTATCGGCAGGGATGGGCCGGCGACTTTAGTCTCCACTGTTGTGTTGACACCGGGGACGACAGCGCAGGCGCACTGCTGCTATGCTCGTTGCTGTTTCGTGCGTTCGACGGAAGACACCTCTCCGAGTTCCGGCTCGGCATCTGAGGGGGCACCCGAGGAAAGTGGGGAAGAAGGTGGAACCGCACGCACAGGTCGCCGGCGATCCGCGTCGGGGGGACGACGCCGAGGCGGTCGCGGACGACTCCGACGCGGCTACGGAGGCGCCGCGTCGCTTGCCGGGGCAGACTCTGGCGTCGCCGCTGCTGGGCGGCGGCGAGGCCGCCGCGCTGAGGGACGTGGCCCATCAGCTGGCCGCGGCCGTCAAGGCCGCGAGCTGCTCGATCTACTTGCTCGTCCCCGAGCGCGAGGAGTTGCTCCTTGCCGCCGCGTGGTCGGCCGGTCCTGCCGAGGCTCGGGAAGGATCCGCCGCCTCCGCTATCCGGCTCGCCGAGGTGCCGGAGCTCGCCGACGTGGTGCACCAGAAGCGCGTTGTCCGCACGCCTCCCGACCAGGCGGGCCTACCTGCGAGCACGCGTCGATGGATGAGCAGCATCGGCGTGAGCACGATGATCGCGGTGCCGGTCGAGTCCATGGGCGCCGTCTCGGGCTGCGTGCTCCTCTTCGACCGCACGGATCGGCGGGCGCTCAGCGAAGACGAGACCGAGCTCTTGGCCGCGCTGGGCGCCCCGGTTGGCGCGGCCCTCAGCAGTGCTCGCCGGTTGCGGGCAGAGAAGGAACGCAGCCGGCAGCTCGATTCGCTGCTCACGAGCATCCGGGCCATGACCTCTGGCTCCACACTCACGGACGTATTGGACGTGGTCGCCGTGCAGGCGGGCGCCGCGCTCAGCGTGCCGTCGTGCGTCATCTACGAGTACGTGGTCGCCGATGACAAGCTGGTCCTGCGAGCCGATCTGGACTGCACCCCCGGCAGCGGCGAGGAGTCGAAGCTGGGGACCGCGTTCGACCTGTCGGAGTACCCGTTCGACCGGGAGCTCATGGCGAACGGCGAGATCGTGCAGCAGTGGGTCACTGACGAGGATCTCGACGAGGCCACGCGGCAGACGATGCTGGAGTTCGGGGAGCGGAGCTGTCTGTCGGTCCCGCTCCTGTTCAAGGGCGAGGCGGTCGGCCTGCTGGAGCTCATAGAGACGCGCTGGGAGCGCGACTTCACCGAGGCGGAACGGGCGATGGCCCATGCCATCGGGGAGCAGGCTGCCGCGGCCATCGTCAATGCGCGTCTCTTTCGCGACCAGGAGCTGCACGCCCGCCGCTTGGCGTCTCTGCTGGAAGTCAGCCGCACTGTGGCCTCCAGCATGGAGCTGCCGGAGCTTCTGGAACGGCTCGCTCGAGTGCGCGCCGAACCGCTCGGCACGAGCCTGGGAATTCACCCTCTGACGATCGAAGATATCCTCAACACCGAGCAGCGCCCCAAGTTGGAGGATTTCGGCGATTACGTGTTCATCGATTTGAACATGCTCTGGTACGACGACGAGCGCGGCGTGGAATCGGAACAGATCAGCCTCGTGCTGGGCACCCATTACGTCCTCTCTTTCAGGCGCAACCCCGGCGTGTTCGCGGCGGTTCGCGAGCGGCTGCGCAACGGGAAGGGGCGCGCCCGCAAGCTGGGGGCCGATTACCTGGCCTACGCGCTGGTGGACACGGTGGTGGTCAACTATTT
>CAZIGT010000064.1:0-12466 GCA_964538465.1 uncultured Thermoleophilia bacterium | reverse complement strand
TGGCGCGCAGGCGCGCCAGCCGCTCGAGGTCGGCGCCGAACGGCCGGAACGGCTGCCCCGCCTCCACGACCGTCACCTGCAGGTCGCCCGCGGCGGCGAACTCGCGCGCCACCGTGGCGCCGCCGGCGCCGCTGCCCACCACGATGACGCGCTTCACGATGCCCTCCCCGTGAGACTGCCGCGGCACTCACCGGCGCCGTCGGTGAGCCGCTCCGAGAACGTCAGCGAGCTGCCGACGAGCCCTCGGGCGACCCCGTCGTCGACTGAGCCTATGAGCGCGCACACGGCCGGCGAGTAGTAGTCGGCGAAGAGGCAGTGGAGCACGCGCACGCGTCCGTCCGCCGCCGCGTCGAGATCGATGCCGATGTGCCGGTAGAGAAGGCGCAGCGCGCGCCGGCCCTCCGGCTCCGAGCGTACGCCGAGACGGCGACGCAAACTAGCGCCCAGATCCGTGGCCGCCGCCCGCAGCGCCTCGGCAGTCCGCGCGTGGCTCGTCGCGTCGGCCTCACTCAGCACCCGGCGCGCCTCCGCATCCGTGAAGCGCGCGAACTCCGCCAGCCGGTCCCGGTAGCGACGACTCGGCCAGCTCGGCGGTCGACTACCGAACGCGCCCGCCACCTTCGCGGCCAGCTCGTCCAGCACGTGCCTCCGGACCGCAGCCGGGGTCCACACCTCCAGGCAGGCGAGCCGCACGTTCATGCCCTCAGTGCCGGCTATGCCCGAGCGGCTCGCACCGCGACTCGCGTGCCGACGGCCTGCACGCACCACGGCCCGTGCCCGGCGACGGCCCGCACTCGAGCGGCTCGCGCGCACCCCATGTCGTGCCGGAGCCGCCCGCCCCCGTCGTCATGGCGACCGCCGCAGGCACAACCAGGCCACGTAGACCGCGATGACACCGTCGACCACGAAGTTGGCGAGATAGATGAGGTACTGCTCGTCGACGGCGAACAGCAGCAGCGAGAGCAGCGAGCTGGCGGCCTTAGCCTGCACGAGCAGCCACGGATAGACACGATCGCTCGGATGGCGGGCAATCATCCACGCAAGCACCGTGACCACGTACATGTACGCCACGGCGAGCCCCAAGTAGAAGCCGAACCCTGCGGTGGCGGACTCCGGGAGGCCGATGCCGCGCGACAGCCAGTTGAACGCTGCCAGGACCTGACCGGGGATGATGAGGAAGATGATCCCCACGACCGCGAACGTGCCGGCGAGCGCGAAGCCGTTGAGCCGCACCCGCCGCTCTCGACCGGCGGCGGCCTGGGCAGCGTCACTCATCATCCGGACGGTTCTCCGTAGAGCACACGGTCGAAGGCCGGCAGCGGAGCCGCTACGCAACGACTCACGGCGGCGATGGTGTGCTGCCTGTCCAGCATATGCTCGCCGCCCGCTTCCTTCTGCAGCTCCGGGTAGTTCGCGTTGACCCAGCAGCGATCCTGGGCGTGGAAATGAGAACGCATCTCGGCAACCAGGTCGGCCAGAGGCTGCGTCTGGACGTTCCCGAACGTGACGGCCGTGAAGACGCAGGGGCTCACTTCCCCGAACGCATCGACGTAGACCATCTTGCAGCCCGCATTGCAGCCGAACGCCCTGCCGGACTCGAAGTGACCCAGATAGTTGACGGTCATGCTGCCGCGGCGGCGGTTCCATTCGTCCTGCAGCTCGCAGAGGGCACGGTGCTGCTGCTCGGTGATCACCTGCTCCGCCGTCCAGTAGGGCTCCACCGATGGCTTGATCTCGCTCACCCAGGCTTCGTCGACACCCAGGCCCTCGAGAAACCGCAGGGACTGCTCGACTTCGCCTCCGTCGATCATCTCGCGCGAGAAGACCGAGGAGACGGCCACGTGCAGCCCGCCCGTCTCCCTCAGCATCTCGATGGCCGCCAGAGCCGTATCGAACGCCCCCTCGTAGCGACGGTTGGCGTCGTGCACCGCCGGGTCCCAGTGGTCGAGACTGACGCAGACGGAGAAGAGACCCGCCGCCGCGAGGTCATGAGCGAGCTTCGGAGTGAGGCCGCAGCCGCTGGTGAAGAGCTTGACCGCGCAGCCGTCCGCGGCCTGCTCGGTGATGCGCACCAGGTCGCGGTTGAGCAGCGGCTCGCCACCGGTGAGGCCCAGCCAGACCACGCCCATGGCCTTGAGGTCGACGATCACCCGCATGATCGTCTCGGTGTCCATGCGGTGACCTCCGCGCCGCTTGTTGTAGCAGTAGTAGCAGTTCTGGGGGCAGGCGTTGGTGAGGCCCACCTGAGCATGTGACGGGCCGGGCACGCGGTCGATCAGATGGAGCTTGACGAAGCGTGCGTAGGCGCGGGAGTTCAGGGGCGGCAAGTGCGAGTGCACTATCCAGTTGCCGCCCACGCTGCGTACCGGGAACGAGCGCAAGTAGCGCATGAGGAAGCGGTTGGCGGCCGGCTTCACGCGCACCGAGGCCGGCGCCGTCACGATAGAGCCGGCGAGCGCCACAGGGAACGGGATCGTTCTTGTGCGTGAGTCAGGCATCCGACGGCACTCTACATCGTACTTGCACGGGAGTGCACCATATGTGGCACCAGCACGCGAATCGGGCGGCCAGGGACGCGTTGCGCGAGCGGCTCCATGCGTGACGCGTGGCCGCCGCGGGTAGACCACGAACGGAGCCTTCGAACGGAACGCGAGGACGACGATGATGACGGCGACGTTCGCCGCCGGGTGCTTCTGGGGCGTGGAGGCCGGGTTCCGCGCCCTGCCCGGCGTCATCGACACCGAGGTCGGCTACACAGGTGGACACAAGGACGATCCCACCTACCGCCAGGTGTGCGGGCACAGGACCGGCCACGCCGAGGCGGTGCGGGTCGAGTATGACCCCGAGAAGATCACGTACGAGCAGTTGGTGGAGGCCTTCTTCGCCATGCATGACCCCACGCAGCTCAACCGCCAGGGGCTCGATCTGGGCCCGCAGTACCGGTCGGCGATCTTCTACCACACTCCTGAGCAGGAGCGGACGGCGCGGGCGGTCAGGGATCGCCTGGAGGCCGCCGGAACGTTCCGGCGGCCTATCGTCACCGAGATCGTGCCGGCCGGGCCGTGGTGGCCGGCGGAGGAGTACCACCAGCGCTATCTCGAGCGCCGGGGGATGCTCTCCTGCGGTCACTGACCGGGCAGTCACACGGCGGCATGAAGTAGAGTCTGGGCGGCGGCTCGGTCCGCCCGTTTGCGACGGCTCGGCCCGCCCATCTGCGGTGGCCGAGACCTGCAGCCCGGCCGGCCGTCGCTTGAGCCTGAAGCCCGATCGACCGGCTGCTTCGGCCGAACCGGCATTCCGGAGACACGGGGGGAACATGACGGCACACGCGAACGCTCCGGCGAACGGCGGCCGCTACGACGCGATAGTCATCGGCGGCGGACACAACGGGCTCATTTGCGCCGCCATGCTGGCTGGGGCGGGCGCTCGCACCCTGGTGCTCGAGCGCCGCGACCACCTCGGCGGCTGCACCGAGACGTCGCGCCCCTGGCCCGACCACCCCGACTTCAAGGTCAACACATACTCCTACGTGGCCGGCCTCATGCCGCAGCGCGTGATGCGCGACCTGGCGCTGCACCATCACGGTCTCACGATCCTCCCGTACGGCCCGTACTCGGTGCCCTTCCCCGACGGCCGCTGCCTCACGTTCCACCACGAGCCGGAGCGCAGCTACGAGAGCATCGCCCGGTTCTCGCGCCGTGACGCCGAAGCGTACCCGCGCTGGGAAGAATGGCTGGGCGGCATCGCCGACGTCGTGTGGCCGATGTTCACGCAGGTGCCGCCGAAGATCGGATCGCTGCGGCCAGAGGATCTGGCCGACCTGGCTCGCACGGCCCTGCGCTTGCGTGGGCTCGGCGTGCGCGGCGTGGCGGACCTCACGCGCCTGTTCACGGCCAGCGTCAACGAGATCCTGGACGACTGGTTCGAGAGCGAGCAGGTCAAGGCGATGCTGGCCATGACCGCGGCAGTGGGAGCCTGGGCGGGGCCGGATGCGGCCGGCACGGCCTACGTGCTGCTCCACCTGTCCATGGGAGATCCAGGCGACGGCCATGTGGGTGGTTGGGGGTTCGTGCGCGGCGGCATGGGCGGCCTGGTCGCCGCCTGCCGCCGCGCAGCCGAGGCTGCCGGGGCGACCGTGCGTACGAACGCCGGCGTCGCCCGCATACTCACCGGGGGCGCGGGCGGCGATGCCGTCGAGGGCGTAGCCCTGGACGACGGCACCGAGCTGCGCGCCCCCGTTGTCGTCAGCACCGTCCACCCGAAGCTCACGTTCCTGGAGATGCTCGATCCCGCCGCGCTGCCGCCGGACTTCGCCCACGACATCCGGCGATTCAAGTGCCGCGGCGGGTCGGTGAAGATCAACCTGGCCGTGAGCGAGCTGCCGCACTTCAACGGCGCCCCCAACGACCCGACGCATCGCCTGGCGAACGGCGCGGAAGAGTATCATAGCGGCTCCATCGAGCTGGCGTTTTCCCCTGCTTACGTGCAGAAAGCGTTCGATGACGCCAACGCCGGCATGCCGGCTGCGCATCCGATCGCCGACGTCACCATCCCCTCGGTCCTCGACGACACGCTCATGCCGGTCGGCATGCACTGCGTGTCCATCTACTCGCAGTGGGTCCCCACCGACTGGCACGAGGAGCCGCATCGCGCGGAGGTCGAGATGTTCGCCGACCAGGTCATCGCCGAGCTGGCCGAGCTGGCACCGAACCTGCCGGGGGCGATCGTGGCGCGCCAGGTCATAGGCCCATGGGACATGGAACACGAACTGGGGCTGGTCGACGGCAACGTCTACGGCGGCGAGCTCAGCGTGGACCAGATGTTCCACATGCGACCGGCGCCGGGCTACGCGGACTACCGGTCGCCGATCGCTGGGCTGTACAACGGCTCTGCCGGCGCACACGGCGGCGGCGGCGTGAGCGGCATCCCTGGCTGGCAGGCGGCGCGGCAGGCGATCGCCGACCACAGGCGAGCGGCCCGTCGCAAGCGGCGTTCAAGCTGAGGAACGCGCGGGGTCGCCGGCCTCGGGCGACGCCTCAGGCGCGGCCGGGTATGCGCGGCGGCAGCGCCAGTCCGGAGCCGCCCTTGGAGCTGGCGAGCGCGGTGACGTCCACGGCCGCGATCTCGTCGGCCAGCTCCGCCAGCGGCCGCAGCACGGCGAGCAGCCGGGCGGTGGCGAAGGGGGAGGGCTTCTTCTTCTGCCCGAACGAGAAGCCCTCGAAGCCCTTGTAGCACGACCGCGGCGTGACCGTGCCGTCCGTGTCGATGTTGTAGGCCACGAGGCAGGCCGCGAGCTCGGCGACCGCGCGACGGTCTTCCTCTGTCGCGGTCGTAGAACCGGCGCTCCACACTTCTGGATAGCGGCCCACCGTGTCCACGACCATGTGCACGTCGTACCAGCTGGTGGGCCACTTGACGGTCTTGAAGCGGCGCCCGTGGCCGAACATGTAGAGCTGCCTGGCGCCGCGCTCCCGCCAGGCGCCCAGCGCCGTGCGGACTGCCGCCGCCTCGGGCGCGCCCTCCGCATGCGTGCCGCTTCCAGACCCGGCAGCCTCGCCGTCCAGGCGCGCCAGCAGGCGCAACGCCTCCAGCGTGACCTGCAGGCAGACATCGGCGACGCGGCCGGGCCCGCGGAACTTGACGACCGGATCCGGCAGGCACTTCCAACCTGGGCCCTGAGACGTCTCCACGCAGTCGTCGCGGATGCGCGCCACCGAGCGGCGCGACCCCTCCGCATCGACCCGCCCGAAGCGCACGAGCGCTTCGGCGATGACGTGCGTGTCGCAGGGAAGCGTGCACCAGACCGGCTCCGGCATCTTCCGCCACTGAGCAAGACAGGCGAAGCGACCGTCCTGCTCGTGCCTCAGAAAAGCGTCCAGAACGGTTTCGACCCGCGCGTCGTCGCCGGCCGCCACACCCATGTCGGCAAGCAGAGCGAGGAGGTTGGGCGCGTACCGCGGGCTGTTGTGCCCGCCGACATCGCTGGGCACCTCCCAGTCCGGTATGCGGCCCAGCAACTCCTGGGTGCCTGCGTCGGCAAGGACGTCGGCGTGGGCACGCTGTACGTCGGCGTCGTCGGGCGGCGCGCCCAGCACACCGGTGAGCGCCACCCAGCGCGCGGCCGGCTCGTCGCTGCTCAGGAGCCAGGCGAGAGGCTCGGCCCCCGCGTCCAGCCGCAGCATCGTCTCAAGCGCATCCGGAAGTACCGCGTCCATGACCGCCATGGTATCCCAGCAGGCGGACGGCAGAGCGCACGTGATGCGGACGTCCCGCGGCGGAGTGCGGTCGTTCGCGGACCTGCCGTGGGACAGGGCGGCCTTCGCGAGCATCCCCTGGGAGCGCGCGGCCGTTGGCGTGACTCCCGCGACGCGTCGCGAGCGCTCTCGACCCGATCAGCCGGCTTCAGCGGCCGGCCGCACCGGATGGCGCAGCACGGTCTTGAGCCTCTCGGGCGGCGTGCGGCGCGGGTCGCCCAGGTAAATCTCGTGATGACGCCCGCGCAGCTCATAGCCCTGGTCGCGGGCGAACGCATGCATCCCCTCTATCGTCTCCCGCTCCTGGTCGTAAGGACCCACGTACATGGTCTGCACGCTCAGGCCCTCCGCGAACCGCTCCAGCCGCAGGCTGTCGAGCTCCTTCGACCCTCTGCCCTTGCGACGCAGCTCATCCTTGGCGAGCGCCACGTCCTCTTCCGTGAAGAAGTCCGGCAGCGAGACCATGACCGTCCAAGCCCAGACGGCGTCGGCGAGCTCGACACCCGTGCCCGCCGCACCCGCCATGTCGAGCCCTTCCTGACCCTCTCCGAACCACAGGCCCTCGAGCGGCATGATGGTCCAGGCCGGCCAGTCTAGCTCCGGCCGCTTCTTGGGCAGGGACTTCAGCGTGTACACGACCCCGTACAGTGCGCCCATCGCGCTCTGGAACTGCTCCGACGACTCCGGCTCCCCCTTGCCGTCGACCATGACGAAGGCGAGCTCGGGCACATCGACGATGACCGGTCTCCGCGGCGGCGAGTAGAACTCCCTGAAGAGCTTCTTGCCATCGATCTTTTCCATTGGATCCTCCGACTGCGTCGAGGCGGCTGGCACGCAGGAGACAGCTTGTGCTCTCCCCCCGGGGGAGCGTCAGGGGCGGGGCTGAGCGGCCGGTCGGCCGGCCGCCGAGTCCGGCTCCCGCTCGAGCGGCCGCCGCACCGCTCCTACCTCCGGCGGCCGACCTTCCGAGCGGTCTGTCACCCCAGAGGGGGACGATGCCCGCGCCGGATATCCCCCTGAGCCGCACACACGGTTCTCACCGTCGGGAGACGACCCGCGGCCGAGCTTCTCGTAGCCTTCTCGAGGACAAGGGAGCCGGTCGAAGGGGCCGTGATGAGACCAAACGAGACACAGGAGAAGCCGATCGCGAGCCGCAGGGGTCTGGCGCTCCTCGCCGAGCGAGCCGATCGCACGGCCGAGCCGCCGGATGCGAACAGCCGGCTTGCGGAGGCCTTCGCGTGCTGGCGCTCGCCCAGATGGCCGTCTGATGATGGGTGGCCGTACGAAAGGACACGACGCCGCCCGCTGCCCGGCCATCGCGTGCACGCGCCGATTCCGGGAGACGGCACGGTCGGCCGCTGAAAGACACCTCGGCCCGCGGGCGGCGGCGCTGCCGCCGACCCACCCGCGGGCCTCACCGGACTACCTCCAAGGCCGACCATCTCGGCCGTTCAGGGCCCGGACCGGAACCCCCCGCCGGTCCGGGCCCTTTGTCTCTCAGCCTCTACTCCGGGGCCTTCGTCTCTCAGCTTCTACTGCAGGCGCCGCGTGTCGGCGGCTGCGGGGCGTGCGTGCCGGCCTTCGCCTTGCGCCGCAACGGGGCGCGTGCCGGCTCCGTCCTTCCCACCGCAACGCGGGTGTGTGCCGGTCCCAGCATCCGCGCCGCCCCCCGATCCGGGTCAGTGCGCGATCAGCATCGTCTTGGCAGTCGTGTAGCCCTTGCGCGTGACGCTCATCTTCACCCACCCGGCCTTGGGCACCCGGGCGATCGTGACGCGCGCCGCGCCCTTGGCGTTCGTGCGCACAGTGCGCCCGAGGATCTTCACCGTGGCGCGCGCGACCGGCTTGCCGGCGTCGCGCACCGTCACGCGCACGACCGCCTTCTTCCCGACCCGCAGCGACACCGGCTTCGTCACAACGCTGAGTCCCGGCCGCACTTGTGTGTGGAAGGTGCTGCCGTCGGTCCCCTGGTTGCGCTGGCCCCAGTGCGCGAAGAGGTCCAGCCGGTCCTTCTGCGCGGAGGCCACGATGCGGAACAGAGACAGGTTCGCGGACGGGGCCTTGATGGTGACCGGAGCCCCCCACTTGGTGCCCCCCGCGTTGGAGCGCTGCGCCATGAGCACGGCGGGACTGTCACTCATCAGATGGCTGGACCAGACGACCCAGACGCGGCTTCGAGCATCCACGGCCAGCGCGACCTGATTCTTGGTGTCGAAGCCCTTGGCGATCACGCGTGAACGCATGTGCGCGAGCGGGTCGGAGCCGCTCATGCGCCAGAAGCGGATGTTGACGGGGTTGGGATGACCGGTGGGGTAGGCGGCGACCAGCCCGCCGGACGGCAGGGCCGCGAACGGGACCGGGTCGGTCATGAGGAAGAACTGCGGCCAGCCGTCGCTGTCGATGACGTCGCACTTCGGCAGCTGGAGCGGCGAGCCGACCGGGCTGCCGTCGACCGCGACCTGCTGCACCTGGACGCCTCTGTGCTTGTCGACGATGGAGCTCCAGGCGATGTAGGACCGGCCGGCCGTGTTGGTCACCAGCGTCGGGAAGTAGCTGCCGGTCGTCCCGGTTTGCACCAGGAACTCGTGCTGCGGCCTGGAGGGATCGAGACCGGCGTGCACCCAGACGCGGTTCTTCCACCAGCCGACGAGCGGCGTGCCGTCGGCAGCCAGAGTGGCGAACGCGTCCGAAGCGTACGCGGTCGCCTTGTCGTCACCGTTGTCGATCACGCCGGGGGAGACGACCCAGCCGGCCGATCCCGCGGCCCGCCTGAGCACGCACATGCCATGGTGGGTCTGCCCCGGGCCGAAGACATCAGAGCCGCACACGAAAGCGCTCAGGGCGCCGCCCTGCTCCGCCACGATCGTCGGCGCGCCCAGGATCGACCAACCTGCGATCAGCGTGGACTGCGAGCTGAACCCGCCTCCTCGCGCCACGACGCGGTAGCAGAGGTCGTACGTCTTGCCGTCGGCAGCGTCGCGCGTCCAGACCACGTGCAGCCGGCCGTCCGTGGTGCGGGCCACGCTGACCAGCGTCTGAGTCGACCCCGTCGAGCCGGTGAGATTCGTCCATTTGCCCGGCCGGCCGGCGTGCGCGGCGGCTGGCACGATCGTCATGACGGCCGCCGCGAGTGCGACGGCCACAACGATGGACGGCAGCGCCCGGCGCGCCGTCGCAGACGCGCGGGACAGGGCGAGCGCCCACTCGCCCCTCGTTGGTCCGCTGATGCGTTCTCCACGTCTCGGCCCCTGTTGGCTCCTGCGTAGCATGGTCCCTCCCGTCATACGTCGCCGCGACCCGGCGTACCTGGGATCGGCCCCAAGGCCGAACCCCCGGGCTGGGTCCGCGTGTCCCCTAGTCCGTCCGCCCTCGTAGAGCGCCGGCAGAGGAGATATCGGCGTGCTGGCGCCACGCTTGAATCATCTCCTCTCCTCCGCCCGTCCGTCTGCGACCGGCCGCGCCCCGTAGGGCGTCCCGCGATGTCCGGTGGTGCGACCTGACTCATCGGTGCTAACCGACTCCGGAAGGGCTACAATCGCCCCGCCAAAGCACACCGGTCCAGGGAGGATCCCATGGTCGCAACCGGTCACTCGAGGCTGCACGCGCGCCTGCGATGCGCCTGTGCGAGCACACTTAACGGTCCATCCATCACGGCCGCGACGCTCCTCGCGCTCGCGGCCACGACCATCCTCGCGCTCACTGCTCTCGCGCCGCCCGCCGGCGCGTTTGTGCGCACAGCCTCGGGCCACTGGCTCTGGGAGAATCCGTTGCCACAGGGGAACACGCTCAATGACGTGTGCTTCCCATCCGCCACCGCAGGCTGGGCCGTCGGCGACAACGGCACGGTCCTGAGCACCACAGACGGCGGGATCTCCTGGTCCACCACAGATTGCGGCGCGAACGATCTCGAGGCGGTCTGTTTCGCGGATGCCCAGCACGGGTGGATCGGCGGCGACGGCGGCACCCTGATGTTCACCGCGGATGGCGGGGCTACGTGGACCGCCCAGGACGTGGGTTCCATGGACGTCAGCGACATCGCTGTGGCCGGGACCGGCGCCTGGAACTCGGTCTCTGTCGTTGCGGTGGGCGCCAGCGGCAAGATCTACCGCACGACCGACGGCGGGGCCACGTGGGTCGCGCGCGCGTCTGGGACCAACAACTACCTGGCCGCGGTCGCCTTCGGCAGCGCCGAGGTCGGCTGGGCGGTCGGCAACCCTGACGGTCTTGCGCCCTACACGGCCACGATCCTCAAGACCACAAATGGCGGCGCTACCTGGACGCCAGCGGCCGGAGGGCTCACCGCCATACACCCGAGCTCGGTCACGGCGATCGATAGCGAGCACGCATGGATCGGTGCCCTCAAGTTCGACACTGACGACCCCAGGATCTACTACACGACCAACGGCAGCGACTGGTCGGAGACGAAGATAGGCGTCAGCTCGACCACCGTGAGCGACCTGGCATTTGTGAGCAACACCGTGGGTTATGCCACAGTGCGGGGCAACGACTCCTGGAAAGACAACGGACAGGTGTGGACCACCACGGACGGCGGTATCACCTGGAGCACCGGCCTCTCGGGGCCACCGTACCCTCTGTACCAGACCAGCGAGTTCGGTCTCAACGCTATGTGCCTGCGCGGCTCGACGCCGCCGTATTCCGCATGGATTGTCGGCGAAAGCGGCGCTGTCGTATCCGGCTCCGACATGGCGACCTGGACGCGGCGGACCAGCGGCTCCGGGTACGACCTCAACGACGTGAGCATGTCCTCTGCGACGCACGGCTGGGCCGTCGGCTATGGGCACACGATCCTGCGCACCACCGACGGCGTCACCTGGACACGGCAGTCGGCGGCAGGTGGCCAGCGTCTGAACACGGTGGTCGCCCTGAGTGACAACGAGGCGTTCGTCTGCGGCACACAGCTCGGCATCTCCCATTGCATCACGCACACTGCGGACGGTGGCGCCACATGGCAACTTCAGACGACACCCTCGGACATCGGTGAGGTCCGCGATCTCGACATGGTGAGCCCCACTACCGGCTGGGGCGCCGCGTGGGTGTCCCCTGACACCGGGAAGATCATCCATACATCCAACGGCAGCACCTGGACGGAGCAGGCGTCCTTGGCCGCCACGAACCTCCAAGGTGTCGCCGCCGCCGACACGGACAACGCCTGGGCGGTCGGCCTGAACGGCGTGATCATCCACACGAGCAACGGCAGCACGCTCGGCACCTGGAATGCGCAGACACTCCCGGCCGGTTATGAAACCGCTTCTCTCCACGACGTGGACTTCGCCAACGCGCAGGTCGGCTGCGCAGTGGGCGGCAACGTCATCCTGACCACGTCCAATGGCGGCGCCACGTGGACAGGACAGGACGTTCCCGGCTCGGGCACGCTGTGGTGCGTCCGCTTCGTCTCGCCGACCGAGGTCTGGGCGTGCGGCCAAGGTGGTCTCGTCCTGCGCAGCACGGACGGCGGCGCCACCTGGAGCTCGACGGGCGAGGATGTCGGCTACAACCAGACGCTGACCGGCATCGCGCCGCTGTCGACCGGCGGAGTGTGGGTCGCCGGCCACAACGGCGCGATCCTCGTGCGGGACGCAGCGGCTCCGGTGGTCACGGACGACCTGCCGGACAGCTTCGACTGGACGCAGCCGCAAGCAGTCACGCTCACGGCCAGCGATGTGCTCTCGCCCGTGGCCGGACTCTACTACAGCATCGATGGCGGGGCGGCCGGCGGCGGGGCGGGCGCATCCTGCGTGGTCCCCGCCCCGCCCGACGGTGTGCACACCATCGCGTACTGGGCAACGGACGACCTGGGCAACAGCGGCGCCTCCAGCCCGGCGACCTGCACCGTGCGCTTCGACGGGAAGCGGCCGACGCCGAAGGTGCTGGCGGCCGCCCTCGTCAAGCGCGGGAAGAAGGCCACGCTGCGCTACCGCGTCAACGATGCGCTCCCGGGCTGCGCCAGGGCCACTGTGACCATCACGATCAAGACGCTCAAGGGCAAGGTGATCAAGCGCCTGCCGGTGCTGAGGAACCGCCCAGAGAACGCAGCCCAGAAGTACTCTTTCGTCTGCACGCTCAAGCGCGGCACGTACAAGTTCTGGGTGAGCGCCACCGACGTGGCCGGCAACAAGTGCCTCAAGCCGGCAGCGGGAAGGCTGACGGTCAAGTGATCGCATTCGGGCTGGGCGGGCCGTGCGGCCCGCACG
>CAZIGT010000063.1:0-12487 GCA_964538465.1 uncultured Thermoleophilia bacterium | reverse complement strand
GGTCGGCGTGCCCGCCGGCGCTCCGTCTCTCGCTGAGCGCCTGCGGCGGACAGTCACCTCGGCGTGGTGCGCAGGCGGCGCGCCGCCCGCGGGGGGTACGGCACGACGTTACTGTGCGGCTCCGCTCAGCCCCAGATGCCGCGCGCCGGTGAGAACACGACGGCGATACGGAAGACTTCGCCGCCGACGATCTCGAAGTTGTGCACCGTGCCCTTGGGCACGTAAAGGGCGTCGCCCGGCGCCACTTCGAACACGTCGTCGCCAACCTTGGCCCTGGCGCGGCCGTTGAGCACGTAGAAGACGTGGTCCTCGGCGTCGTGCACATCGTCGAGCGCCGCGCCATCCGGCATGATCTCGGTGATGTGGAACTCGAGCTGCGCGCCGGGGCAGCTCTTGGGGTTGACCAGCGGCCAGCCACGCGTGTTCTCGTGCTTGGGCGGGTCCTGCTTGAACTCGACGCTCCCGGTGTTGAACACGGCACCCTTTGGCTTGTCGGCCATCTCTGTCTCCTTCTGCGCGCCGCGGCCGTTCTCACGTGCCCGGCGCCGACGTGTTGCCTGCCTGCCAGCCCTCACGATCCGCGGCCCGCGGGCTGGCTGCGCGGGTCCGCCGTTCGTCGATCGTCAGGGCTCGAGCACGACCTTCATAGCGCCGTCGCGGCGCTCCACGAACGTGGCCAGCGCCTCGCCGAAGTCCGCCAGAGGGAACGTGTGCGTGTGGATGCCCTCGGTGGTGACGGCACCGTTGGCCATGAGGGCCAGCGCCGGCGCCGATGTGTTCGGGTTGGCGCGCACGCCGAGGATGTCCAGCTCCGCGAGCGTCATGGGACCCCACGGGACCGTGATCTTGTCGGTCGGCAGGCCGGCCATGACGATGCGGCCGGCCTTGCGGGTGCAGGCGATCGCCCAGTCGATCGCCTGCTGAACGCCGGCGCACTCGACCGTGCAGTCGACGCCGATGCCGTCGGTGAGCTCCATGACCCTGGCCACCGGATCGTCGACCTTCTCGTAGTCGACGGGAATGGCACCCATGCCGGCGGCGAACTGCAGCCGCGGGCCGCGGCCGAGCATGATGACCATGCGGGCGCCGGACGCGCGTGCGTACTGGAACGAGAACTGGCCCACGGCGCCGGGGCCGGTGACCAGCACCGAGTCGCCGCTGGTCACGCGGCCGCGCTGCACGCCGTGCAGTGCGACGCCGGCGGAGTCGAGCATGGCGCCCTGGTGGTACGTGAGTCCCTCCGGCAGCGGCGTCACCGACTTGATCGAGGCGACGATGTACTCGGCGTAGGCGCCCGGAGACGTGAAGCCGTAGTGGCGGTGGCCGGAGGCGTTGTCGCCGTAGTTGAGGCACACGGTGTAGTGGCCGGTCATGCAGTTGAGGCAGACCCCGCAGCCCTTGTGCGCCTCGCCGGCGACACGGGCGCCCACGGGGTACTTGGCGGCAAGCTTGGCCGAGGCCTTGAGCTCGTCGGCCACGGCCACGACCTCACCGGCCCACTCGTGGCCGATGACGGCCGGGAAGCTCGGCGGCCAGAAGCCAGGGAACTTGCCGGCGACGATCTTGGGGTCGGTGCCGCAGATGGCCACGGCCTTCACGCGGCAGAGGACTTCGTCGCCCTTGGGCTGCGGCGTGGGGACTTCCTGGATCTCGAAGTCGTTGGGTCCCTTCAGGACCAGAGCCTTCATGGTGCTGGGGATGTCTGCCATGTTCTCGCCCCCTCAAGCGGGTCTATGGATGCCGTTCTGAAGGACGGTGCGCAGGTGGCTGAACGCCTGCTCGGCCGCGGCACGGTCCCCGGGCAGCGGGAGGATCTCAGCCGAGATCCAGCCCGTGTAGTCGATGTCACGCAGCGCGGTCAGCACCGCCCGGAAGTCGATGTGGCCGAGCCCGGGCGCGCGGCGGTTGCTGTCCGCCACATGGAAATGGCCGAGCCGGTCGCCGACGGAGTGGATGGCGACCGGGACGGACGGCTCCTCGATGTTCATGTGGAACGTGTCGAGCAGCACGTTGACGTTGGGGCGGCCGACCTGCTCGACCAGGTCGAGCGCCTCGGCCGCCGTGCACTGCAGCGTGGTCTCGTAGCGGTTGATGGCCTCGAGGACGATGCTCGCGCCGCATGCCGATGCATGGTCGGCGCAGCGGCCGAGCGTATCGACAAGGCGGGCGTTGGCGGCCGGCACGTCGCCGTCGGCCGGCCGCATACCGCGCACCAGGCCGACGATGAGCACCGCGCCGTACTCGCCGGCCAGCTCGACGAGCTCGTTGAGGCGGCGTGCCGCTTCATCGCGGCGCGCCGCCTCCGGATCGCTCAGCGACAGCCCGTCGTCCACCAGGATGCGCCCGCTGGCGATCGCGGCCAGCCGAAGCCCGTGGTCGGTCAGCAGCTTGCCGAGCCCCAGGTTCTCGACCTCGGAGGGGCTCCGGATGCCGATCTCGATACCGTCATAGCCGAGCTCGGCCGCCGCCCGCACCGCCTCCGGGACCCTGCCCGCGAACAGCATGGGCCCGAAGCCGGTGGCCCCGGCGGCCGTGGCGAATGCGAACCTGAAGCTCATCTGCCTGCCTTGCCTGTGGCGGTCAGCGTGCGCCGGGTCCGGACGGCGAGACCGCCGCACCTTGACTTGCCTGCGGTGGTCAATGCTGGCCGATCCACGGCAGCGCGAAGACCGGCTTCCAGCCCTCACTGAGTGGCTCACGAAGGAACGGCTCCATCTCGGCCGCCGTACGGAAGGTGGTCTCCTCGATCGGCGGCACCGTGCCGGCCGGGAAGGCCTCGAGCCACTCGTCGACGATCATCGACAGGTACTTCACGAACGCCGCCGTGGGCCGCTTGGCTTTCCAGGCCTCGGCCTTGGTCGGCTTGCCCACGACGCCCTCCGGCGTGCCGAAGAACTCGATGGCGAAGTGGCCCTCGCCCTCCGACCAGCGTTGCGGACGCGGGAAACCGTCGACCGAGTTGTTGAAGTGGCCGCCCGGCAGGTACTGCTTCGTCTCCGTCTCCACGGCCTGCTCCATGTCGACCATCTCCGGGAAGAGCAGCAGGCCGAGCGACGTCTCGGCCTCGTCGGCGTGGATGAACGGCGTGTCCCACCAGCCGCCCTGCTCCTTCGTGCGGAAGAAGTCCTTGACCGAACGGTGCCAGTCGACGACGCGATAGACGCCGGGGAGCTGGTAGCGTTTGAGGAACTTGTGCAGCGCCGTCTCCAGCATCCACAGGTGGCCGTGGTTGTTGACGATGATCTGCTTGCGCCAGCCGTCGTTCCAAAGACCCAGCATGACGTCGACCAGGGTCTCCTCGACCACCGACTCGCGCAGCATGACCGTGCCCGGCATGCCGATGTGATGGTAGGGGTGGCCGCCGTACATGAGCGGTGGCAGCGCTATGGCAGGGCCGTGGCCCTTGTGCTTGATGGACTGCCGCCGCACGGCCTCGCAGAGATGGCTCACGAACAGCGTGTCCATGGAACTCACCGTCTGGCGGCCGTGGTTCTCCGTACAGCCCACGGGGATGAGTACCACGTCGTTCTGGCGCCGCTGCTTCTCCACCTGCGCGCGGATGGTGGTTTGCAGGTAGCTGCCCGGCTTGGCCCACTCGCAGGGAGAGGGGATGCCGTAGTCCTCGAGCACGGCGTCGATGGCCGCGTCGTCGGCCTCCCACAGCTCCTTGAACATGCGCCCGGACGGCGAGTCCTCGAAGAACAGGTCCGGAAGGTCGGTTTCCAGAAGGCCCATGGCTCCTCCTTGCTCGATCTGTCAGGCGCGCCCGCGATGGGCGTCCAGAAGGTCTCGCGCCGCCCGCGCGACGTGCGCGCCGGTGACGCCGTACTTCTCCAGCAGCGCGTCGTTGGGCGCACTCTCTCCCCACACGTCGCGTATGCCGACGCGCTTCAGGGGTGTGGGCAGCCGCTCGCCGAGGACCTCGGCAACGGCGCTGCCCAAGCCGCCGATGATCGTGTGCTCTTCCGCGGTGACCACGAGGCCGGTGCGTTGTGCGGCCGCCACGATGGCCGTCTCGTCGAGAGGCTTGAGTGTGGGCACGTGCACGACGTGCGCGCTCACGCCCTCGGCGGCCAGCAGGTCGGCGGCCTCCAGCGACCGGCCCAGCATGATGCCGGTCGTGACGATCGTGACGTCGACGCCGTCCCGGACGGTGTAGGCGCGGCCGATAACAAACTCGTGGTCGTCGCCGAACACGTTCGGCACGGGGTCGCGCGTGAGCCGCAGATACACGGGGCCGGGATAGGCGGCGGCGGCCATGACGGCCTTGCCGGCCTCCGGCCCGTCGCCGGGGCAGACGACGGTCATGTTCGGCATGGCCCGCATGACCGCCGCATCCATGACCGCCTGATGCGTCTTGCCGGTCTTGCCGGCCAGCAGGCCCGCGTAGGCGCCGGCGATCTTCACACCCAGCCGGGGCTGCGCGGCGCAGATGCGGAGCTGGTCGGTGACCCGTTTGGCGGCGAACGCGGCGAAGGTGCTGACGAAGGGGACGAACCCCATTTGCGCCAGACCCGCCGCGATGCCCACCATGTTCTGCTCGGCGATGCCGACCTGGAAGAAGCGGTCCGGGTAGACGTCCTGGAACATGCTCGCCTTGGTCGAGCTGGCGAGGTCGGCATCGAGGACCACGATGCGCTCATCGCGCGCGCCCAGCTCGACCAGAGCTGCGCCGAACGCATCCCGCTGCGCCATCATCGCGGCCATCTCAGGCCTCCCCACCGCTCAGCTCCGCCAGCGCCCGCTCACGGACGTCGTCCGTCACCAGACCCGAGTGCCACTCGTGTTTGTTCTCCATGAACCCGACGCCGCGACCCTTCACCGTGTGCGCGATGACCACCGTGGGCCCCTCGGCATACGCCCGGGCTCCATCCAGCGCCTGCACGATCTGTTCCATATCGTGGCCGTCCACTTCGAGCACGTTCCAGTTGAACGCCCGCCACTTCGCCGCCAGCGGCTCGATGGGCATGACGCTCTCGGTGGTGCCGGTGAGCTGGATGCGGTTGTCGTCGACAATGGCCACCAGGTTGCCCAGGCCGAACTTGGGCGCCGCCATGGCGGCCTCCCACACCTGGCCCTCCTGCACCTCGCCGTCGCCGAGCATGACGTAGACACGGCTCGGCAGGCCTTTCAGCCTCGCGCCCAGCGCGAGGCCCACGCCTGCCGAGAGGCCCTGGCCGAGCGAGCCCGACGGCATGTCGACGCCCGGCGTCTGACAGTCCGGGTGCCCCTGCAGGCACGAGTCGATCTGGTCGTAGGTACGCAGCAGCGCTTCCGGGAAGAACCCGCGCTCGCAGAGCGTGGCGTAGTAGACGGGAGCGGCATGACCCTTGGAGAGGACGAAGCGGTCGCGATCCTCCCGCGCCGGGTCTGCCGGGTCGATCCGCAACTCATGGAAGTAGAGCACCGAGAAGAGGTCGGCGGCGCTGAGCGAGCCGCCCGGGTGACCCGCCTGCGCACGCCACAGCATGTCGATCACGCGGCGCCTCAGCGTGAGAGCCGTGCGCCGCAGGTCGGCCATGGATGCTCCCTGCGGGGAGGCCTCCACAGTCTGCCCTCCTACAGTCCGAAGCCCTGACGTCTGTTCCATTCTTCGGAACAGCCATCCGTAATGTGGAAAACAGAGGGCAGCATACCACTACCCGGCACGCGGTCAACTGGCACCGTGGCACTCGACTTCGCAGCGGTCGGGGAGTTGAGTGACTGACGGTCAGTCACTCGTTTTTCAGGGGGACCGCGATGGCTTCCGACGTCCTGGACCGCCGCTGGATCGTGTTGGCGATCCTCACATTCGCCATGTTCATGGTGATGCTCGACGCCACCATCGTGAACGTCGCCATGGCCGAGAGACGGACCCGCCGGGACGCCAAGAGTCCTGGCGCCACATCCATCGCCCGAAGCACCATCAGTTCCACGACGCCCTGGCCGCCGTGATCTCGCGCGAGTACGCTGTGCTCGTGGAGCAGACGATCGGGGAGGGCATCGACGACGGCGTCTTCACGACGCCTTACCCGGAAGAGGCGGCCGTTCTGGTCGTAGCCACGCTCGTCGGCACCGAACTCATGCTCGACCCCACGGAGCCCGACTTCCAGCCGAAGCGCTGGCGCGACAGCTACATGGACTACATCCTCCACGGCCTGGGCTGCACGGCGCCGCGCGAACACATCGAAGCGCTCGTGGACCAGTATCTCGCCGTCGAGATGCCCGAGATCGGAGCTCGCGAGACGGCGTCTCGCCGTCGCGTCGCTCGAGGGCCCGCACCGTGAGATGCCGCCGGGCTAGACCTCGGCCGCCTGTGCGGTGAGGGGCCCGATCGCCACCACCCGGTCGCGCCCCCGGCGCTTCGCCTCGTACATGGCGGCGTCGGCCAGCGCCACGAGCTCTTCAGCCGAAGCCGCATCGTCCGGGAACACCGCCACGCCGATGCTCACGGTGAGAGTGCCGAAGCCCGCTTGAGAGAGCCCCTTCGCCACTTTTTCGCGGACGCGTTCCGCGACGGCCAGCGCCGCCTCACCGTCCGTGTCGGGGAGCAGCAGCGCGAACTCGTCGCCGCCGTAGCGTGCCGCCACGTCTCCTTCGCGCAGCGTCTCCTGCAGCACCTGCGCAGTGCGCCGCAGCGCTCTGTCGCCGGCGAGGTGCCCGCGCATGTCGTTGACGTCCTTGAAGCGGTCCAGATCGCAGAAGAGCAGGCTGGCGGTCGCTCCATCGCCCGTGACCTTGCCCGCGGTCTCACGCAGCCGCTCCTGGAAGTAGCGGTGGTTGTAGAGACCGGTCAGGTGATCGGTGATCGCCTCGACCTCGGCGCGGCTCATGCGCCCCACCGCGCCGCGGAAGACAGAACTGAACGTCTGGCTCGCCTGGCTCATCCGACCTCCCGTCTGGATTCCCGTGAGAGCCGGGATCGAAGCGCACACGACAGCCGGGATGCTCCCGTCGGCCGCCATGAGTGGCGCGTAGCCCGATATCCATACGCCCCACTCGTCGACGATGACGGTGACGATGTCCAACGAGCGCCCTTCGAACGCCGCGATCTGGTAGTCCTCGACATACATCTCGGCGCCGATCGGTGCCCACAGGTCCTGATCGAGCTCGAAGTCCACCACCGAGGCGACCTTGCTGTCGCCCACGCGGATGTCCGTGTTCATGGAGACGATCGGCGGATGCGCACGCACGGCCGATTCCATCACGGTGACGATCTGCCCATACTCGGGCAGCTCCTCGTCCCCCGGTGACCGGAGGCGATCGTGCGCGGCCACGTCGATCTGCCGCGCCGCCTGCTCGGCGGCTTCCGTCGCCGTGAGCCGCAGGTGGCGCAGGCGCTCCAGCACGCGCAGGAACGCGTCCACGACCCGCGGGTCGAACTGCCCGCCGGCGCACGCCTGCAGGTCGGCCACGCACGAGGGGTAAGAGAAGGCCTGGCGATACGGACGCTGAGACGACATGGCGTCGTACGCGTCGGCGACGGCCAGGATGCGTCCCAGGAGCGGGATGCGCTCCCCGGCCAGTCCGTCCGGATAGCCGCCACCGTCATAGCGTTCGTGATGGTGCCTCACGGCAGCGGCCATCTCGTCGTCGAAGATCGGCGCCAGGATGTCGGCACTGAGAGTGGCGTGCTGTCGCATCAGCTGCCACTCCTCAGCAGACAGCCGCGTGGGCTTGAGCAGGATCCGGTCTGAGACGGCGATCTTGCCGATGTCGTGCAGGTACGCCACCTCCTCCAGCGATTCCCAGCGTTCGCGGGGCACGCCCATCTCTTCGGCCAGCATCACCGCGTAGGCGGCCACCCGCCCGGCGTGCCCCACCGTGTAGTAGTCCTTGGCCATGAGCGTCGACGTGAGCGATCCCAAGTTGGCCACGTGCATGCGACGGATATCTTCGTAGAGGGCCGCATTGTTGAGAGCCAGCGAGAGATGGGATGCGAAAGCCCTCAGCATCCCCTCGTTCTCGCTAGCAGCGGCGTCACAGCCGGGTCCGCACAGGCAGAGCACCCCGTTCAGCCGGCCGTTGCCCAGAAGGCCCACCACGGCGACCGGTGGGCTGTCTGACCCATCCGCGGGCAGGCCCAGCGGCGCAAGGTCCTTCAGTCGCGCCGCCACCGGCGCGCCGGCCTTCAGCCATCTCTTCAGCTCGGCAGGCAGCGCCCAGTCGTCCTGCGACTCGAGCCGGTGCCCGTCGTCCGCGAGCACCCCCTCCACTCGCCCCTTGGCGTCGAGCCGGATGACCGCGGCGAGGTCGAACGGGATCGCCGCGCGAAGCACCGCCGTGCCGTCGGTGACGATCTGCTGGGCGTCCAGGCTCAGCGCCATGCTGCGCGCAGCCTCGTTCAGCAACTCAGTCTCGCGCGTATGACGACGCTGCCCCACCTGCAGCCTGCGCCCGTGGATCGCGGTGGCGGCCAGATCGGCGAGGCCCAGCGCCAGATCGACTTCTCCCGGCGTGAACACGCGCTCCCGTGCGGTCTCGCCGAGGAACATCATCCCGATCCCGTTGTTCCCGTGCCGCACGGGGACCGTGAGCATGCTCGTCACGCCCCATACGCTCATGCGCTCCTTGTTCCACTCGGGCGCAGCCGGATCGGACACGGTGTGCTGGACCGGCAGGCCCGCCTGCAGTACGGCCCGGTCTCCTTCGGTCAGCCGCATCCGGTCACGACCGTCCGGGGACGGCCGACTCGTTCCTGGGTCACGGCGAGCCAGGCATACGAGCTCGTTGCCGCGCCGGTCGTGTTCGTAGATGGCCACACAGTCAGCACCCAGGCTCTCCCGCACGCGCTCGCCGAGAACGGAGAGAGCGTCGTCGACACTCGGCGCGGAGGCCACCGCCTTGCTTGCTTCCAGAAGAGACGCCAGCCGCCGGTGCTCGAGCTGCTGTCTCGCGTACAGCTCCGCGTTGCGGATGGCCGTGGCGGCCTGCTCGGCGATCAGGGTCGTGAATTCGACCGCATCGTCCGTCCAGCGACGCTCGGTTGCAGACTCAATGAACACCAGCTCGCCGATGACCTCCCCTCCCGCGTGCAGCGGGATCGTCAGGCAGGAACGCTCACCGTGCACCTCCATCGACGTGCGCACGTCGGGACTCAGGGATGGGTCAGACAGGTACTCCCGCACGGTCAGGCCGTCCTCGAGGATGACGCGGTCGTACGGGTAGTCGTCGAGCGGATAGCTCGTGCCTCTGACCCACCAATCCGACTCGTGCGGCCCGAAGTACGCGCGCGCCACGATCGTGTCCGCGCGCTTGTCCCATTCGTAGACCAGGCACTCCTCAGCCGAAAGCGCACGTGCAGCCTCAGAGACCACGGCATCCATGAGCTGGTCGTAGTCCAGAGTTGAGTTCACGGCGTTGCTGATATGGAGGAGCACGCCCAGGCGGCGGTTCTGGTCCTCGAGGCTTGCGTGCAGCCGAGCGTTCGACACCGCCTGGCCGACCAGGTGCGTCAGCCCTACGGCAAGTTCGGGCTGAGCGAACTCGCGCGACTCGCGGCTCAGGAGGTCGAGGACGCCCACCACCTCTCCGCGCGCCATGAGCGGCAGGGAGACCGCGCAGTTGTAGTCCCATGTCTCCGCATCGCGCCGCTCCTCCGGACTCGCTTCGGGATCCGTACGCACGTCGCGAAGGATGACCGGGCGACCCGTGGCCAGCACCCGTTGCCACGTGGCGTAGTCGGCGATGCGATAGCGCAGGCCTTCCAGGTTCTCCCCGGTGCCCACCGAGAGCAGCAGGACGCCCTCGTCGCCATCGATCCAGTAGATGTCGCAGATGTCGAAGCCGGTGACATCCGCCACGTTCTTCGCGACCGCGCGCACCACTTCTTTGGAGTCGAGGCTCGAGCTGATCTGGATGGCCGCCTCGATGAGGCCGTTCAGGTCCTGATGGCGTTGCGCCAGCTCGACGCTCAGCTGCACCGCATCCCAGGCGCGCCCGAGCTGCTGCCCCACGGCGGCCAGCAGTTCCCTGTGGCGCGCGAACGGCCGCGGTTCGAACCCATAGACGTCGAGCAGTCCAAGCACCTGAGGGCCAGCTGCCAGCGGCACGCAGGCCCGAGCATCGAGACCGCCGGCTGCGAAGAGACGCCGGTCCGCCGGGGAGAGCCTCGCATCGTCAGCACTCACGGCAAGCACCACGCGCTCTTCGGCCCAGCAGGCACGCCGTAGACCGCTCGTCTCCAGTTTGCCGTCATCAAGCTCGTCGATCGCAGCTGGAGGCGTGCCGACGCTCACGACCCGCTGAGTGCGGCCGTCCGGCCCGACCACCGTCACCTCTCCGTAGTCCGCCCCCAACACCTCGATGACCCGTTCCGTCTTGTCGGCCAGCACGGCGAGAGGATCCCCCGTCGAGGGCGTCTGCGCGCCGATGTCGAGCAGATCGCGCAGGAGTCCGCTGCGCTCATCGGCAGTCTCCACGACGAGGGAATGAGCCACGCCGCGTCCCACCATGCCGGCGAACACACGCACGGCGTGATCCAGCTCGCGGAAGTCGCGTGGGACCGTGTCGCGGAAGTCTAGGGCGCCCAAGGCCCGACCGCCGACCACGAGAGGCACCCACAGCTCGCTGGCGTGGCCGTCCGCGCGCATCTCGTCCCGTTCGGAGGCCGATAGCCGGGGGTCGTCGGTGGAGGAGACGATCATCGCGGCCCCGTCGGCGAGTGCCTGAGCGCGGAGCGGAGAGTTCTCAGGACCCGGTGCGGCCTCCAGCGACTCGGGCCGGAACCCGGCGGAGTCGAAGGACGCTGTCAACCAGCGACCGTCGACGGTCACGCGGTGGAGACGGGAGCACTCGCACCCTGTGCGCCGCGTGAACGCGGCCGTCGCGGAGCGCAAGTAGTCATCTTCGGTGCGCTCCGATCCAAGCCCCGCGGCAGTCATCATCCAGGTGTACATGTCGAACACCGGCGCGGGCCCCGGCGCCGTCGCCCGCGCCTTCGCCGCAGCGCGGCGCACCGCCAGGCGTAGGGCCTCCTCCTGTTCCTGCCATGTCGCCGGGTCGATCGGAGAGAGTTCCACGCAGGCCGTGAGCACTCCGCGCACGAACAGCGGGAGCGCGCCGGCAGCGGGCGTTCCCGTAGCGGGCACGCCGGCGTCCGCACTCGTGCCGGCGCCGCCCCATGCCTCGGTCGGCAGTACAACGGGCTCGCCGGCCGGCGGCTCGAGAGCGACCAGCGCCGGTCGCATCTCGGTGACGCATCGGCCGCACCAGGGCAGGTTCCACGGCGATCGAGTGATCCCATCTCGGCCGGTCGACTCCCGGCCCTTGACGAGACGGCAGCACTCCACGAGGCGCTCTTCCTCCAGGATATGAGCAGCGACCTCGTCGGCGCCGGTGAGCCGCCAGACCTCTCCAGCGAGCGTGCGCAACGCGTCGAGGAGGACGTCGTTCGACGCCGCGGCAGGAGGCGGGCCGGTGACGGCGGACTCCTGCCGCGCCACCAGGGCCTCCACATCGGCGCGCCGGTAGCGGCGCTGGCCTCCCGCCCCGCGGCAGGCCGGCAACACGCCCGCGTCGGTCCAGCGCCGCAGCGTGGCGGCGGAGACGCCGAGCAGGTCCGCCGCCGCAGACAGGCGCACCCACTCCCCGGGCTGAGGACGGCTCCTGTCGGGCATGGCGACCATGATGCATCTACTATCGGCATCCGGGCCGGTTCATTGAGCAAAGCTCCACATCGCTCAGCATCGCTGCTACTGATGCGGGCACCCGCAGGCCGCACTCGCAGTCGCCTGCATGATCCTGGAGGAGCTACTGGAAGGGGACTACAGGGACGGAGCGCCGGCTACACCCACCTGGCCTCCTGCCTCAGCTGCCGGCGACGGGTCGGACGGCCCTGGGCTCCACGTGCTCGCCGGCAGCGGGGTGGGGATCGGCACACCGAGGCCGTTCACCAGCGATGATGTCGACACCGGCGTAACGGGCACGCCCGTCCACCAGCCTTCGGGTCCGGCGGCAACGAGCTCCCAGATGATGTACGGGTACGGGTTGTTCGGCGTCCAGCCGTTGTACGCCCACACGGCGTAGAACCAGTTCTCATAGCAGCGCGGGTCGCCGTCGCCGATCTCCGGCTTGGTCCGGAACTTGCCGAGGAGGATGTCGGCGCCAGCGGCGATGTTGTAGTCGATATCGGTCTTCAGGCGCTCGACGTCCCAGTTGCCGTGGGAGGTCACCTGCATGATGCCGATGCCGGCGTCGGGGCTCGTGAGGGCGTTGCCGTTGGCGTCGAACTGCTGCCACCGGCTTTCACGGTAGGCGATGGCGTACAGGATCTCAGGTGGGATGTCGCGGACAACGGCGGCTGCATAGAGCTTCGCTCTCACCACCGGCACCTTGGGGTTCTCACCGGCCTTGCCAGCCTTAGAGACGGGCTGCTTCGGCGGCGGCGACGGCGGCGTCAGTGTGCCGTAGGCCGAATCACCACGGAACACCACGATCCCGGTGGTGAGCAGCGCAAGAGCACACAGCACTGCGGCCACGAGAGCTACCCGCCGGCGAGTGTGCCGGC
>CAZIGT010000062.1:0-12577 GCA_964538465.1 uncultured Thermoleophilia bacterium | reverse complement strand
CCAGATGAACAACAGAGCGGTGAAGTCCAGGATGGCGAGCGCCACGCCGGCCGAACCGGTACCGGCCGCATCGCCCAGACCGAGGAAGCAGCCGGCGATGGCGCCGATGCCGATGATGTGGGTGGCGTTGGTCGGCACGCCGCGCTTGCTGACGGCGCACCAGGACAGCGGCAGCTGGCGATCGAACGCCATCGCGAACAGACCCCTGACGGAGGCCATCCAGATGACGAGCGACGTGTTGAGGTACCAGAAGAAGTAGCCGATGCCCAAGAGGATGGCGAACCACGCCTGATGGACCACGATGCCCGCGTAGAAGGGAATCGACGGCGTAGGCGGTGTGGCGCCTCCCATGGCCGCTGTCAGGGCCTCGAACGCCTTGGGATCCTCGTTGTTGAACAGCCAGCTGTAGTCGCGGATGAACTCGCTGCCGTAGGAGAAGCCTGGCGCCCACGCGTTGATGCAGTACAGCAGAATCACGGTGGAGATGCCGATGCCCATGCCGCGCAGGAAGCTTGTGCGCGGGGTCTTCACCTCTGAACCCATGAACGACATGGACTCGAGGGCGCTGTACGCCCAGAAGACCGCCACGAACATGCTGGAGATGGCCTCGCCCTGCGACATGATGGCATCTTCGATGCCGAACTTGTTGGCGGCGGCGATGACGGCGTCGTAGCTGCCGCTGCCGTAGACGGTATCCCAGCCGCCCTGGCCATCGCCGACGAACATAATGACGATCGCGGTGA
The DNA here is from genome assembly GCA_964538465.1 of uncultured Thermoleophilia bacterium. Lineage (GTDB taxonomy): Bacteria > Actinomycetota > Thermoleophilia > UBA2241 > UBA2241 > UBA6103. The sequence goes on along the minus strand of CAZIGT010000062.1, from coordinate 11,834 downwards.
TGGTCACGACGAGTGGAACGTAGATGCAGATGCGGACGAACCACTTGAGGCGGTCCATGCCCAGGAGCTCGAAGGACCACAGGATGGCCGTGAGAGCCAGTGCCAGCAGGAACCTCGTCCACTGGCCGCCCAGCCACTCGCCGGCGCTTCTCATGCTGTCGCTGTCGGTGATCTCACCGGAGATGAGCAGGGCCGCGGAGATGAGGTTGAGGCCGATGTAGTTGAGGAAACCGGCGCACAGACCCGAGCTCCACACCCAGAGCCAGTTCGGCAGGAAGCCGCGCAGCGGATGGGTGACGCGCGAGATCACCACGTACATGGCGCCCGCGCGCGGGACCGAGCTGGCGGAGAGGGCCATGCGGATGCCGGGACGCACCCACAGGCGCCCGCCGAGGAAGAAGGCGAGCACCATATTGCCGCCAGGGTAGACACCCGGCTGCTTGACCGCGTAGTAGGTCATACCGGAGGCGGCCGGGCCGGCGATGGTGATGAGCAGGACGTCGAACCAGTTCATCTCCCGCACGAGGCCCGAGGCTTTACGTGCAAATACGACAGTTTCTTCTGCCATGGAACCCCCCAGGGCTGAGAAGCGGACGGTGCCGAAGCGGCGCGATCGGCGCAGCTTCGGCATGGGGCTGCGCGCACGGGAGCCTTCGACGTCACCCGGCGCGCACGAGACGGTTCAGTTCCTGGGCTACCTCCTTTCGGAGCCTGCAGCGACCATGGTCGGCCACAGGGCCGATATGCGGAATATGCACGCTCGCCGGGGCCGGTGTCAAGGTGGATTGACTCGTCAATCAGGCTGTGATGTTGACTGCCGGCGTGGTTTGCGGTTCACTGAGCGTCCGCGGCTGCTTTGCGCAGCCGCGCGTCAAGCATTTAAGGTGGTGCATACCTGCTTTTACTGTAGGGAGCCACCGCAACACCACGAGTATGCAACCGGAGGCGATCTCATGACCAGGCAGTACGGTGCGCAGAGTATGGTCGGTAAGCTCCGCAAGGTGGCCGTGCGGCGGCCAGACGAAGCCATGGCCGCCGCGGACCCGCGGCGCTGGCACTACACAGGCCGGGTGGACATCGACAAGGCGAGGGCGGCGCACGAGGTCTTGGTGGAAGCGCTTGAGGACTGGGACGCGCATGTCATCTATCACGACGTCCCTATGCCCGCCCACAGGGACAGCGTCATCGAGTTCGACCCCCTGCTGGTGACAGACGCGGGCACGCTCACGTTGCGCATGGGCAAGAAGCTGCGGCGGGGCGAAGAGGAGCCGCTCACGGCCTGTCTGGAGAAGCACGGCGTGCCGGTGCTCGCCCGACTCGAGGGCGAGGCCACCTGCGAGGGCGGCGACACCATGTGGATGGACCACGACACGCTGGCCGTGGGCCGTGGATTTCGCAGCAATCTCGAAGCCATCCGCCAGATGCGCGCCGCCCTGGAACCGATCGGCGTCGCCGTTCTTGACTACGACCTTCCGTTCTTCACCGGTCCCGAGGCTTGCTTGCATCTTCTTTCACTCATCAGCCCGGTCACTGAAGACACGGCCGTGGCGTACCCGCAGCTCATGCCCACCGCGTTCTGGAAGGCGCTGATGGAGCGCAGCATCAAGCTCCTCGAGGTGCCCTATGACGAGTTCATCAAGACACAGGGCACCAACGTGCTGGCGGTGGAGCCTGGGCGCGTCATCATGCTCGAGAAGAACCCCGTGACCCAGAAGCTGCTGCTCGACGCCGGCTGCGAGGTGAAGGTGCTTCCCGGCACCGAGCTCTCGTTCAAGACCGAGGGTGGGCCCACGTGCCTCACCCGTCCCATCCTGCGCGATTGACCGACGTAGTGGGGTCAACGTCAGTGCGCGACGAAGCGGCGCGATACCGACACTGACCAGCGTAGCCGGGTCAACGTCGGTGCGCGACGAAGCGGCGCGAAACCGACACTGAGCATCGGAGCAGTGGATCATGACTCACCAGAACCAGTTGGGGGGCTCTGCCCTATCCGCCGATGAGGCACAGGCCGTCGCGGCTGTCGACATGCCGCGGCTGCTCGACGACCTGGGCTCGCTGGTGGCCGCGCGCAGTGACGACGGCCGCGAGACGCAGGCACAGGAGGTCGCGGCCGGCCTCATGGCCGACGCTGGGCTCGAGGTCGACCGCTGGTGGATCGACCTCGACGAGCTGCGCCGGCATCCCGCCTTCTCATGGGAGGTCGAGCGCAGCGAGGCGTTGGGCGTCGTGGGCAGCTCGGGCGGCGCCGGGGTGGCGACCGGCGACGAGGCCGACGGCCTCGCCAGTGCAGACCAGGGTAGCGCTCGCGACCGTGACCTCATATTCAACGGCCACATCGACGTGGTGCCGCCCGGCGACCTGGAGCGGTGGACCACGTCGCCGTGGGAGGCCGTGCAACGTGATGGCATGGTCTACGGGCGTGGTGCCGTCGACATGAAGGGCGGGATCGCCTGCGCGCTCGCCGCCGTCAGGGCCCTGCGAGAAGCCGGCGTGCGATTGCGCGGGCGGCTGTTCGTGCAGACCGTCGTCGGCGAAGAGGACGGCGGCCTCGGCACGCTGGCCGCCATCGTGCGCGGCTACCGCGCCGACGGCGCGGTGGTCGTGGAACCCACGGCGATGGAGATAGTCGCCGCCCAGGCCGGCTGTCTGGGCTTCCGGGTCACGGTGCCCGGGCGCGCCGCCCACGGCGCCATGCGCTGGGAGGGCGTCAGTGCGCTTGAGCACTTCGCCCCAGTCCACGAGGCGCTTCTGGCGCTTGAGGCCAGCCGCACGGCAGCCGATCTGCCCGACGACATCCGGCCGCTGTTCGACGACTACCCCATCCCGTATCCGCTCAGTATCGGCACGGTGCGCGCCGGCAATTGGGCGTCGACGGTGCCCGAGGAACTCGTCTTCACCGGCCGCTACGGCGTGATGCCCGGCGAAGACGCGGCCCTGGCACGCCAGCGCTTCACCGATGCAGTGGCCGCGGCGGCCGCCAAGGATCCATGGCTGCGTGACCACCCACCTGTCGTCGAGTGGCCGGGGGGCCAGTACGCGTCTGCACTCACCCCCACAACGGCGCCCATCGTGCAATGCGTCGGTGGCGTGCACGGCGCCATCCTCGGCACCCCGCCGACCATCGCCGGGGTCACCTATGGCGCAGACATGGGCATGCTCTCGTCCGTGGGCGGGGTAGAGACGGTCCTGTACGGCCCGGGCGATGTCGCGTGGGCCCACCAGGCTAACGAGCGCATCCCCGTCGCGCAGCTGGAACAGGCGGCCAAGGTGTTGGCGGTGACGGCCATGCGGTTCTGCGGCTACCGGCGGAAGGCTGACTGACCGAGGCGGCGCAGCCGGCATCGGTGCAGTCACGGAGGTCGCTCCTTCTCAGGGAGGGTCGTGGGTACTCGGCCCTCCGGTCGCCGGCTCGGTGTGCACGACGACGTCGGCGATCTGGGTGAACCGTGCGCGCAGCGCCCTCTCCACCTCGTGAGCGAGCTCGTGACTGCGCTCGAGGGTGGTGTCCGGCGCCGCGACGACGTGTAGGTCGACGAAGACGCGGCTTTCCGAACCGCGAGTGCGCACACTGTGGCAGTCCGTGACGCCGTCGACGGCGCGCGCGACTCGGGCGACCTCGTCCGGCGAGAGTCGTGCCTGGTCGCCCAGCGTGCGCCCCACGCCGCGCAAAACCATGAATGCCGTGTGCAGGATCACCACGGCCACGAGCAGCGCCACGATCCCGTCGGCCTGCTCCCAGCCGAGCTCGATGGCTATGAGGCTGACGATGACACCTGAGCTCACCAGCACGTCGCTCAGCGTGTGCCGTGCGTCGGCCACCAGAACCTCGCTGCCCAGGCGACGGCCGGCGCGCACCTCCCAGTCCGTGACGAAGAGGTTGACCGCCAGCGTGCCCGCCATGATCACGAACGAGGCCACGCCGACGTCTGTGGGCTCGCCGCGGCCCAGCAGGTGCTCTGCGGCGCCGCGCCCGACGGTGTAGGCGGCCACACCAAGCATAACGGCGATGAACGCCGCCGTGAACGCCTCGAACTTGCCGTGGCCGTAGGGATGTGACGGATCGGCCGGGCGGGCCGCGAACCACATCCCGATGAGTCCTACGACGTTCGAGGTGCCGTCGAACAGCGAATGAACGCCGTCCGCCTGCATGGCCGCCGACCGCGTGAACGTGCCGTAGAGCAGCTTCGCCAGGGCCGCGGCCACGTTGAGCAACAGGACGAGGATGAGGACATTGCGTATGCCGCGGTAGCGCTGCTGGGGCGACAGGGCCGCCGGGCGTTCCGGCTTCGCGTGCCTGCGGAGCTTCATGCGTTCCCCCGGTGGTCCCGATGCGCTGGAGGCCGCGTCGCCCACGCGAGCCGCGAGCCGCCGCTCAGGTGCGCCGCGGGACGAGGCCGCTGCGCTCGCGCACCCGCTTCATGGTGCGCTCCGCGACGACCTCGGCGCGCTCGGCGCCCTCCTTGAGCACGCCGAGCGTATACGACTTGTCGGCCGCCAGGTCGGCGAGGCGCTCCTGCAGAGGGGCGAGCGCCTCGACCACCACATCCCCCAGATCCTGCTTGAACTGGGCGTAGCCCTTGCCCCGGTAGCGCTCCTCGATCTCGGGAATGGGAGTGCCGCTGAGCATGCTGTAGATGGTGAGGAGGTTGGTGAGCGCGGGCTTGTCTTCGCCGACCCGCACCTCCGTACCCGAGTCTGTGACCGCGCGCTTGATCTTTCGGCGAATGACGTCTGGCGCGTCCATGAGCGAGATGAAGTTGCCTTCTGAGCCGGCGCTCTTGCTCATCTTTTTGGTGGGGTCGTCCAGCCCCATGACACGGCCGCCTTCGCTGCGGATGAGCGGCTCGGGAACCGAGAACGTGTTGCCAAAGGCGTTGTTGAACCTGATGGCGATGTCTCGCGTGAGCTCCACGTGCTGCTTCTGGTCTTCGCCGATGGGCACCGCGTCGGCCTGATAGAGCAGGATGTCGGCGGCCTGCAGCACTGGGTAGTCGAAGAGAGCCACCCCGATGCTCTCGCCTTCCGCCCCGGCACTCTTCTCCTTGAACTGTGTCATGCGCCGCAGCTCGCCCATGTAGGTGATGGTGTTCAGGATCCAAGCGAGTTCGGAGTGGTATGGAACGTGACTCTGGACCATGATGATCGACCGTTGCGGGTCTAGGCCGGCCGCCAGGAACACGTGGGCGACCTCGATGGTGGCCCAGCTGAGCTGCTTGCGCTCTTGGCGCACGGTGCTGGCGTGCAGGTCGACCACACAGTAGACACAGTCGTAGTCGTCCTGGAGCTCGACCCAGTTGCGCAGCGCGCCGAGGTAGTTGCCCAGATGCAGCGTGCCTGTGGGCTGCACGCCGCTGAAGATGCGCGGGCGACGCGCCGGCTTGTCTCCTGCCGGCGGCGCGGCGCCCGCGGGTGCTCCGTTCTGGTCTGCGTGCGCTGGCTGGGTCATGGGCCCGGAGTGTAACGCAGGCCCGCGGCGAACGGCCACCGGAAGCGCCGCTATATCCCAAGGTGCAGCAGACGTCTGTGCACACATGCATCGGCGCGGCGTTGCCTGCCGACGGCCGGGATGCTACATTGCGGACGTCTTCACTAGGAAGGACACCCGGCTGAAGACCGCGCGAGAGTCCGCCACCGCACGGTGAGCGGGCGCCGAAGGGGCAAAGCGGGAGAGGAGACCTCGCCGAAACTCTCAGGCAAACGGACCGCGGTCTGACGGGTCCCTGGAACTCAGGGTCGCCTCAGGTGACACAGAGGACAGGGTGGTGGACACCATCACCCTGTCCTCTTGCCATATGAGGAGGTGGCCATGCCTGATGGCGGATGGTCCACCCACAACCCGTCCGGCAGCCGACGGGTCGTGGTGACCAAGGAGCTCCCCGGGGAGCGCTGGCTGCACATCCTGAGGGACGCCGATTGCCGCGTCGAGATCAGCCCGTCGCGCGCGATCTTGCCGCCCGAGCAGATCGAGGAAGCGATCGGCGGCGAGTGCGCGGCCGTCATCGGCCAGCTCACAGAGAGCTGGAGCGAGAAGCTCCTTTCCAAGCTGGCCGCGGCCGGCGGCCGCGTCTACTCCAACTACGCCGTCGGCTTCAACAACGTCGACGTCGAGGCGGCCACACGTCTTGGCCTGCCGGTGGGCAACACTCCGGGCGTGCTCACGGAGACGACCGCCGAGCTCGCCGTGGCGCTCACCTTCGCCGCGGCGCGGCGCATCGCCGAGGGCGACACCTTCATGCGCCGCGGCGAGTTCGCACGTTGCGGCTGGCTGCCCACGCTCATGCTGGGCAAGCTGCTCTGGCGCAAGACCCTGGGCATCGTTGGCGCCGGCCGCATAGGCGCTGCCTTCGCTCGCATGCTCGTCGCCGGCCACCAGATGGACCTCGTCTACTATGACCTGTGCCCCAACGAAGATCTCGAGCGCTTTGTCGCCGACTACGGCGGGCTGCTGGAGAAACAGGGAGAGCCGACCGTCACCTGTCGGCGAGCCGCCTCGCTGGACGACGTGCTACGCGTCGCCGACGTGGTGAGCGTCAACACGGCGCTCACTGAGGCCACGCATCACCTCTTCGGCGCCGAGCAATTCGCGGCCATGAAGCCGGATGCGATCTTCGTCAATGCCGGCCGGGGACCGCTGCACGACGAGGCGGCTCTGGTCGAGCACTGCCGTACCCACCCGGCGTTCTACGCCGCGCTCGACGTCTTCGAGGACGAGCCGCGCACCGCGCCTGGACTGACGGAACTGCCGAACGTGGTCATCGTGCCCCACCTGGGCTCGGCGACCGGCTGGACGCGAGAGGGTATGGCGACGCTCGCCGCGACCAACGCCGTCGCCATGCTCGAGGGCCGGCCGGCCTGGAATCGGCCGGATGTGCTGCCGTTCCTCGGCGACCGCCCGCCGGCGGCCGCCCCCAGCATCGTCAACGCCGAACAGCTCGGCTTGAGCCTCTATCAGGAAGAACCCACACAGAAGGAGTCAGCATGAAACTCGCAGACCGCGTCGCGCGTCTGGGGACCGAGACGGCCTTCGCCGTCTCCGCCGAGGCGGCCGCGCACGCCGCCAAGGGCAACAAGGTCTACCCGTTCCACATCGGCGACATGAACCTCGCCACCCCGGCCAACGTGCAGGAAGCCGCCATCAAGGCCATGAAGGACGGCAAGACCGGCTACTGCCCCAACGGCGGCATCCCGCAGCTGCGCGAGGTGCTGGCCGCCGAGGTGGCCAAGACGCACAACATGAGACTCGGCCCCGAGAATGTGGCCGTGCAGCCCGGCGGCAAGCCGGTCATCGAAAAGTTCCTGCTCGCCCTGGTCAACCCCGGGGAAGAGGTGCTCTACCCGAACCCGGGCTTCCCGATCTACGAGAGCCAGATCGAGTTCCAGGGTGCCAAGGCCGTGCCGTACGGCTTCGTGCCCGGCGACGAGAACTTCCTGCTCGACTTCGAGGCCATCGAGCGCTCGATCACACCGAAGACGCGTGCGATCATCTTCAACAACCTGCACAACCCCACCGGCGCCGTGAGCCCGCGCAGCGAGATCGAGGCGCTGGCCGAGCTCTGTATCAAGCACGACCTCTACGTGCTGAGCGACGAGGCCTACTGGGACATCCGCTACGGCGGCGAGGCGCTCTCGATCGCCTCCCTGCCGGGTATGGCCGAGCGCACGGTGATCCTTTACACCTTCAGCAAGAAGTTCGCCATGACCGGCTGGCGCCTAGGCGCAGCAATCGGGCCGGAGGACGTCATCAAGGTCATCGCCACCCTCAACGTCAACGAGGAGAGCTGCACCAACCACTTCGTCCAGTGGGCCGGGGTGGAGGCGATCACCGGCGACCAGAGCGGCGCCGCCGAGATCCTCGGCATCCTGCAGAAGCGCCGCGACGTGGCCGTGGCGGCACTCAACGCCATCCCGGGCGTGAGCTGCTACTCTCCGACCGCGACCTTCTATCTGTTCCCGGACGTCACGGGCGCCATGGAGCGCGTGGGCGCCGTCGACTACGACGACTTCCGTCTGGCGTCGCTGAACAAGACCGGCTGCTCGTTCTGCACGCGGCTGCACTTCGGGCGCGCGCTGCCGGGCGAGACGCGCAAGTACGTGCGCATCGCCTACTCGGGCATCGACGTCGACCAGATCGAGGAGGGCCTGGGCAAGCTGAAGGCCTGGGTCGAGGAGGGGTGAGGCCGGCGGCGAACGCCGTTCCGGCCATGATCGAGAAAGGAAAGGGCTGAGACCATGACTGAAGCGAGCGGCGCGGGCGGACAGGCCGCGCCGGCCCTCAAGCGCACGCTCTTCTACGACCGGCACGTCGCCGCCGGCGCGCGCATCATCGAGTTCGGCGGCTGGGAGATGCCGGTACAGTACCCCGCCGGCATAGTGGAAGAGCATCTTGCGACACGGCGACACGCAGGGTTGTTCGACGTGTCGCACATGGGCCGCTTCATTTTCGACGGTCCCGGCGCCGTGCCGTTCCTGCAGTTCGCGCTGACCAACAACTGCGCCGGCCTCGAGGTGGGGGAGGCACAGTACACCATCATCCCCACCGCCACCGGCGGCGCCGTCGACGATGCCTACCTGTACCGATTCGTCGAAGACGAGTACCTGCTGGTTGTCAACGCCTCCAACCGGCAGAAGGACTGGGAGCACTTCCAGGCGCTGCTGGCGGCGAGCGGGTCGGCGAGCGCGAACGTCGCCGGGGGCGTCGCGGTGCCCCAGTTCGGCGACGGCCGCCGGCGCGACCGCAGCGAGGAGATTGTGATGCTCAGCCTGCAGGGGCCGACGTCACGAGCCATCATAGAGAGCCTGCTCGACAGCGGTCAGCTGCCGGACCCGTGGCGCAATCAGCTCAGCGTGATCACACTCGCCGGGGTCGAGCTGTGCATAGGCCGCTCCGGCTATACTGGCGAGCCGGTCTGCTTCGAGCTCTTCATCCCGGCCGAGCACGGGCACGCCATCTGGGACGCCCTGGTCGAGGCGGGCGCCGCGCCGGTAGGCCTCGGCGCCCGCGACACGCTGCGGCTCGAAGCCGGGCTGCCGCTCTACGGGCACGAGCTGGGCGAAGACCCGGACGGCAACGAGATCCAGGTCTTCGCCATACCGCTCGCCAAGACGGCCGTCAGCTTCTCGGCCGCCAAGGGCGACTTCGTCGGCAAGGCGGCCCTGGCGAAGCAGCAGGCCGCCTACAAACGGATCGTCCACCGTGACTATTCGCTGATTGCCGACCTGCCGCGGATCGTGCAGCCGGTGGCACTCGCCGGCCGCGGGGTGGCTCGTCAGGGTAGCGCCGTGTTCCGCGGCGCTGGCAACGTGTCCGCCGACTGCCTGGCGGCACACGAGGCGGCCGCCGTGACGGCCCGCGGCAAGGCCGGCGAGCAGATCGGCTGGGTCACCAGTGGCACCATGGTGCCGGCCTGGCGCGTGGAGGGCGAGGGCCTGGAGCAGCGCATAGTCGACGAGAAGGAGCTACGACCGATCGCCCTCGCCCTGGTCTCCAGCGACGTGATCGCCGACGACCGCGTGGAGGTCGACATCCGCGGCAAGCGCGTCGACGGCGTGGTCGTCGACTGGCACCTGCGCAGCGACGCGCCGCCGTACGCGCGACCGATCTTCCTCGGACGCACCTGCGAGGAGCCACCGAAGCCCACCGGCGACCTGCCGACAAAGGCCGCCCGGCTGCTCAAGAGCGCTGCCGACAATCATGAGTGGCGGCAGCGCCGGGCCATCAATCTCATCCCGTCCGAGATGACGACCTCCCCGATGGTCCGCCTACTGTCCGTGAGCGACCCCGCCTTCCGCTACGCAGAGCACCGCAAGGCCGAGGCTTTCTACGACGCCGAGGTCTTCTACTACCAGGGCACGGACTTCATCGACGAGGTGGAGCGGCATCTGGTGAATGAGCTGCGCGCCTATCTCGGTTGTCCCGAAGTGGAGACGCGCGTCATCAGCGGCCAAATGGCGAACGCGTGCGTGTTCAGCGCGATGGTGGAGTACCTCAATCGCGCCGACCCCAAGAGCGAGCCGCGGCGTATCCGCCAGATCATGAACAACCACATCGTCAAGGGCGGCCACCTGAGCGCCCAGCCGATGGGTGCGTTGCGCGACTTCGTGGCCCGCGACCCCAGAACGGACGCCCCAGCCGTGGAGAACTTCCCCATGCTGCCGGACAACCCGTTCAAGATGGACGTGGAAGAGACGAAGCGCATGCTGCTCAAGTTCCGGCCGGAGCTGATCATCTTCGGCAAGAGCATGGTCATCCACAAGGAGCCGGTGGCCGAGATACGCGCGTTCATCGACGAGCAGGGTCTCGACACCGTGATCATGTACGACATGGCGCACGTGCTCGGCCTCGTGGGCCCGTTCTTCCAGGAACCGTTCAAAGAGGGTGCCGACCTGGTAACGGGTTCCACGCACAAGACGTTCTTCGGCCCTCAGCGCGGCATCGTGGGCTGCGCGTTCAAGGAGCCGCAGGAGCGCTACGACCTATGGGAGGCCATCCAACGCCGGGCGTTCCCGGGCTCGGTCAGCAACCACCATCTGGGCACGCTGCTCGGCCTGCTCATGGCGACCTACGAGATGAACCACTTCAAGGACGCCTACCAGCAGGCCGTGATCGGGAACGCAAAGGCCTTCGCCAAGGCGCTGAAGCACGCGGGCCTCGACGTCTGCGGCGATCCGGCCAACGACTACACGGAGACGCACCAGGTCATCGTCCGCGTGGGCTACGGTGACGGTCCGGAGATAGCCCGCCGGCTCGAAGACAACGATATCGTCTGCAACTACCAGGCCGCGCCGGACGAGGAGGGCTTCTCGGCGGCAGGCGCGCTGCGCCTGGGCGCCAGCGAGATGACTCGCTTCGGCATGGGTCCGGACGAGTTCGCCGAGCTGGCGGAGCTGATGAAGGCGGTCATCGTCGAAGGAACCGGCGTCCGCGACAAGGTGAACGCGCTGCGTTCGCGGTTCCTCGACCTGCAGTACTGCTTCAACGCCGACCAGTATCGGGCGGAGCTCGATCGGCTGTCGGTGTTGCGGTGAGCGTCGGGGCCCGGCCCGTGCACGCGCCCTCGCCCCGGTGCGTGCGCGGGCCGGCCCTTGCGCCACCGCCGGTCGCGCGGTCTCGCGTGCGGCCAGCCCTGGGCCGTCGCGGGCCGGCCGTGTTCCGGCGCGGCCGTGCCCCCTGCTTCGTCGCCGGCCGCGTCGCGTCACGTCCGGTCGCTCCTCGACGGCGCCGCACCACGGAAGGTATCCTGATGTTCCACACAGTGGACACAGCACTACAACAGGGGCACAAGATAGGCGCACGACGTCCGCAGCATCCCGGAGGGCCGCGGTGAGTCCGCGTCTCAACACCAGGTTCTTCCTGGACTCGCTCTTCGAGGCGGCCGTGGGTGCCGCTTCTCCCGCACAGCTTCTCCGCGGCCGGCTCCCCGTGCCGCCCGCGGGGCGCGTCCTGGTCGTCGGCGCGGGCAAGGCGGCGGCCGCCATGGCCAAGGCGGTCGAAGACGACTGGCCCGGCCCTCTCGAGCAGCTCTCCGGCCTCGTCGTCACCCGTTACGGCCACGGCGTGCCGACGCGCCGCATCGAAGTGATCGAGGCGGCCCACCCGGTGCCGGATGCGGCCGGCCGCGAAGCCGCCGGCCGCTTTCTCTCGCTCGTGGCCGATCTCGGCGCCGACGATCTGCTGGTCTGCCTCATCAGCGGGGGCGGCTCGGCGCTGCTGGCCGCCCCCCTGCCCGGCATCACCCTCGAAGACAAGCGGACGGTGAGCAAGGCGCTGCTCAGCTGCGGAGCGCCCATCGCCGACATCAACTGCGTGCGCAAGCACCTGTCGGCGATCAAGGGCG
>CAZIGT010000061.1:8065-12653 GCA_964538465.1 uncultured Thermoleophilia bacterium | reverse complement strand
GGACGAGAGCCCCGCATTGCCCCCCCGTGCGGGGCTCTCTTCATCAGGCTGCGCCGGGCGCGTTCCCAGCCGGCTCACGGGAGCACTTGATACCATCCCGCCTGTGCAAGTGTTGGTGACAGGCGGCGCCGGATACATCGGCAGCGTGATCGTGACTCGGCTCCTTGAGAGCGGCCATGGCGTCACCGTCTACGACGATCTGTCCCGCCGCCATCGCGCGGCCGTGCCGCCGGGCGCGACGCTCGTGGTGGCCGACGTTCGCGACGCGGGCGCGCTGGAGCGCGCCCTGCGCGAGTCGGCCAGCACCGCCGTCGTCCACATGGCGGCGCTCGCCGAGGTGGCGGAATCGGTGCGGGAACCCGACCTCTACGTGGACGTCAATCTGGGCGGCACACAGACTCTGGTCCGGGCGGCGCAGGTCGCCGGCGTGCGCCGCATCGTCTTCTCGTCGACTGCCGCCGTCTACGGTGCTCCCGAGTCTGTGCCGATCCCGGAGACCGCGCCGCTGCGGCCGGCCAACCCATACGGAGAGACGAAACTGGCGGCGGAGGAGGTACTGTTCGCCGCGGCCGCGGAGGGCTCCCTGTCCGTGGCCGCCCTGCGCTACTTCAACGCCTGCGGCGCCTACGGCGCCTACGGCGAGCACCACGACCCCGAGAGCCATCTGGTACCGCTGGCCCTGCGAGCGGCCCGGGACGGTACCCAGTTGGCGGTCTTCGGCGACGACTACGACACACCGGACGGCACGTGCATACGCGACTACGTGCACGTGGCCGATCTGGCCGACGCCCACATAGCCGCCCTGCAGGGTCTGCCCGCATGCGCCGGACCCACCAACCTCGGCACGTGCAGCGGCGATTCGGTGCTCGCCGTGTTGGGAGCCGTGGAAGACATCACCGGCCGCACCGTGGCGCGACGGGTGGCTCCCAGCCGGCCGGGGGATCCTCCTGTGCTGGTAGCGGCCAACGATCGCGCCCGCACGGCCCTCGGCTGGACGCCGCGGCGCGGACTACGCGATGCCGTGCGCGACGCCTGGCGGTGGATGCAGGCGCACCCAGACGGCTACGCCGAGGTCACGTGACGGAGAAGCGGGTGGAGAGCACGTCCTGAGGCTCCTCCACCAAATCGGCGAACGTGACCTCGTCGAGGATCTCGAACAGCGCCTCCTGAGCCTTCGTCCAGACGGTGTGCACCACGCAATGCGGACTGTTGCCGCAGGTCTCCGGCCACACGACGCACTGGTTCAGGGATATCGGCCCGTCGATGGCCTGGATGACCATGGTGATCGTGATCTGGTCGGCCGGCAGGGCGAGCGCAAAACCCCCGCGCGCACCCCGGTGGGAGGTCACCAGACCCCCGTGTACCAGGCTCTGGAAGATCTTGGCCAGGAAGCTCTCGGGGACGTCCTGCGCGCTGCTCACGTCGTGCAGGGAGCAGACTTCGCCCGGCTTTCGGCTGGCCAGATAGAGCATGGCCCTGATGCCATACTCGCTGCCGCGTGTGAGTTGCAGGCCCACGACTCACCTCTTCTTTCGCCGGCAGGTCCACGACAAGGACCGTATCTGTCTGCTTCAGGGTAGTGCTTTCGGCCCTCCTGGTCAACGCGGCGGCGTGGCATGTGGAGACCTTCGACGGCCGCATGGGCCGTGACCGGAGGACGACGCCACGACGGAAGCCGCAGGGCCGTCCGGAGCAAGGCGAGGGCGGGGTCAGACGATGCGCGCGCCGAGGACGTCGCGCATGTGCCTGAGGGCGAAGTCCGCCGTCTCCACGGCGGGGTGACCGGGGCCGTCGTACGTCTCCACCATGTCCGCGTGGACCGTCACAGAATACTGTCGCTGGCGCAGCTCGATCACCGTGTGCAGCACGCAGATGTCGGTACACACACCCACCACGTGGACGGTGTCCGGCACGATCTCCGCAAGGACCTGCTCCAACTCCGTGCCGCGGAAGGCCGAGTACGTGTTCTTGCGCAGCACGATCGCGCGCTCGGCAATCTCCCTGAGCCCGGCGACGATCTCTTCTTCGCCGGAACCCGCGATGCAGTGCGGCGGGAACATGGCGAACTCAGGATCGTCCGGGGCGTGCGCGTCGGCAAGGAAGATGACCCTCGCGCCCGCCGCCATCTCCTTCTGCAGATAGGTACGGATGGGCTCGACGATCCGCTGCATGCGCTCGCTGTAGAGACTGCCGCCCGGCTTGCAGAAGCAGTCGAGCATGTCTATCACGATAACGGCTTCCACGGTGCTCACTCGACTGTCTCCAGCCGTGAGTTCGGCAAGTAGGTGCGACCCTGCTTCGCGCAGGGCCGCCCCTCGACCATGACCACATCTGCGGTGAAGTCGTTGCTCCCGCGCAGCAGGCTGCTACCCACGCCGTAGGCGTCGGCCGGCACATGCGCGTCCTCGAAGGCACGGATCTTCTGTGCATCGAACCCGCCGCTCACCACGATTTTGACACGTGTGAAGCCCTCGTCGTCGAGCGCGCGGCGGACCTCCCGGACCAGCTCGGGGCAGACGCCGCCGGGCCGGAACTGGCCCATCTTGTCCCACAGCGAGCGGTCGACCATTGTCTCGGCGGTATCGAGACGGACCCCCCAGAGCCGGTCGCCCAGGGCACGGGCGCACTCGAGAGACGTGCGCACGGAGTCATTCTCGAAGTCGACCAGAGCGACTACGTTGACCTCCGGGTAGTAGAGGTCCGCAAAGCGCCGCGCGGCCTCGACCGTATCACCGCCGCAGGCGGCTATCAGGCTGTGCGGGACGGTGCCCATGCCCTTGCCCCCCCACCACGAGGCCTGGGCATCCGTGGAGACCCCGATGGCGCCGGCGACGTGGGCTGCGTAACCGTCGCCCGTCTGCACACGGTAGTGATCGAAGCGGGCGGGAAAGAAGAGGATGGCCTTGCCGCCCGCAGCTTCCACGACGTGGCGCACGTTCGTGGACACCAGGGTGCGCCGCGAGAGCACGCCGAGGTACACGGTCTCCAGATGGGCGAAGAGGCTGTAGTCGCCCTCGATGGTGAGCACGGTCTCCCAGGGAGCGAGCCGGTCACCGTCGCGCAGGGCCCGCACGGTGAGCTCGGTCCATCCGGGCACCCACTCGCGGGCCTCACCCTCACCCTCGAAGTGACCTGAGCACAGCTTGAGGACGGCGAGCGCCTCGTCCATGCCGCCGAGCACAGACCCCGACTGCTTCTGAAAGACCTGCATGAGCACCCGGCGGTGCAGGCCGTCGTGCTCCAGAACCCTCTTGGTGTAGTTGAAGTAGGCATCGGAGTAGTAGCCCTCGCGGATCTGCTCTACCGGGAGGCGGAACACTTCGGGATCCAGGCGTGGGCGCGACATCTGCGGCCCTTTCACTCCCAGGTACCCGACAGGCGCATGGTCTCGACGAAGCGGTCGGCGAGCCCCGGCGACAGGGCGAAGCTCGGGTACAGGGCGGTAGCCAGACAGCGGTGCACCGCGAAGCCCTCCGCCTGCGCCGCGCCGCTGGCGCCGCGCACGTTGTAGGCGAACGACTCCTGTTCGAGGACGAGGTACTCGAGGTCGAACAGCTCGTAGAGGACGTTGTCGCCCTCGTCGTACGGGTTCTTCGCCGTGGCCGACACGCGAACGTAACGAGGGCGCTCATACCACTCGATGAGCTCGGCCTCGGCCGGTATGGCGCCGACGAGCTGATGGCTGCGACCGCGGCTGTCCGAGAGGCGGCGCAGCAGGAGCAGCGCGCCGCCGCCGTACGCCAACGTCGGCAGGCCTGCGTCTACGGCGCGTGCGATCTCCGCCATGAGCTCGGTGTTGGCGGAGAACACGGCCAGATGCTCTTCGTCCAGCTGGCCGCCGATGACCAGCCCGCTAACGCCGGGGGGCAGCCCCCGGTCGCGGGAGATGTTGAGCGGCTTGAGCTCTACGCCGGCGGCCTGCAGGACGTCGATGTTCTCAAGGGCAAGAGGCTGAAGCGGCGGCCCCCAGGCCACGGCCACGGCAGGGCCGCCGTAGCCGTTCAGCGCGGTCTCGCGGGCGAACAGCCGCCGCTGCACGGACGGCACGAAGCCACGGCGACCGGCGATACCTTCGATCTGCTCCACCTGCAAGTAGCCCGCCGCCTCTTCGCAGAGGCGGGCGGCCGCGTTCGGCGGCGGCTTGGGGCCAATGGTCTTGACCGACCCGTACAGCACCGCCATCTGGCGCACGAATTGCTCGCTCAGTTGCGGCGGGATACGACCGACCACCGGCAGGCCGGCCTCGCGCTGCAGCACGTCCGCCAGATCCTTACCCAGCGCCCCGTCGTCCGCGCCGACCACGATGATGCCACTGATCTCCACATTCCGCGCGAGCGCCCGCACGCCGACGACCGCCGCTGCCGCGGTGCCGCCTCGCTCGCGGGCATCCAGCACCAGCACTACGGGAGTATCGAGTCGAGCGGCGTAGTCCGCCGGTCGAGAGCCCTCCACACACTCCCAGCGGTCGAGCATGGGTCGTGAGGCCACAAGCGTCGCCGCTTCGACGTTCTCGGTCCAGAAGTCGAAGAGCTCGGCGACTACTGCCTGGGTGTGCAGGGCAGGGTCAAGAATGCGGGGCGCCTTGCTT
>CAZIGT010000061.1:0-8055 GCA_964538465.1 uncultured Thermoleophilia bacterium | reverse complement strand
TGCTTGGGCTCTCGTAGAGCAGGCGCCACAGACCGGTCTCGAGCCCTATAAGGATCGGCCGGGTGGCCCGACGACGACCGAGAGCGCTCACGAGGGCACCGGCGGCCAGGTCGAGCGCGGGGCTCGACTCCAGGCCGGCGACCAGCAAGCACGGGACAGACACGAGTGCTCCTCGCACACGAGGCTACGCCGCTCCCGACAGAAGGGGGAGCGGCGCCTGTGGTGCGAACAAATGCCATGTTTTGGCCGCGTACACAAGTGGTCAGACTCAAGGAACCGCCACAATGCGTCGAGAAGACTACCGCCAAAGCACGCGCGCGCGTGGGCGCCCGTGCGTGGATCGGGAGAAAGAGCGCCTCGAGGCAAGGCATGGAGAACCGCGACAACCTCACCGACGTTCTCTGGACACGCACGATACTCAGCCTGGCCACCTTGGCGGCCGGGACCGTGCTGTACCTGCGCGATCCGGACCTGCCGTCGCTCGTGCTCCTGATCGTCTGCTCGGTCTTCACCCTGTCGAACCTGCCGTTCTATTTCCTGGCTCGCGGAGAACGCGCTGCGGCAGGCTGCGTGGTCATGATCGTCGTGGACACGGCGCTGATCACCGCGGCCCTGGTCTTCACGGGCGGCGTGGTGAGTGCGGTGGCGGTCTTCTACCTCTGGCCGATCATCCTCGCGAGCCTGCTGCTGCCGCCGTGGGCCTCCTACCTGGTGGCGGCGAGCATGTGCCTGTTCTACGGCGGCATCTGCGCGCTTCAGTACCGCGGCATGCTCACGAACGTGACGACCGTGGATGTCGACGCACTCCCGGAGGGCTGGATGGCACAGACCATAGGCATCCGGATGGCGGCATACCTGTTGATCGGCCTACTCACTGGTATCGCGGCGCGGACCCTCTCCCGCTCACACGCGGGCCTGCTCAAGGCGAACGAGACGATCGCCAGGCAGCTCGAGGATGTACGCGCCGTGAACCGGCAGCTGCGCACGCTGAGCGACTCGAGCCGCGTCTTCCTGCGCCATCACAAGGTCTCCGACCTCCTTCCCGACGCCCTGGAGCAGATAGCCGCTGTGGTCGGCGCCGACGGCGTGTTCATCCGCGTTACCGACCCTGACGCAGTAGGGGGAACGGTCACCGCGCGCTTCGGCAGAGTCACCCCCGCGATGGCCCGCAATCTCACGGCCCTGGGTGTCGGAGAGCTGGCGCACGGCCTCGGTGCCGTTCTCTGTGATCATCCCACAGACACCCTTTCGGCGAGCCTCCTGGAAGTGATCAGAAGCGAGGACTACAACCGTCTTCTGGTGTGCCGTCTGGAGGCCAAGGAGCGACCGCTGGGATTCGCCTGCCTCCTGCTCGGCAAGCGCGAGCCGGTCGACCGGGAGCGCCTCAGTACGCTCGACTCACTCTGCAACCAGCTGTCACTCTCGATAGGCACGATGCAGTACATGCAGGCGCTGCGAGCGGTCAACGAGGAACTGCGCCGCGCCAACGAGGATCTCACGCACCTGGACGAGCTGAAGAGCGACTTCATGGCGACCATGAGCCACGAGCTGCGCACTCCGCTCACGTCGATCATCGGGTACAGCGACATGCTCCTCAGCGGTATGGCCGGCAAGCTCGACGACAAGCAGACGAACTTCGTCACCAGCATCCTGAACAACGGGGAGTCGCTGCTCAATCTCATCAACGACATCCTCGACCTCACGAAGATCGAGGCCGGCCGGCTGGAGCTGCGGCGCGAGGCCGTCGACCTGCGCGCCGCGCTGCTCGGCGTGCTCCCGGTCATCAAACCGAAGGCGGCAGAGAAGCGCATCAAGGTCTCCACGTTCCTGCCTACCGACCTGCCGCCGGTGGACGCCGACCCCAACAAGCTCGATCAGATCCTGCTCAACCTGCTCAGCAACGCCATCAAGTACACACACGACAACGGCAGCGTGAGCGTGGAAGCGCGGCGTCAGGACGGGATGGCTGAGATATGGGTCACCGACACGGGCATAGGCATCGCCCGCGAGGACCAGGAACGCATCTTCCAGCGCTTCACTCAGATAGACTCTTCAGCGACGCGTTCCCAGGGAGGCACCGGTCTGGGGCTGGCTATCGCCAAGGAGCTGGTCGAGTTGCACGGCGGGACCATCCGGCTACAGAGCAAGCTCGGCAGCGGCTCGAGCTTCATCTTCACCGTACCGATATGGAACGCGTCAGCACGGGGCGCCGTTCCGGCCGAGGAAGAGGCCGAAGCGGCTGCCAGGAGCTGAAGGAGGGGGAACTCTCATGGCCAAGGCCATCCTGGTCGCCGACGACGACCCGGACATCCTCAACATCGTCTCCGTCTCCCTGGAGTCGAGTGGGTACACGGTGTACAAGGCCGGCAACGGGCGCGACGCCGTGGAGCTGACCAAGCGCCATCACCCGGACCTCATCCTCATGGACATGATGATGCCGGTGATGAGCGGCTACGAAGCCATCACGGCGATCAAGGCCGAACCGGATCTGCAGGACATCCCGATCGTGGGGCTGAGCGCCAAAGCCATGTCCACGGACATAGAGCTTGCCAGCGGCATAGGCATCGACGGCTACATCACCAAGCCGTTCCGCGTCGCCCAGGTGCTCTCCGTGATAGAAGGCTATCTCTGACGTAGACAACGGTATCTGCGGCATCACGTCCGCAGGTGCAGGAGTGATGCCGGCGGCGGCGTATGTCTTCGTCGATGGGCGAGATCGAGCATCTCCCGCGACCCCCCATGATCTGCGTGGCCGACGTCGACACACGATTGACCTGCAACGCCATCTGTGTCACCTGCCCGCACTACATGCCGGATCGTCGCAAGGTCGAGCGCCGCGCCACTCCGCGACGCACGCGCGACCGGCGCGTGATGAATCGTCACGTATAGACGCCTCCCCCCGGCGTCGGCCCGCAGATCGTCCTATCATTCTTCTGTCCACTTCGGATACGCCCTCGCTTCATGCCGTCGTCTTCCCTGCCGATAACCCCTGTGGAGAGGTGAGGGTCTGGTGACCAACGAGACGACAGAGGCCCGGCGGCGGCGAGCCGGCCCGGGCTTCGAGGCGCGCACGGCTGTCATCGTGCTGGCCGTGCTTGTCGCTGCATGGCTGGCGGTCTTCGGCGCGGCCGGGTTCCCGGCCGCGGGCTGGACCGCGCTCGGCCTGGGCCTGGCTTTCGCCGTGTACGCACTGCTCGCCCACGTCCTCGTCTTCGGCCCGCTCCAGCGACGTCTGGAGCGGCTGCGGCGAGAGTTGGGCCCGGCGCACATGCTCGCGGACAGCGGGGATATAGAAGACCTCGACGGTCTGGTCACGATGCTCGCCACCCTCCTGCACGGCGGCGGCACCGAGGCCCAAATCGAGCTGCAGGACGACCTGGTCCGGTTGCAGGCGCACAACCGCCAGTTGGTCGAGGTCGCCCGCATAGGCCGTGAGCTCAACGCCGCCTTGCCGTACCGGGAGACGATCGAACGCGCCCTGGCGAACTCGAAGGGGTTCCTGCATGCGGACTTCGTCGCGCTGCTGGATCGCAAGCCGGACAACAGCTTCGAGCTGCAGGGCTCACTGGGGGTGCGCTCGCGGTCGCTGGACGCCGACTGCTGCAGCGACCGTCCAGACTGCCCCATCCGCCAGGCTGTAGGATCCGAGCGGCTGGTGCGCAGCACCAACCATGAATGCACGCTCTTCCCGCACACCATGACGCACCAGCTCTGCCTGCCCGTGACCGTCCAGGGGGTCGGCGAGATGGCGCTGCTGGCGACCAGTACGACCGGCGAATACTTCGACATCATCTCAGACGAGGCGCTCGACACGCTCCGCGACGACCTGCAAAGCGCCCTCAGCACCGCCCGCAAGTACGACAGCATCCGCCGTCAGGTGGTCACCGACCATCTGACCAGGCTCTACAACCGTCGCCACTTCGTGCACCGCGCCCAGGAGGAACTCTCCCGCAGCCTTCGCGAACAGGCGCCCATGAGCATCGTCATGGTGGACATCGACCACTTCAAGCAGTTCAACGACACTTATGGCCACGCCACCGGCGACCGGGTGCTGCAGGCGGTGGCCGCGCAGCTCCAGGATGCCGTGCGTACATCCGACGTCTGCGCCCGCTACGGCGGCGAGGAGTTCATGCTGCTGCTGCCCAACACGCCCGGCGACAACGCCGTGTTCATGGCCGAACGCGTGCGGCGCACGCTCGCCAACACGCGCTACACGGGCCTGGGACTGCCGGCCGACGCAAGCATCACGATCAGCTGCGGCGTGGCCACGTGCCCGCGCGACGCTACCGAGATCGAGGCGCTCCTGGACCTGGCCGACCAGGCGTTGTACCGCGCCAAGGACGGCGGTCGTGACTGCGTGCGCCAGTATGAGCCGCGTGTGTCGGGGGCGAACGCCGCTCCGCAGGCGACCGGCGCACCGCAGCACTCCCCCCGCTGAGTACTCGCGACCTCGCGCCTGCAGCCGAGGGCGGCGACGCGACCGCGGCCTCGGCTGCGGTCCTCAGAAGATGCGCACCAGCCGCCGCAGCGAGCCCCTGAGCGTCACCAGCACCTGGATGCCGTACAACCCGCGTTCGTCGGCATGCAGCTCCAGGAAGCGCTGCTTGCCGGGCGCCTTGCTCAAGCTGCCCGACCCCGCTGTGAGAGTCCAGTACGGCGAGTAGCTGACCTTGAGCAGATAGTCGCCGGCGCGGGGGATCTTCAGGTATATGGCCTGGTGCAGCACGGCCAGCACCTGGGGGTTCGAGCCGCCGTCTCGGGCCACCGCGATCGGTGACGGGCGGCGCAGCCGGTAGACGCTCCAGTCCGCGCTGCGCCAGACCAGCGTGAACGCCGGCGACGTGCGCAGGATCTGCGACTCGCGGTCGCCGCTCCAGTCCAGCGGGGCGTTCGGTAAGTACACGTCCCGAACGCCCATCTTCCGCAGCCAGCTCACGTAGGCCGCCGCGCTGAAGTCGTCCGTGTTGAGCACCTCGTTGTGCTGCGCGTCGGCCTGCCTGTACCAGCCTCTCGTGATGGCGAACCCGCTGATCGAGAAGTGGTAGGCCTCCCAGTGGGTGTCCAGCGCCACTACGTGGATACGGTAGTCGGGATCGTTGTGCCGCGATGCGTACTCCAGCGCCGGATAGAAGAACGCCGGCTTCGTGGATGGCTGATCGGCCACATAGCTGTAGTGCGACAGCGGCGGGATGACCTGCCCCAGCAGCGATCCCGCCAGGAAGAGCACCAGAACGTACTTGGGCACCAGGCTGTCGTGGATCTCCCAGTAGAGGGGGAAGCCGAAGAGAAAGAAGAAGCGCATGATGTTGCTGCCGATCGGGGTCCCCGGGATGAGGAACACGGCCAGGCCCACGCCGACGAAAGTGAGGAAGAGTATGCCGCGCTCGCGACGCCGGGGGTCGCGCGAGAGCCGGGTGAGTACGTAGCCGACCGCTCCCCAACCGGTGCACAGCAGCACGAAACCGATGTGGTACACGTAGGTGGCACGCTCGTAGAAGAGGACTGACAGCAGCAGGCGCGCGATGAAGAACGGGGCCAGATAGAGCAGAGCGCGCAGGTACAGCTTGCGCCGCTCTGGCGTGGCGATGAAGTCGGCCAGAAGGAAGATCGCCCCGACCACGAAGGCGAGGGGGTTGGCGAACAACGAGGCACCTATGGGCAGCACCGCCAGGAGCGGGTACCCGTGGGCCAGCAGCACCATGCCGCCGAGCATGAGCGCCATCGCGAACAGGAAGGGGTCCTGCCCGTTGGCCAGGTAGGCGGCCAGCACGACCGCTAGGCCGACGGCCGAGACGTAGGACACGCGGCCGTAGATGCGCCGCATGTACAGGTAGAACAGCACAGGCAGCGAGCCGGCCGAGATCGCCACCAGGGCCGAATAGCCGATGACCTTGGCGGCGAAGTAGAAGACGAAGCCGTAGCTGATGAGGTCGTAGGAGCCGCCGTACCAGTTGTTGTCCCAGATGATGCCTTCCTGCTCCTCGAGCAGCGACATCTTGTAGAGGTGAGCCGGGGCATCCCAGCCGGCGATGCCGACCGCCTGCATGACGATCGCGATGACGGCATATGCCACGGTGGGGATGACCAGCAGGGCGATGAGGCGCCGGTCCGGCAGTCGCCGGCGCCACGCGCGCGTCACGGGACCCTGCGCGTCCGGCAATGAGGGCGCACCGTCGCCGGCTATGGGAGTCGCGTGTGACATCAGGTGCGGGCGCGTGGGTACCGGGCGTGGTTCGACGATACGGGCAACACGCTGGAACGTTACCACGGCGCGCCCAGGATGAAGCCCCGCTCGTCCGCGGAACGGTGTGCTACCGTTGAGCTATGAACGAACGCCGCCCACCACGCAAGCCTTCACCGCCCTCTACCGGACGCGATGCCCAGAGTCCGCGTTGTGACGGGTCGCCTGGCTCCCGAGGCGACGCCGGGGGACCCCGCTACGGCGGGCCGCCCGGTGAAGGGCGACGTCGTGGCGGGCCGGCGGGTTCGGGGGACCGCTGCGGCGGCCCGCGGGGCTATGGGGCGCGCCCCCGAGGGGCGCGCGGCGCTCCGCGGGCTTTCGGCGCGCGCCGCCCACAGCCGCCCGGCCCGTCGTTCTTCGCCGTCACCCCGCACGGGCTGGAAGACGCGCTAGCCGCCGAGTTGCACGGCCTGGGCATCAGCGGCGCGCGCATCGTGCCCGGCGGCGTGAGTTTCCCGGGATCGCTCGCCGACGCCTACAGGGTGTGTCTTTGGACGCGCTCCGCGGAACGCGTGCTGCTCGAGATCACACGGTTCCCCGCCACGGGACGCGAGCAGATCTACAACGGTGTGCGCGCCGTGGACTGGACCGACCACCTGACACCCCGCACGTCCATCGCCTGTCAGGCGATCGGCACCACGCCCATACTGCGCAACAGCCACTACACCGCACTGGTGGTGAAGGACGCCGTCGTCGACTTCCTGCGCGACCGCTTCGGTGAGCGGCCCATGGTGAACGTGCGCCGGCCGGACGTGCGCCTGCAACTCCTCCTGCGCGCCGGCTGGGCGGTCCTCAGCCTCGATCTTGCCGGCGACGCCTTGCACCGCCGCGGCTACCGGACGCCCGGCCGCCAGGCGCAGGCACCGCTCAAGGAGACCCTTGCCGCCGGCATGCTGACGATCGCCGGCTGGCCGCGGATGGCGGAGACGGCCGGGTTCGTGGACCCCCTGTGCGGCTCAGGCACGCTGCCTCTAGAGGCGGCGCTGATGGCCGCCGACACGGCGCCCGGCCTGCTGCGGCAGGAATGGGGCTTCCTGCGTTGGCGCGGGCACGATGAGGCCGCCTGGCAGCGCGCCGTGGACGAGGCCACGGAGCGGCGCGCGGCCGGCATCGCGGCGCTGTCCACCCGCGCGCGGGACCTCGGCCTGCCGCCCATCTTGGGCTTCGACAACGACCCGCGCGCCGTGACGCTCGCCCGCAGCGCCATCCTGCGCGCCGGCCTCAGCGGCATGGTCGCGGTCGAGCTGCAGGACGTGGGCGCACTCCGCAACCCGTTCGCAGCCACCCAGTCCCAGGCGGCGCACGTGACGACGGGCCTGGTGGCCACCAACCCGCCGTACGGTGAGCGCCTGCGCGGCCCAGACGTCGATGGCGTGTATCGCAGTCTCGCTGAGACACTGCGCACGCAGTTCGACGGCTGGCGCGCGGCCGTGCTGCTCGCCGACGAGGAACGGGCCGCGCAGCTCGGAGCCGGCGGCGTGCGCCCGGCTGCACAACTGCGCAACGGGCCAATCCCCTGCACCCTGGTCCGCTTCGAGATCGGCGAGCAGCTGCGGGAGTCCGCGGCGGGCGTCGCTGAAGCACGGCCCGCCGAGACCGGACCGGTCGCGGAGGCACGGCCCACCGAGGCCGGACCGGTCGTTGAGGATGAACGCGGCGCCGAAGAAGTGCCGTTCCCTGAAGAAGGACGACGTACCGTAGAAGCGCCGTTCCTTGGAGAACCACCCTTCGGCGAA
Source organism: uncultured Thermoleophilia bacterium (assembly GCA_964538465.1). Taxonomy (GTDB): domain Bacteria; phylum Actinomycetota; class Thermoleophilia; order UBA2241; family UBA2241; genus UBA6103. The sequence goes on along the minus strand of CAZIGT010000061.1, from coordinate 78 downwards.
GAGGCCGCGCTCCCCGATGCGTCACCGATCCCTGCTCCAACCACGGTCCCAACCCCCGAACGGTCGATGGTCCCGGCC
>CAZIGT010000060.1:9075-12656 GCA_964538465.1 uncultured Thermoleophilia bacterium | reverse complement strand
GAGACGCGCCGCGTCGCGCTCGAGGCCGTGGATACGGTCATCACCGTGCTGCGCGACGTCTGGGTGGCCGGCCTGGACAGAACGGGGATACTCTTGAATATAGACAGGAGCGTCGCCATCGCGGCCGCCGCGTCCGGGAGTGGGACGCGGCCGGCCAGGGCCCTGGCGGCGGCCGAGGCCACCCGCAAGGACCTGAGCCTCAACGTCGACGGCGAGCTGGCTCTGCTCGCGCTGTTCTGCAGGATCGAGGAGGTAGCTGCCTCGTGAGACGCGTAGTGAACGTCGTCTTCAAGGACGGCGGCAAACCTTATCTGTTCGACGCCGGCGACCTCGAGCTGCACAGCGGCGAGCAGGTAGTCGTCGAGACGGCTCGTGGCCTTAACGTGGGCCGTGCCGTCTCAATCGTCACCGAGGTCGAAGACGCGGACGTGCCGGGAGACATCAAGCGTGTGTCGCGCAAGGCCGGCGACGACGACCTACGCCGGCTGGAGGAGAACCATCAGCTCGAGCGCGAGGCCCGGGAGGTGGCCGACGACCTCATCGCCGACTCGGGCCTGCCGATGAAGGTCATCTCGGTGGAATCCACCTTCGACCAGGGCAAGGTGCTCGTCTCGTTCTTCTCCGAAGAGCGGGTCGACTTCCGGCAGCTCGTGTCGAAGCTGTCGGAGCGGCTGAAGCGGCGCGTGGAGCTGCGCCAGGTGTCTGCGCGCGACGAGGCGCGCCTCATAGGCGGCTACGGTTCCTGCGGCCGGCGCCTGTGCTGCACGCTGTTCGCCGGCGACCAGGAACCGGTCTCCATCCGCATGGCGAAGGACCAGAACCTGCCGCTCAACCCCACGAAGATCTCCGGCGTGTGTGGCCGTCTCATGTGCTGCCTCAAGTACGAGCGCGAGACGTACACATGCTTCCGCGACCGCGCGCCGCGACGCGGCAAGATGGTCTCCACGCCGGCCGGCGAGGGCAAGGTGGTGGAGCTGCTGCCCACGAGGGACAGCATCACCGTCGACCTGGGCGAGGGCAAGCAGGCCACGTTCACCCTCGCCGAGCTCGAGCTGGAAACGGAGGCGCCCGCCGATGAGTGAGGCCGCTCACATCGTGTACAGCGTGCAGGCCATTGCGTGTGGCCACTGCAAGCGGGCCATCGGGGATGCGGTGGGCGCGCTCGATGGCGTACAGTCCGTCGAGGTCGACGTCGTCGCGAAGACCGTGGACGTGCGTCTGAGCGGGGATGGCGCGGACGCCGAAGACGTCCGTCGCGCCATCGAAGAGGCCGGCTATCCGGTCGGCGACCAGCGCGCCGCGGAGTAGCGCCCGGACGGCGTCGCGTGGGTCTGCGCCGTGCGTGGCGCGGCTGCCGAGCCACGCTGCGGCCGGCGGGCGCGCCGCGCACCGCGCACACACGTCCTACGCTTGGCAGAGCTGTGGACGGCTGATACCATATCCCGCGCCTCGCGTGGGCCGTTAGCTTAGCTGGTAGAGCAGGGGACTCTTAATCCCAAGGTCGAAGGTTCGAATCCTTCACGGCCCACCAGTCCATCCATCGCCGCCCTGGCGATCCGACGTTCAGGAACGTGAGCTTGACAATGCGTACCTCGATGCCGGCCATGGGATCCGCGTTGTGATAGACCCCAAGTCCTTCTACTCCACTTTCAGGCGAGGCTTCTATCCTCTGGTCGACCGGCTCATCCGCATGGGCGTCACCGCCAACATGCTGACCATGACCGGCATCGTGCTCAATCTCGGCGCCGCCGCGCTCATCGTCATGAGCCACCTGTTCTGGGCCGGCATCGTGCTCATCGTGGCGTCCATCTGCGACATGCTGGACGGCACACTGGCGCGCCGCGGCGGCGGCGAATCGTCGTTCGGGGCCTTCTTCGACTCCACCATGGACCGCATCGCGGAGGGCGCCACCCTGTGCGCCCTCGCTGTCTTCTACGTGCGCGTCGACTACATGGCGCAGCTCGTCGCCACCCTCGTGTTCCTGGTGGCCTCCTTCCTCGTCTCGTACACGCGGGCGCGCGCCGAGGCGCTGGACCTGGAGTGCCGTGTCGGCATCATGTCGCGGGTCGAGCGGCTGGTGCTCCTCATCACCGGCCTCATCCTCAATCAGTGGCACGTGCTGGACGTGCTCGTCTTCGCGCTGGCCGCGCTCACGGCGTTCACGGTCGGCCAGCGCGTGGTGCACGTCTACCGCACCATGCGCGCCGCCGACCGGTCGGCGCCGTCCGTCTGAGCGCGCGCGCCGCTTCGGGGCGGTCCGCGCGCGGCCGGCCGGCCCGGGTTGCCGTGGTATACTCCCGCCGCTTATGCTCGCGTCAAGGGACGCCTCCGTACCATGCAGGTACGGGAGGTCCATATCACGGCAGCCGTCTCCGGCCAGCCACTCACGGAGGTAGCCGATTTTGGGCAATCCTGTGCGCGTCGCCATCATCGGTGTGGGCAACTGCGCGTCCTCTTTCGTGCAGGGCGTCGAGTTCTACAAGAACGCCAAGAAGACCGACTTCGTACCCGGACTCATGCATCCCGTGCTGGGTGGCTACCACATCCGCGACATCCAGTTCGTGGCCGCCATCGACATAGACAAGAACAAGGTCGGCAAGGATCTCTCAGAGGCCATCTACGTCAAGCCCAACTGCACGGTGAAGTTCGCCGATGTGCCCGAGACCGGCGTCAAGGTCGTTCGCGGCATGACGCACGACGGCCTCGGCAAGTACCTCAGCCAGGTCATCACGAAGGCGCCCGGATCGACTGCAGACATCGTCGGCATCCTCAAGGAGACCCAGGCCGACGTGGTGGTCAACTACCTGCCGGTGGGCAGCGAAGAGGCAACCAAGTGGTACGCGGAGCAGATCCTTGCCGCCGGCTGTGCCATGGTGAACTGCATCCCCGTGTTCATCGCTCGCGAGGCGTACTGGCAGAAGCGCTTCGTCGAGGCGGGCGTGCCTATCATCGGCGACGACATCAAGAGCCAGGTCGGCGCCACCATCGTGCACCGCGTGCTCACCAGGCTCATGCGCGACCGCGGCGTCAAGCTCGAGCGCACCAGCCAGCTCAACGTGGGCGGCAACACGGACTTCCTCAACATGCTCGAGCGCGAACGTCTCGAGAGCAAGAAGATTAGCAAGACCAACGCGGTCACCAGCCAGCTCGACTACGACATCGGTGCCCGCAACGTGCACATCGGTCCCAGTGACTATGTTGACTGGCTGGACGACCGCAAGTGGGCTTACATCCGCCTGGAAGGCCGCACGTTCGGCGACGTGCCCCTCAACATCGAGCTCAAGCGCGAGGTCGTGGATTCGCCGAACTCGGCCGGCATCGTCATAGACGCCGTGCGCTGCGCCAAGATCGCCCTCGACCGCGGCCTCTCCGGCTCGCTGCAGGGCCCCAGCTCCTACTTCATGAAGTCGCCGCCGGTGCAGTTCCACGACGACGTCTGCCGCCGGTACACCGAAGAGTTCATCGTCGGCGAGGGCGAGGGCGCCACTCTCCTCTCGCGCGGCTGAGGTATAGGGAGGTCGTGGGGCGGCGCCGCCCGGGCCGCCCCCCGCCGTTCGATCCGGCGAGGCGGGCAGGGGCGC
>CAZIGT010000060.1:0-9065 GCA_964538465.1 uncultured Thermoleophilia bacterium | reverse complement strand
AGCAGCCCGCGGCCCAACCGGTCCAGCAGCCGCTGCCGCCGATGCAGCCGGTGCCGCGCCCGATCGCCCCGGCGCAGCCCGTGCCGACCCCGCCCGTGATGACGACGCCCGCCGCCATGTCGGCGCCGCAGGCGCCGCCCCACGACTTTCGATCCGGCATCGCTCTCAGGGACGACCATGAAGCGCTCGGGCTTCGCTATCGGCATGGTGACGCCATATTCGTGGTCCAGGCCCAGCGGCGTGAACCGCCACATCGCTGCCGTGGCCGATAGGCTCACGGCGCGCGGGCACCGGGTCACCATCATCGCTCCCAGCGCCGACCGTCTCGTCGTCCGCCAGACGCGCCAGCAGGTGCGCGAGCTGCTCATGGACGAGCGCGCGTCCGTCTTCGATCCGGACGAGCCCTACCCGCGGCACTTCTTCGCCGGGGGCACCTACTCGGTGCGGCCCAACCGCGGCACCACGCTGATCGCGGCCACCGCCGACCTGCTGGGCAATGTCGACGTGCTGCTCCGCTCGGAGGAGCTCGATGTGCTGCACGTGCACGAGCCGTTCGTACCGGGCATCGGCTGGACCAGTCTGCGCTACGCCGGCTGTCCGCTGGTGGCGACCTTCCACATCGATTCCGAGCAGTCGCGCACCTACTGGCTGGCGCGGCGCGCGGCCCTGCAGCGCTACTTCGAGGCGTTCGATCGCGTGTTGGCCGTCTCGCGGAGCGTGCGCGACTCGGTGTGGCGTGCCTTCGAAGGCGAAGTGGTGATCGTCCCCGAATGCGTGGACACGGCGCTGTTCGCGGCGGCGCGGCGGGAAGCGCAGGCCCGCGCCGCCACCGCGGCGGCCGGCGCGGGTGCCCCGGTGGGCGATCCGGGCGCTCCGGTTGGCGCCGGCACCCGCGACGGGGAGATCGGCATCGTGTTCGCCGGCGCCGCCGCGCCGCGCTCCGGGTTCCGTCATCTGCTCCGGGCGCTGCGACGGCTGGAGCCGAATGCTGCCGGCCTGCGACTGGATGTGTGCGGCTCGGGCCTCGAGGAGCGCTTCGCGGCCCTGGTGCCCGAGGCGTTCGCCGGTCGCGTACGCTACCACGAGGCTGTCACCGACGCCGAACTGGCGCCGATCATGGCCGCCGCCGACGTGCTCTGCGCGCCGGCGCCGGAGGCCGAGGAGTTCGACGTCGGCATTGTGCAGGGCATGGCCGCCGGCCTGGCTGCGGTGGTGTCGGATGTGGCCGGCCATCGCGAGCTGGTCACCGACGGCGAGAACGGCCTGCTGGTACCGCCGCGTCAGTCGCGCACGCTGGCGCGGCTCCTGCTGGACCTGGCGGTAGACGGGCCGCGGCGCGCGGCACTGGGGACCGCGGCGCAGCAGGCGGCCGCTCGCTACGACGTCGACGTGATCGCCGCGGAGCTCGAGGAGACGTATGCGAGCATCGTCCACCGGCGGGCGCCGATCCGCCGCGCGCGCGGCGCCCGCGCTCAGGCTGTCGTCGACGTGGCCGCAGTCTCCGGGTCGGTGCGCGCGCAGGCCATCCGCGACGAGGAGCGCCGCGCCGCCCCCGTCGTCGAGCTGTTCGCCGACTTCCACATGCACTCCGACCACAGCAAGGACTGCGTGGTGCCCGTGCGCGACCTGCTGGCGCGCGCCCGCGAGTGCGGCCTGAACGTCATCGCCATCACCGATCACAACAGCGCGGACGGTGGGCTCGAGGGCCGCGATCTGGCCGCCGAGTACGGCGTGCGCGTGATCGTCGGCGAGGAGGTCAAGACGATCGAGGGCGAGGTGGTGGGCCTCTTCCTCGAGCAGAGCATCCCCGGCGGCATGAGCTTCGCCGAGACCGTCGCGGCCATCAAGGAACAGGACGGCATCGTCTACCTGCCGCATCCCTTCGATCGCCTGCACACGGTGCCGAGCTACGGTGTCCTCAAGCAGCATGTCCGCGACATCGACGTGGTGGAGGTGTTCAACTCGCGGCTCGCGTTCCCCGCCTTCAACGAGCGAGCGGAGCTCTTCGCGCAGCGCTACCGCATACCGGCCGCTGCGGGAAGCGACGCGCACGTCCTGCCGGGACTGGGCACGGCCATGACGGCCATGGCGCAGTTCGACGGCCGCCACGACTTCCTCGATGCGCTCGCCGACAGTCGGATCATCCGCAGGCCCAAGAGCTATCTCTATCTCACTGGCCTCAAGTTCATACAGACGAGCTTCGACGGCGGGGTCCGGCAGCGGGAACCGGCCGACCCGGACCCCGCCCGCGAGCGCGGCAGGCGGCGCAGCCTGCGCGGCGGGGGAGGCAGCAACCGCTAACGAGGAGTCATCACGGGCGCCGCGAATCAACGATCGAGAGCGATGCCGCAGCGGCGCCTCAAGCAACCGGCTACCCTCCTCGAGAGGTGATGCTTGGCACAGCCCAACGAGATCTACGACAAGTACCTCACCCGGGCCATCTCGGAGATCAATGAGCTGACCGGAGAGGTGCTCCGCTGCCGTCTCTGCCCGGGCGCTCGCAGCATGCCGGTGATCGGCTCCGGCCACCCGTTGGCGGACATCCTCCTGCTCAAGTACCAGGCGCGCCCCAGCGAGTGCCAGGAGGGCGTTGCCTTCTACGGGCGGGGTGGCATGGCCGTCATGAAGAGCTGTCAGCGCCTGGGAATAGACCCGCTGCAGCTGTATGGCACCAACGTGGTGAAGTGCGGTGGGGTGGACCCAGGTCGTGCCGAGCGGGCCTGCCTGGCGCACCTCCGGCGTGAGCTGGCCATCGTGGAACCCAAGCTCATCGTGGCGATGGGGGAAGAGGTGGTGGCGGCCATCAACGCCGCGGATGTACCGCTGGCGGCGCCTCTTGAGTATGCGCCCGGTGAGATCGTGGAGCTCACTCCAAGCATCGAGGTGCTCGCCACGCCGGACATCGACCGGTCGCTCGACGAGCAGCGGCTCAAGTCCGCCTTCTGGCGGGCCTTCCGCCGGCTCGGGGAGTGGTACGAAGCCATCCCGCCGTACTGATGCGGCCGCGGGCCGTGCCGCGTCTGGACCGAGAGTACTCCGAGTCGCCTTCCCGCCTCTGGCTTGCTGCCGCTGCGGCGATCCTCCTGCTTGTCTGGGGCTACACGGCCGCGTTTCTGCCCACCGCGGGCGAGAACACCGGCCTCCTCGTCTCCACGGTCGTGAATCTGAGCCTCTTCGCGACGCTGATCGCCGGGTTGAGCCCGCTGCGCGCGGCAGGCCTGCTGGGGCTACTGGTCGCCGCCGTGGCCGCCGCCGTGTCGATACCGCTCTCCTATCTTGGCTGGGAGCCGGCGGCCAACATCGTGAAGACATTGGCCGCCGCCGGTCTGGGCTACTGGCTGGCGGGAGCGATCACCAGCAAGGGGGTGATCGTGCTGGTGGCGGGGCTCTCCGCCATAGTGGACATCGCCAGCGTCGCCGCCGGGCCCACGAAGGTCCTGCTGGAGAACGCCGAGGAGGCGGTGGGCTACCTGACGGTGGCCCTGGCCTGGCCGGGCTACCCGGTCGGCGAGGTGCACGGCGCGCTTGGTATGGCCGACCTCATCTTCTTCGCGCTGTACGTGGGCGCGGCCCGCACCCTCGCCCTGCGCTCCACGGCGACCATCGTGGGCGTCGCGGCAGGCATCGCCGCAGCGATGGTGGCCGCCAGATGGGTGACCGCCATGCCGGCGCTGCCGTGGATGGCGGCGGGCTTCCTTGCCGTGAACGCCGACCTGCTCTTCCGCGGCCTGCGCGGCGGGCGGCCGGGGCAGAAGGAGACGTCCGACCGCTCGTAGGGCCGGCGCGCCGCGCGGCGGGCGCGGTGCAGGCGGCGTCTGCGGCTCGCGGCGCGTGGGCGCAAACCGTGTCTGCGGCCCGTGGAGCGTGGGGCATCCATCGCTCGACGATGAGCGGCCGTGCCTGTGCCGCGTTGCGCGCCGGCCCTCAGGCGGACTCGAACAGCGCGACCGTCTCGATGTGGTGTGTGTGCGGGAACATGTCGACCGGCGCCACGCGGCGCAGCACATAGCCGAGCTCGGCGAGCTGCGCCGCGTTCCCCGCCAGGGTCGCCGGGTTGCACGACACGTAGACGATGCGGTCGGCTTCCAAGGCCGCCATGCGCATGACGGCCTTCTTGCTCATGCCGGCGCGCGGCGGGTCGGTGAGAACCACGGCCGGACGCTCGCCTTCGGGCAGCGGCAGCATCCACTTGAGCGCCACCCGCACGTCGCCGGCCTGGAAGGCGGCGTTGCCGATGCCGTTGCGGCGCGCGGTCTCCCGCGCCGCCTCCACGGCCTCTACCTGCGTCTCGATGCCGATGACCTTGGCCGCGCGCCGCGCCAGGGGCAGGCTCAGCGAGCCGATGCCGCAGTACAGGTCGAAGGCCGGACGTAGCGGGTCGGGCTCGGCGAAGCGCAACGCTGTGTCGTAGAGCCTCTCGCACATGGCGCTGTTGGTCTGCAGGAAGCCGAGCGCCGGCACCTGCAGCGGGACCCCGGCCAGCGTCTCGCGGAAGTGAGGGGGCCCGTGGAGCATGAACGGGCCCACGCCGACGGCGGCGTCCGCCGGCGTCTCGTTGACGGTGACGGCGAGACTGCTGAAGCGGCAGGCGCCACGCAGGCGCTCCAGGAGATCCTGCTCCTGCGGTGTGCGGCGACTGACGAAGAGGTTGAGGAACAGGTCGCCGCTGGCCAGCCCGCGGCGCACGACCAGGTGACGCAATGGGCCGGAGTCGTCCGGGTGCGGGGAGGCGGCGCGGCCGAGGACAGGCAGGCGAGCTGTCGAAGCGCCCGCAGCGAGGTCCTCGTCCGCTGCGGCACGTACAGCGAGGTCGCCGCTCTTGCCGTCGGCGTCCTCGTCGGGCCGGCGGCGATCGTGATCGCCGGCGCGCCGGTAGGCGCGCAGGCCCAGGTCGCGGCAGGCCTGCACCACGGCGGCGCGGGCGGCCTCGATCTCCGGTGGCGCCAGACGGCACCCCTCGATCTCGACGATCTCTCGCCACGACCCGCGGCGGTGCAGGCCCAGCAGCAGCCGGCCGTCGGCGTCTTCGCCGAACGAGTACTCCATCTTGTTGCGGTAGCCCCAGGGTTCCGGCATGCTCTGGATGGGCTCCACGGCGAAGTCGTGCAGATGGCCGATGTGCTCCAGCGACTCGACGACCTGCGACTGCTTGAGCTCGCACTGGGCGACGTAGTCCAGTGACTGCCATTCGCAGCCGCCGCACTCGCCGACGTGCCGGCAGACCGGCGCGCGGCGCAGCGGCGACGGCGACACGATCTCAACAAGGCGCGCCTCGGCGTAGCGCGGCTTGCGCCGTGTGACCGTGGCGCGCACCGTATCGCCGGGCACGGCGCCGCGTACGAAGACGACGAAGCCCTCATGGCGCGCCACGCCCTGGCCGCCGTAGGCAAGACGGTCGACCGTGAGATCGAGAGACATTCCGGGGTGAAGCATCGGGCAAGTGTACCGTGGCCGGCGATTGTCCACCCCCGGCGGCGGTCCGGGTACTGCACAGCGGTCCGGCGACGTGCTAACGTGCCTTCAAGGCGGGTGCGACACTGGAGCCGTGCCCGTCTTGAGCGCTGCGGGAGGTCAACGTTGACGGCTGTCGATCTGCACTCGTACAGGCTGCGCGCCGAGCAGTTCATCGGCGCGCTCGACAAGGAACACTACCTCCACTACTCGGGGCAGAAGGACGACTGCGACACCGCCTCCATCTACGGGCGTTTCCAGGACCTGTTCGGGCGCGCCACGCTCGACGAGCTCGAAGAGAGGTACAAGACGATCACCGAGCAGGACGAGCGCCGGCGTCTTGCGTATCTGCTCACGTTCATCACCGAGAGCTTCATCGGCGAGCAGGTCAAGGAGCTCAGCGACCGTGCCGCCGAGGTGGAAGCGGCCGCCACAGTAGAGGTCGACGGCGAGAAGGTGCCGTATCGCTACGCCAGCGTGCTGCAGGCCAACGAGCCGGATCGGGCGCGGCGGCAGGCCATCTACGACGCCCGTCGCCGCGTGGTCGCCGAGCAGCTCAACCCGCTCTACGACGAATACTGGCGGCGCGCTCACGCCGTCGCCGTCGACCTCGGCTACCCCACCTACGAGGCGCTGTTCGCCGAGATCAAGGCCATGGACCACAGCCTGTTCTGCGCCGAGATGCAGGCGCTCGTCCAGGACACGGACCGCGTCTACGAGCGTTCGCTGGCGGCGCTGGTGCGCCAGAAGCTCGACCTCTCGCTGGACGAGCTGCGGCCCTGGGACATGGCCTACCTCTTCCGGGCGCCCGAGTACGATGCGTACTTCACGGCCGACCGTCTGCTGCCCACGCTCGAGCAGACACTCGCCGGCCTGGGCATCGATCTGGCCGCCCAGAGCAACGTGCACCTGGACACGGGAAAGCGCGAGAAGAAGTCACCGCGCGCGTTCTGCGCTCCGGTGCGCGTGCCGGAGGAGATCTACCTGTGCGTGCTGCCGCAAGGCGGGCAAGACGACTACCAGGCCCTGCTGCACGAATGCGGCCACACAGAGCACTTCGCCCATGTAGGTCCCGACCTGGCCTTTGAGTACCGCTACCTGGGCGACAACGCGGTCACGGAGGGATTCGCCTTCCTCTTCGACCACCTCGTCTCGGATCCCAACTGGCTGGCCAAGCACATCGGCTACACGGACTCGGACGAGTTCGTGCGCTTCAGCCGCATCTCAGACCTGTACTTCGTGCGCCGTTACGTCGCCAAGCTCATGTACGAGCTGCGCCTGCACGAGCAGAACGGCAGCCTGGACGCCATGGCAGACGTCTACCACGACACGCTCAGCGCCGTCACGCTGGTCGATTTCCCGCGGGAGTGGTACTTGACGGACGTCGACGACGGCTTCTACGTGGTCAGCTACCTGCGGGCCTGGCTGCTGGAGGCGGCCTGGCGGGTCATGCTGCAGGACGAATTCGGGCCCGAGTGGTTCGCGTCACCGGCAGCCGGCGAGAAGATCAAGTCGTGGTGGTCGCTGGGGCAGAAGTACAACTCGCCGCGGCTGCTGCTCAAGCACGGCGGCGGCCGGCTGGACGCGGGGCCGCTGCTCTACCTGCTCAAGCGCACGCTGGGGCGCTGAGAGTACGCCGGGTCGTAGCGCCTCGGGTCGCGCCCGGCCGCTCGGTCGGCGGGGTGGCGCGCCGTGCAGCTCACGTTGCGGCGCGCAGCGTGCGGGCCGCTCACTCGGCGGCGATGGCCTGCACCAGGAGCCGCCGCCGCCGCGGCCCGTCGAACTCGGCGAAGAACACGCCCTGCCAGGTGCCTAGCTGCAGCCGCCCGTTCTCCACGGGCACGGTCACGCTGCTGCCCACGAGGCTCGCCTTCACGTGGGCGTGCGCGTTGCCCTCGCGGTGCGTGTAGGGCAGGTCGGCCGGGACGAGCCGCGCGAGTGTGGTCAGCATGTCATCGATCACCGACGGGTCGGCGTTCTCGTTGATCGTGATGCCGGCGGTGGTGTGCGGCACGTAGGCCACCACGGCGCCGCGGCTGAGGTCGGCCTTCTTGACCGCCGCCACGATGCGGTCGGTGACGTCGATGAGCTCCGTGGCGCGGCTCGTGGATATCTGCAGCTCCTGCATCTGCCCCCTCCGTCGTGGCGGCGCGGCGCGCGTGCTAGTCGACCCGCAGGCGCCGCCGCCGGTTCTCGTGGTCCTCGTCGCGCCACGGATCGATACGGCCTTCGTGGATGGCGTCGACCAGGTCTGACGTGGAACGCAGCTGCCCGGCGCCCACGTCGACGAGGGTGGCGCAGCACATGATGGCGTCGGCCAGGTGCGCGTCGCTGCCGCCCGTGGTCGGCAGGCCCGTCTTCAGTGCGATCTTGGCGGCTCCGTCCACGTAGCGGTCGGCCGGCCAGTTGCCGTTGTATACCTCCACGGCGTCTACGTGCGGCGCCACCATGTCCTCCAGGCCGGGGAAGTAGCGCGAGCGGCTCATGCCGCCGCCGGCGAAGGGATGCGCCCAGACCACGGCAGCGCGCTCCGGTATCTGGATGCGCCTCAGGGGATCCTGGACCGGGCGCAGCGTGCTGAGGTACTCCAGGTCCGGCGAGTAGACGAGGAAGTCGCCGAACACGGTGCTGATCTCCACGCCGTGCAGGAGCAGGATGCCGTGCTCGGCAAGAAGGTCCTCCAGCACCAGGTTGTCGCGGATCTCGCCGTGGTTGGTGAGGGCCACGGCCTGCACGCCCAGGGCCACGCAGCGTTCGACGTACTCGGAGTGCTCGATCTGTGAGCAGCTCGAGGCAGGCATGGTGTGGGTGTGGAGGTCGACCAGCATCGGCGCCCGAGTATACAGGCGCGGGCGGGCCGAGGCGTCCCAAGGGTATGAGGTGTCTGCCCACGGGGGTGCGGTCGGCTGGCGCGCGCCGGTTGCGGCCGCGGCGCTGGGGCCGGCCGATGCCCATGTTTCACATGCGCGCTGAATGGCAACAAAGTTGACACAAGCACACTCAAGTTCTATTCTACGTACGCGCTCAGCACCGGCTGAGCAGGCTTGAGCAGGCACGGACCGGGCGGCTACACAGGCTCCGTCGCCCTAAGAGGAGGAACAGCATGGGAAAGGTGATCGGCATCGATCTGGGGACGACCAACAGCGCAATGGCCGTTCTCGAGGGCGGCGAACCGACCGTCATCACCAACTCGGAGGGTGGTCGCACGACCCCGTCGGTGGTGGCGTTCTCCAAGAGTGGAGAGCGTCTCGTGGGCACGGTTGCCCGCCGCCAGGCCGTCACCAACCCCGAGAACACGGTCTGCTCGATCAAGCGCTTCATGGGCCGCAAGTACGGCGACGTCTCGGAAGAGATGACGATCGTGCCGTACCGCGTGAAGGCGGCGGCCAACGGCGACGCGGCCGTGGAGATCCAGGGCAAGACGTACTCACCGCCCGAGATCTCGGCGATGATCCTGCAGAAGCTGCGGCGCGACGCAGAGGAGTACCTGGGTGAGAAGGTCACCGAGGCGGTGGTCACCGTACCGGCGTACTTAAACGACGCGCAGCGCCAGGCCACCCAGGACGCCGGCAAGATATACGGGCTCGAGGTCATGCGCATCATCAACGAGCCCA
>CAZIGT010000059.1:0-12735 GCA_964538465.1 uncultured Thermoleophilia bacterium | reverse complement strand
CTCCAGACCTCCTCCCTATCCAGCTTCCCCCTGCTGCACGGAGACACACGAAGTCAGTGGATGTAGTAGGACCTCACAGCGTAGTGGCTGAGTGTGCCCAACGGGACCCGGTCCTTCATGTTGTAGAGCACATTCAATCTGTTGTTGTTGCGCTGGCAGCACAATGTTCCCGTGTAGCTGGGATCATAGGTAGACGTGCCATTGTTGACCGTCTCGATTGCGGAGTGATCCCAATGCTGGAACGTGCCATCGAAATTCTCGTCGTAGTACAGCGCATATGCATAGTGAAGACTCGTGTTGTAGTTCGGCGAGGTGTCGCACCGCCAGTGCCCAACCCAGCTGTAGCTAATCGAGGACCACGGTTCATTGTGGGCAAAGAAGTTGAACATATGACTCGCAGCCGTATATGATGTGGACCAGTAGTATGACACAGAGTCAGATGATACATACCAGCGGTCAAGGTTGCCTGACCCACTCGTGTCATAGGGGATGTTGCCACCGAAGTGCCAAGCGTTGCAGAGGAATGTGGTGCAGCTGTTGCTGAGAGTTGTCCATCCACCGAGACTGGTGTTGTAGATGTTGTTGTTCCAGTTGCTAGTAGCCCAGCTCCGCGCACCAGAGGCAGACCAGGTCCACGCGGATGCCGTGCTGGTGGAGACGAAGAGTCCCACGACGATTGCCAGAAGCAGGCATTCCACCGCTGACTGTCGTCGCTATAGTACTTCACTGGTCAATGATTAGCGTGGCGATAGTCGTATTCTTGGCAACGTTGCCCGACCCGACTACGCCCGAAGCCACGTACGGCCGCAATGAGCAACGGACTGCCGGATTCGATTCGGGTGCGTCCTGACTACGCATGATCCGGCCAAGGCCCGATCCAAAGGTTCGGAGCGCTCTTCGGCCACGCACTGCTGCTCTCTGTCCTCCCAGCTCGCGTGCGCGGGTGGAGACCGTTGTCCGTCGGTAGACTGCCAATGACAGCAGCCGTCACCGCACTCGTCGCCATTGGGAATCCAGGACCGCGTGAGGGGACCATCGAACACGTATTGGGTGATCTCGCTTGCGCCGGACAGGGGACAGACGCTCCGGCATGGCCTTATCCCGTCACCCGCACGAACGCCGCCACCAGCCCCCGCGACCGCGTCCGCCGCTCCACATACCCGGCGCCCACGTTGCCGTCGATCGAGGTGACGTTGCCCCCGTCGTAGACCTCGCCGACGCTCGTGTGGTCGGTGTAGCCGCCGTCCCAGTCCCAGAGCACCAGGTCGCCCGGCAGAGGGTGCTTGACCAGGCGCAGCCCCGTCACCCGTCCGGCCCTCGCGTCGATGAGGATCTGTTCCGACCACTGGCTGTAGCCAGCGCGGATGATTCTGCCGGCCTGCAAGACGTTCGGCCGGAAGACCTTGCTGCCGGCCTTCCAGTAGCACCAGCTGGCGAAGACCGTGCACCAGCCGATGGCCCTGCGCCACCACCACTGACTGCCCTTGGTGTTGTTCGAGCCCAGCGGCTTCTCGAGGCCAGGAAGCGGGGTGCGTGAGGAGCACAGCAACGCGATACCGACGACGCGCAGACTGACTGGTGGACCGCAGCGGGTTCGAACCGCTGACCTCCGCCGTGCAAAGGCGGCGCTCTCCCAACTGAGCTAGCGGCCCACGATGCCGGATTCGGCGACCGACGGCAGAAACGCCGGGCGGACAAGTATAGCGCGTGAGGATCCGGATGCTTCGTCGCTTCGGGCGCAGGCCCGACTCGGGCGCGCCGGCGCGGTCAGGGCTGCTCAGCGCGTTCAGGGCTGCTCAAAGAGCAGCAACCGGATGCTCTCGCCAGCGGCGGACTCGACTCTGTGGGCATAGGCCTCACCGGCGGGCACGATACCGGCGTCGCCCGCCCGCAGGCGGACGGCCTTGTCTCCGTTCCGGAACCGCACGGTGGCCTCACCGGCGACCACGTAGAAGAGGTGCCGCTCCGTGCACCAGTCGCCCTCGCGGTTGTAGCCTTCCGAGATGTCGCACAGCCACACCACTTGCCCTTCACGCACACATTTCTTGTCGCGGTAGCCCGGCGATTCGCTCTCGCACTCCTCCCAGGAGATGCTCTCCCAGTCGATCACGATGTCCACGTCCCCCTCCTTCTCTCGACTCACTATTTGGCAGCGTCGCCCTAAGGCGACCCGCGGCTCCATCTGAGCCGTGCCGGCGGCGGCTTGGCGCCTGAGTGCGGCACGTACGCGGCGGAGCAGAAGAGCCGCCCCCGGAAAGCACGAAGACCGACCCGCGGGTCGGTCTCACCAGTGGCTCCCCGCCGGATGAAGGTGGCCGTCACGTGCCCGGGCGGATCTCCGCCCCCCGTGTGCCGGGTTGCTCTTTCAGGAGTCTCGTATTGGGGCCGTCTACGCCCGAACGGCGGGAAGCACAAGCGTTTGGGAGTGGGAGCGGTTTGCGTTCCCCGCCGGCCCTTGCCCGACCGTGGTTGACGACGGCAGACTGGTTCTGACGAGGCCACACGAGCAGCGAACGAGGAGAACCGCCGGCGCCGGGGAAGGAGTGTTATCATCGAGGCAAATGTGATTACACATCAGGGGCTTCCGGTGATTCGAACCCAGATCCAACTGACGGACAACCAGGCTCGCGAGCTGAAGCGCTGGGCTCAGGAGCGCGGCGTCTCCATGGCCATGGTCATCCGGGAGGCGGTCGACGAGCATCTTCGGCGTCGGGGCCGGCCTGCTTGGGACGACCTGGTGGCACAAGCCATCGCAGCAGCAGGCACGGAGCGGTCTGGCACGGGCGACGTGGCGGAGCGGCACGACGACTACTTCGTCGATGCGGCGTACGAGACCGAGCCGGATCGACCCACGGACGACCGCCGCGACGGGCACAAGACATGAACGGCCGCGCAGGGACTCCAGACATCTTCACCGACACCTCGGCGTTCGTCACGCTCATCGACGCCGACGACCAGCACCACGCGGCGGCCCTCGAAGCGTGGCGCACCAACCTCAGCGCCCACGTCCCGTTTCTCACCACCAACTACGTTGCGCTCGAGACCTTCGCGGTCCTGCAGCGTCGGTTCGGGCTGCCCGCCGCGCAGCGCTTCGTCAACCGCATGCTGCCGGCGGTCACGCTCATCTGGGTCCAGCCGGAGGATCACGACGCCGGTCTGTCCCTCGTCCTCGCCGAACGTCGCCGCCGCCTCTCTTGGGTGGATTGCGTGAGCTTCGCCGTGATGAGGCGGCTCGACCTCACCACGGCCTTCGCCTTCGACCGCGACTTCAATGACTTCGGCTTCACGTTGCTCACCGACGGTTGAGGCCTGCGTGGACCGGGAGAGACGGATTGTCGGTGCCATGGCGCGCTGGGCTGAGGTAGTGCTGTTGGCCGGCGTGGTGGCCTGCGGTGCGTCCGCCGAGGCCGGTGCAGACACGGCGGCCGCAGCGGGCACAGGAGACGCAGCCGCCGTAGCCCACGTGACCGACGCGACCGACGCAGCCCGCACCGTAGAAGCCGCAGACGCGCGGGACGAAGCGAGCGCAGGCCTCGTCCTCGCCCGGCCGGCCGCCGGCCTGTATCACGCCGCGTACCCGAACCTGGGCGACCCGTGTACGCGAGTCACCGCCAAACGCACCACCTCCTTCGAGCGCCACGCCGGCAAGCACATCGCCTGGGTCTACTTCTCCAACAGCTGGACGCGCGGCATCACGTTCCCGGCTGCCGCGTTCGCCACCATCCACAAGCTGGGCAGGGTGCCCTACGTGCGGCTCATGCCCTGGACCAGCTTCACCCAGGGCACGGCCTGCCCGTGCTACTCCATGCAGAAGTTCATCGACGGTCGCTTCGACACGCAACTCCGCGTTTGGGCCCGCAAGGCGCGCGACCTGGGCTATCCCATCCTGGCCGAGTTCGGCGTAGAGGTGAACGGCAGCTGGTTCCCCTGGAACGGACGCTGGAACGGGGGCGGCACCACGAACGGCTATGGCGACCCCAGCTACCCCGACGGACCGGAACGGTTCCGCGACGCCTACCGTCGCATCATCGACCTGTTCCGCAGCGAGGGCGCGCTCAACATCACCTGGGTGTTCCACGTGAACTGGGACTCCTGGCCGCAGAAGTGGTGGAACCGCTATCGCTACTACTACCCGGGCGACGAGTACATCGACTGGATCGGAGTCTCCTGCTACGGGGCGATCCTGCCTGGCGACGATTGGCTGATGTTCCGTCACGAGATGGATTCGGCATACGGCGAGCTCACGGCACTCTCCGCCACCAGACCCCTGGCGGTGCTGGAGTGGGGCATCGTGAAGAGCCCGCGGACGGGCGACGGGGGCCGCTGGATCGCGCAGGCGCTGCCCGATCTGGCCGCCGGTCGCTGGCCCCGCGTGCGCGCCGAGAGCTTCTGGAGCGAGCGCTGGCAGAACGAAGACGGCTCCTGGTCGGACCTCCGCATAGATGCGACGCCGCGCTCCCTGCGCGCCTACCGCCGCGGCGTCGCCTCCGCGGCCTTTGTCCCCGCCCCGCTGTTCACCCCGCGGCCCTGAGCCGCGATCGCCCGCCGCAACGTCGCCTCCCCGGCCTTCGTCCCCGACCCCCTCTTCACGCCACGACCGTAGGCCGGCCTTCGTCACCAAAGGCTTTCGTCTCCGACCACCTCTTCACACCGCGGCCGTGACTCGCCTCTGAGCCACGACCTCGGCTTCCGCTCCGCAGCCGTAGCGACCCGCCGCCCCCAACGCCTTCGTCCCCGGTCGAGGAGTTCAGCGGTGTTCAGATTTCGACCGGCGCGGAGTGTTCAGTATTCAGGCGGCCTCGACACCCGGCTCACGGGGGCCGGACTTGCACCGCGACTTTCGCCTGTCCTTGCCGCTGACGGCGCGGCGACAGGCGGCAACGTGCGCACGGAGATCTGCTCCTGTGACCCACTCTGGCGGCAGTATGGGTCACAGAACGCAAATGTGACCACATTGTCGCGGTATTCGGGTCCCCGCATCGCACCTCATACGCTACACGCCCCCACCCGCTATGGCCGAAAGAACGCTGGAACCGACGTTGCGCCACGCAGGTGCCGATACCGCCCCCAAGGAGCCGGCGTCGCCCTGCGCGAATCCTCCCGAGGTGGTACGCACATGACCACGGTGGGTAGACGACGGAGCGGGCAGCCGGTCGTAGGGTCGTGCCGATGCAGTAGTGGCTCGGAGTACGCCGGCTCGCCGAGTGGCGGCGGTGTGCAGATAGCTCGGAGTTCGCCGGCTCGTGGAGTGGCGGCGGCGTACGGAGAGCGCGGAGTCGCCGGCGAGCGGAGTCGTGCCGGTAGCACAAGGGAGTACTTATGAAGACGCACAGACGCACCGTACGGATCGTCATCGTGGCGCTTGCGGCCATGACGACCGTGGCCACCATGATGCTCATCGCTTCCGGATGTGGGCTCATCTCAGGCTCCGGCAACGTGGTCAAGAAGAACCTCGACCTTGCGGACTTCACCCGTGTGGAGGTGGGCAGCTCGTTCACAGTGCACATCGTCCAGGCCGACACGTTCGCGGTCACCATGGAGCTCGACGACAACATCTATAAGTATCTCGAGGCTGAAGTGGACGGCGACACCCTGCACATCGGCCTTCAGAACATGAACAGCTACAGCAACGTCACCCTCAGGGCGACCGTCGCCCTGCCGGAGCTGCGCGGCGTGGAGCTCTCAGGCTCCAGTGAGGGCCGTGTGATGGAGTTCGACCAGGCCGGGCCGGTGAGGATCGGTCTCAGCGGCAGCAGCGAGATCAACATCGGTGGGCTGCACTCCGGCGACGGGGAGCTCTCGCTGAGCGGCGCCAGCGAGGCCGGCGGCACCTGGACCATGGCGAGCGGCTCGTTCGACCTTTCGGGCAGCTCGGAGGCCAATCTCAGGGGTTCCTGCGAGGATCTGACACTTGAGGAATCCGGCGCCAGCCAGGCCGACCTCTCTGACTTCAACGTCGGGGATCTCAAGGCAGACATGAGCGGCGCCAGTGAGTGCACGGTGCGCATCGACGGCACACTCTGGGCCGACCTCAGCGGGGCCTCCGAGCTCAAGTACATCGGCCAGCCCCGGCTCGGCGACATCTCCACCTCTGGCGCCTCGGAGGTCGACCGCGCGGAGTAGCGGACGCGGCGCTGCCGCTGCTGCCGCTGCGCCCGCGCGCGGCGTGTCTTGCGTTGGGCGCCCGCACCGAGTAGCGGGGCCGTTCTGAGTTGGCGCTTCGGAGCGCGCGGGCCGAGTAGCGGGGTCGAACTGCGCTCCCGCAGTCGAGGGCAGCGGTCGATGTCATCCGGGAGCGCGGGTCGTCACCCTCGACACCGCGACCGCCTGCGGCCTACCCTTCCTGCGCGCAGGCCCGTCCAGCGCCGTCCTCGCTCCCCCGAGTTGCGGACACTGGTGGTCCTTTACCTGGACACGAGTGCGCTGCTCAAGCTCTTCGTGCCCGAGCCGCACGGCGACGACGTGAGACTGTGGGCCAACGCCGCGAGCCTCATGATCACATCCGCGATCACGCTCTCCGAAAAGGTGTTGGCTGTGAGCCGCCGCCGTTTGTCCGGCGGCCTGACCGTGCCCGCAGCGACCAGGCTGGCCCACAAGCTCCGGGAACGCTGGCCGGACTACGTGCGCACGGCAGTCGACGAAGGACTGGCGGCGAACATGACTTGGCGGCACGGGTCGCGTGGCATGGACGCCATCCACCTGGCTTCCACATGTGCTCTGCAGACGGCCGCGGGCGCCGACAACCTCGCATTCGCCGCGTTCGACGAACAACTGAAGCGCGCAGCGGCAGCCGAGGGGCTGATCGTCCTGGAACCATCGGGCGGCTGACCCGCCGCGGCTCAGCGTCGCACCGCGGCGACTGAAGCTCCAGGCGAGATCTCGCTCAGAACGACGTAGCCCACACGCGGCCATCGGCGGGGACGGCGAACGGAGGGACCGAGGTCTACGTACGCAGCCCGAAGCAAGGGACCCGGCCGACCAGGCTGGGCAGGGGCTGAGGCTGCCGAGGGCGAACCCTCCTTCGATACGGTTCAAGTGCGAAGGAGGGCGACGTGCCCGCGGACGGCATCGACGACACCCCGGCAGGGCGCACCGGCGAAACGCCGACAGGCGACCTCTGGAGTCCCGAGGCAGAGCGAGCGCCCGGCTTGGCGAGGCACACGAGTGCGCAGGACGAGCAAGGACGCGCAGGCGACGCGCGCGACGAGGAGGCGCTCGGGCTGGGCGGCGAGCGCCGGAGCGAGCGGCACGCGCGCAAGCATGCGGGGAAGCGCGCGGGCAAGCACGCTCCGCGCAGGAAGCAGCCCGCGGAAGGCGAGCGCCGGAGCGACCGCGCAGGCGAGCACGAGCCGCTCGAGGCCGAGCCCGCGGGCGGCGGCGAGCGCCGAAGCAAGCGGGGCGGGGCAGGGCGAGCGAAGCGCAAGTGGTACGTGCCGGGGCCGCCAAGCTGGGGCGGCATCGTCGGCGCCCTCATCTTCCTCTGGTTCTCGCTGACGCCGTCGCTTCTGCCGCTGGCGTGGCTGTACCAGGGCATCGCCAGCGGCGGCAGCCTGATCGTGGGCTACGCCATCGGTGCCTTCCTCGGCTGGGCCGTACGCAGGCTCGTGGGCCGCGAGATCTCGCCCCGCGTGATGCGCACCGCGTGGCTTGTGCTAGCCGTCGTGGGCGTCGCGGCGGTCGGCGGCGCCGTGCACCTGGGCCACACCTGGCAGTACGCGGTGCGGCTCCTCGTGGACGAGGAGCCGCTCGGATCCGGCGGCAGCGCCGCCGTGGTAGGCGTGGCGCTCCTCATCGCCGCGTTCTTCCTGGCCATCGGACGGCTGCTGCGACACCTGAGCCGATGGCTCGGTCGCCTTCTCGGCCGCTGGATCCCACGACGCTTCGGCGTAGCGCTGGCATGGGTCGTGGTGCTCATCCTGGTGTACTTCATCGCCAACCGTGGGCTCATCGACGGGTTCATCGCCGTCTGCGACCACATCTACAGCTCCAAGAACGAGACGACCCCCAAGCACGTCACGCAGCCGCAGGTGCCTGAGCGTTCCGGCGGTCCTGGATCCCTGGTGACGTGGGATTCACTCGGATATCAGGGCAAGAATTTCGTGGGCCGCGGGCCGACGCAGGAAGAGCTGCGCGACTTCAACGACGCCGATCCCATGGAGCCCATCCGCGTGTACGCGGGCCTTGACAGCGCTGGGACGCCGAAGGAGCGTGCCGACCTCGCCGTCCGCGAACTGGATCGCACCGATGCGTGGGACCGCAGCCTTCTCTGCGTCGCCACGCCGACCGGGACGGGATGGCTCGAGCCGCAGTCGGTCGACACCCTGGAGTATATGTACAACGGGGACACGGCGATCGTGGCGATCCAGTACTCGTATCTGCCGAGCTGGATCTCGTTCCTGTTCGGTTCGGAGGAGCCCCGCATCGCGGGCCAGACGCTGTTCGAGGCAGTGTACGAGCGCTGGTCGCAGTTGCCGGAGAACGAACGGCCGAGGCTGATCGCCTACGGCCTCAGCCTCGGCTCCTACGGCATGCAGGGAGCCTTCAGCGGCGAGCAGGACATGACCACGCGCACCCAGGGCGCGCTGTTCTCCGGCACGCCGAACTACACACAGCCGTGGCGCGACTTCGAGGCAGACCGTGACGCGGGCAGCCCGCAGTGGCAGCCGACCTATGAGAACGGCGAGACGATCCGGTTCGCCGCCAGGGCCGAAGACCTCACGAAGCTCGACAGCATCTGGGAACAGCCGCGGATCATCTATCTGCAGCACGCATCAGACCCGGTCGTGTGGTGGAGCTGGGACCTTCTGCTGCACGAGCCCGACTGGCTGCGCGAGCCGCGCGGCCCGGACGTCTCGCCCAGCATGCGCTGGTACCCGTTCGTCACCTGGGCACAAGTGAGCGTGAACCAGTTCGTGGCCACACTCGTTCCGGCCGGCCACGGGCACAACTACGGCAACATGATGGTGTCCGCCTTCGACGAGCTGCTCTCGCCACCGGGCTGGGGCGACGACAAGACGGCCGCGCTGCAGGCGATCATCAATGAGCTCCCGATCGAGTGACGGGTCGAGCGGGGCGGCCGCCGCGATCGAGGTCGCAGCGGTCTGCCTCGTACTCGTCTACGGCATGCTGCTGGTGCATCTGGTGCCGGAGGCGGCCTACGTCCCGGTCAATCTGGCCTTCGCCTGCACGGCCGTGCTGACGGTCCGCGGCCTCGGCGTGGGCTGGCGCGACCTCGGCCTCGCCCGCGACCGCATGGCGGCCGGGCTGCGACTCGGCGCGTTGTGGCTGCTGCCGATCGTTGCGGGGGTGGCCGTGGTGGTAGCCATCCCGGCCACCCGCAGCTGGTTCCTCGACGACACGGTGCTCAAGGCCGGCACCGGCGAGTCGCTCTACCGTCTGTTGCTGCGCATCCCGTTCGGCACGGCCCTGGCCGAGGAGCTGATCTTCCGCGGCGCGCTCCTCGGCCTGTTCCTGAAGCACCACCGCCCGTGGGTCGCGGTGGCGCTCAGCGCGATTGCTTTCGGCCTCTGGCACGTCGTGTCCACCCTCGGCCGCATCGACCTGAACCAGGCTGCAGCCGGAGCAGGCGCCTGGGAGCGGGTGGGCATAGTGGCCAGCGCAGTCCTGTTCACCGCCGCCGCCGGCCTTTGGTTCGGCTGGCTGCGGCTGCACTCCGGCAGCCTGCTGGCGCCCTGGCTGGCTCACGCCGGCACCAACACGCTGGCCTTCGGCGCCGCGAAGATCGCCGGCCGCCTCTAGGCCAACCACCCTGGGTCGGTTGGCCCTGGGTCAGCCGAGCCGGCCACTCCCGGGTCGACCGCCTCCGGGTCGACTGGCTCCGCGGCGTACGCGCGCGGGCACATCTGCGCAACCCGTGTTGTGACCCTGTGACCCCTACTCACGGCAAATGTGGTCACGAGTCGCCAGTGTGACCACACCGCGGCGGAATGTGGGTCACGGGGTCGTTCCACACGTCAGCAGACAGCCCGACGACCTTGGCTCGGCAGGCGGCAGGAAGAACGTATCCGGGCCGCACAATCGACGCGCGGCGAGCGCCAGGCTCAGACCCCCCGCGGACACGGGCGCGGTGCGGGCCCAGGCTCAGAGCTCCGTGGGCGCGGGAGCAGGAGCGGCAGCGGCGGCGGCGCCAGCGGGAGCACGGGCGGCAGCGGCGGTGCCGGCGGTCGCGCGCCGGGCGGTTCCGGCAGCGCCCGCAGCCTGAGCTTCGTCGGTGAGCTGCGTGGCCGGCTCGCGGGGCCGGCGGATCATCACCAGCGCCAGCGGCGCGCCCGCCAGGAGGAGGATGCCGCTGATCCACATGGCCAGGTGAGTAGCTGACGTGAACGAGGTGACCACCATGTCCTTGATGGCCGCCACGTCTATGCCGGCCGCCGCAGCGGCGGCGTCGTCCGCGCCCGCGCCGGCCACCGCGCCGCCTCCCTGTCCGGCGATCTGCTCGATCTTGTCGACCACGAAGGCCGGCAGGTGCATCGCAGAGAGCCCGGAATCGAGCAGATGGGTGAAGCGCTCTGTGCCGATGGTTCCGAGCACCGCGATGCCGAACACAGACCCCACCTGACGGAGTGTGGTGGACGTGGCCGCCGCCCTGCCCGCACGAGCCACCGGCACACTGCCCATGATGGCCGTGGTCATGGGGCTCATGACAAGGCCGTTGCCCATGCCCATGAGCAGCAGGTAGTACCACCAGTTTGCATACGGCGTGTTGGGTCCGACCTTGGTCAGCAGGCAGAGTGCCACGCCGGTCATGAGCAAGCCGATGGCGATGGGCCAGCGTGAACCAACGCGCGCCACGATGCGCCCAGACACGATGGCCATGACCATGACGCCCAGAGTCGATGGCAGCTGCCGGATACCAGCCTCCGTGGGCGTATAGCCCTGCACCTGCTGCATGAACAGCGACAGGAAGAAGATCACCCCGAAGAACCCGAAGCTGACAATCAGTCCGACCAGATTGGCACCGCTGAAGGTGCGATTGCAGAAGAACTTGAGCTGCAGCATGGGGCTCTGGCTGCGCAGCTCGATCCACACGAATACCGAGAGGGCGACCGCCGCAGCCACGAAGCAGCCGACGATACGGCCCGAGCTCCAGCCGTAGTCCTCGGCCTCGATGAAGGCGTAGGTGAGTGTGGCAAGACCGATGATGGCCAGGAACTGGCCTGGGAGGTCCAGGCTGCGCCCCTCGCGATCCTTCGACTCCGGCACGAACCGCGCCGCCAGGATGATGGCCAGGATTCCCACCGGGATGTTGATGTAGAAGATGCTCTGCCAGCCGAGCGAGTCGACCATGGAGCCGCCGATGACCGGACCAATGGCCAGCGCCAGGCCGGAGACGCCCGCCCAGATGCCGATCGCGTGGGCGCGCTCGCGCCCGTCCGGGAACGTGTTGGTGAGGATGCTCAGCGTGCTCGGCATCATGACGGCCGCGCCCACGCCCTGCAGGGCCCTCGCGCCGATGAGCACCCCGGTGCTCGGTGCCAGCGCGCAAGCCAGCGAGCTCAGGGTGAAGAGCGCGATGCCGCCCATGAACGCGCGCCGGCGGCCGAACATGTCGCCCAGCGTTCCGCCGGTGAGCAGCAGACTGGCGAGCAGCAGGATGTAGGCGTCGATGATCCACTGCAGCCCGGTGAGGCTCGCGCCGAGCTTGTCCTGGATCGTGGGCAGCGCCAGGTTCACCACCGTGCTGTCCAGCATCACCATGAACAGGGCGAAGCACAACGTGCCTAGCGTCACGTACTTGGTCTTTCGTTCGCTCATTCTTCCGGCTTCCTCTCCCCAGGATCGCGCGCGAGCGCGCGTTCTTCTGCCTGCTACTCCGCGTCCATGTCGCCGTGGGCCGCTTCCGCGTCGCCCGCCACGTCCGTCGCCGGCCCGGCGCCCTGATCTGCGGTGGTCTCGCTCGCTGACCGGGTGCGGGCCGCATTCCGGGCACGCTCACGGTCCTCCCGGGCCGCCGCCCGGGCTTCCCGGGCGGCCTCTCTGGCCTGCCGCCGGCCGAGGCAGCCCTCACCGCGCGGCAACGGGTCCGGCGGGCCCCACGTCTGGCAGCGGGTGAGCAGCTCGCGCGCCGACGCCAGCGCTTCTTCGTTGACCCGCCTGCCCTTCTCAATGGCGATCAGCACCCAGTCGAGCGGCTTGCCGTCTGCCACGTGCTGCTCGATATGCTCCAGATGCACCTTGGCGTCGGCTATGCGCCGCTCCAGGTCGGTGATGTGCAACTCGACCAGCGCGAGCCGCTCCTCGAGCGGCAGCAGGCCGAGAAACGGCGTGACCAGATCGAACGGATCATGGCTCACGGATTCGGCGGCCACCGTATGGAGCAGCTCGTTCAGCTCGGTCCGGCCCGCGTCGGTGATCGCGTACACGGTGGCCGGGGAGTAACCGCCGTGCTGCTCCGTGCCCACGCGCTCCACCAGGCCGCGCTTCTCGAGAGTGCCCAACGCGTTGTAGATGGACCCTGCGCCGAAGCCGGCCCAATCCTCGACCTCCCACCTCCTGGCGCGCGCCAGCAGCTGATAGCCGTGAGCTTCGCCCTGGGCCAGGCTGCCGAGAATGAACATCTGCACATGCTTGCCCGCCATGGCATCGAGCATACCACTCAAACTCGTCTAGTCAAAATGTAACAGACTTCTGTTGGATTTCCGCTTGATTCCTGTTCGATTTCGGCGAGTCTGAGGCTCCGACGCCTATCGGCAACGTCCGATTAGGGGCGTTGGA